>NZ_BAAILN010000044.1:70017-89497 GCF_054589155.1 Burkholderia sp. 3C
CGAGATGCTGCGGCGCGGCGTGCTCCATGATGCGGCGCACCGCCCGCACGTCGGCCGCGTCGCCGCCGGTCAGCAGGTAGCGCAGCGCCGGGAACACCGGCGCGAGCGCGTCGGCGTAGGCGCTGAGGAGGCCCGCCACCAGGTGCAGCACGCTCACGCGCTCGCGCGTGAGCAGCGCGGCGAGGCGCGGCGCCTGCAGCAGGTCGTCGTGCGGCACGATCACGAGGCACGCGCCGTGCAGCAACGCGTTCCACACTTCCATCGTGCTGGCGTCGAAGGCCGGGTTCGAGGTGAAGGCGATGCGGTCGCGCGCGTCGAATTCCGCATAGCCGTTGTGGATCACCAGCCGCGCGATGCCGCGATGCGCGATGATCACGCCCTTCGGCGTGCCGGTCGATCCCGAGGTGTACATGATGTAGGCCGGACGATCGCCACCGCCCGGATGCGACGGGGCCGGTGTGCTGTCGTGCACGCTGTCGTGCGCGCTGTCGTGCTCGCCTTCGTACCCGGCCGATGAAGCGTCCAGATCGACGCGCCGCACCTGCGGCACGTCGGGCACCGCCTGACCGCCCAGCGTCAGCAGGCAGCGCGCGCCGCAATCGGCCAGCATGAAGGCCTGCCGATCGGCCGGCGCGTTGCGGTCGAGCGGCACGTACACCGCGCCGCACTTCAGCACGGCCAGCTCCGCCACCACCAGCTCGATCGAGCGGGCGAGCAGGATCGCCACGCGCTCGCCCGGCGCCACGCCGAGCGCGGCGAGCCGGCGCGCGAGCCGGTTGGCGCGCGCGTCGAGCCCGGCGTAATCGAGCGTGCGCGCGCCGTCGGCCAGCGCCTGCGCGTGCGGCGTGCGCGCCGCCTGCTGCTCGAACAGCGTGTGCACGCCGGTATCGAACGGGCACGCCGCGTCGGTCGCGTTCCAGCCTTCGATCAGCTCCCGGCGTTCCGCCTCGGGCAGCCAGGCCAGCTCGCGCACCGGCGTGGCCGGCGCGTCGTCGAGCGCGGCGACCAGGCTGGCCACGCTGCGCGCCAGATAGGCGCACACGCGCGCCGCGTCGTGCGGCGCGACGAGTTGCGCGGTCAGGCGGAAGCCCTCGCCCAGATCGTCCACGCTCAGTGCGCACGGGTAATGGGTGCGTTCCTCGCCGTCGACCACGTCGATGCCCTGCCAGCCCGGAATCGCGCCGCCGTCGATCACGGTGCCGTCCGCGCTGTGGCGGAAGTTCAGCAGCGCGCTGAACAGCGGCGCGGGCGCGGCCACGCCGCTGCAGCGCTGCGCGAACGCCAGCGATGCGTGTTCGTGGCCCATCAGGTCGGCCAGCCGGCGATGGGTGCGCAGCGCCGCGTCGCGCACGCCGGCGGCGCCCGCCTCCACGCGCACCGGCAGCGTGTTGATGAACAGCCCCATGACCTGCTCGGCGCGCGTGCCGCCCTGCCAGCGGCCGAGCAGCACGGTGCCGAACACCACGTCCTCGCGGCCGGACAGCTTGCCGACCACGTGCCCCCAGGCGAGGTGGAACAGGCTCGCCACGCTCACGCCCAGTTGGCGAGCCTGCTCGCGCAGCCGCGCGGCCAGCTCGGGCGCCAGTTCCACGGCGGCGGTGCGCACCGGCGTGGGTTCGCCGTTCGCGTCGGTTTCGCCGTCCACGTTGGCGAGGCCGTAAGGCAGCGTGGGTTCGTCGATGTCGCCGAGCATCTCGCGGAAAAACGCCTCGCTGGCCGGGCCGCGCCCGGCCAGCCGCGAGCGGGCCACGTGGTCGCGGAACGGCGGCGGCGGCGGCAGCGCGTGCCAGCTGCCGTCGAGCCAGGCCGCTACCTCGCGCAGCAGGATCGCGATGTCGGTGTGATCGAGCGCGATGTGATGCGTGAGCAGCAGCAGCACCCAGTTGCCGTTGACCGGATCGTGCGCGTAGCGCACCGCCATCGGCGGCGCATGGCGCAGGTCGAGGCGGTAATGGCGCGGATCGTGGCGCTGCTGCAACTGCTCGCCGATGTCGGCGGCCGGGTCGAGATCCACCACTTCCTCGACCGACAGCGTCGCCGCGCGCCGCACCACCTGCACCGGCTCGCGCAGGCCTTCCCAGGCGATGCCGGTGCGCAGCACGTCGTGACGCGTCACCGCGGCCTGCAACGCGCCCGCGAAGCGCAGCAGATGCTCGCGCGTCTCAAAGCCGAAGCGCACGCGCGACAGGTAGGCGTCGCCCACGGTCTGCGCCAGATGGTGATACAGCATGCCTTCCTGCAACGGCGCGAGCGGATAGATGTCCTGCACGTTCGCCGCGCCGCCCGGCACGCCGGCCACGATCGCGTCGATCTCGCGCTGCGTCAGCTCCACGAGGCTCAGCATCGACGGATCGAGTCGGCTCGCGTCGGCCGGAATCCGGTTCGGCGCAATCTCGAACTCGGCGGCCACGCGCAGCGTGGCGGCCAGATCGGCCAGCGTGGGCGCGCCGAACAGCGCCGGGATGTCGGTATCGCGCCCGGCCTCGCGCAGCCGGCCGACCAGCCGTACCGCCAGCAGCGAATGGCCGCCCAGCTCGAAAAAGTTGTCGTGGCGGCTCACCTCGGCCACGCCGAGCACTTCCGCCCAGGCGGCGGCCAGCGCGCGTTCGGCCTCGCCCTGTGGCGCCGCGTAGTCGCGGCGGCCGTAGGCGGAGTCGTCCGGCGTCGGCAGCGCGCGGCGATCGAGCTTGCCGTTCACGGTGAGCGGCAGCGTGTCGAGCGCCACCCAGGCGGCCGGCACCATGTGGCGCGGCAGCCGGTCCGCCGCGTGCGTGCGCAGCGCGTCCACACTGGCCGGGCCGGCGTAATAGGCCACCAGGCGGCGATCGCCGGGCGTGTCCTCGCGCACGATCACCGCCACCGCGTGCACGTCGTCGCGCTCGGCCAGCCGCGCCTCGATCTCGCCAAGCTCGATACGGAAGCCGCGGATCTTCACCTGATCGTCGTTGCGGCCGAGGAACACCAGCGAGCCGTCGGCCCGGTAGCGCGCGAGATCGCCGGTGCGGTACATGCGTGCGCCCGGCGCATCGTGGAACGGATCGGCCAGGAAGCGCTGCGCGCTCAACTCGGGGCGGTTCAGATAGCCGCGCGCCACGCCCACGCCGCCCACATACAGCTCGCCCTCGGTGCCGAGCGGCGCCGGCTGGCCGTGCGCGTCGAGCAGATAGAGGCGCACGTTGCCCACCGGGCGGCCGATCGGCGGCGTGTCGCCGTCGAAGTCGGGCGGGCACGGCCAGACGGTCGCGCACACGGTGTTCTCGGTCGGGCCATAGCCGTTGAACAGCACGGCCCGGGCCGCCAGGGCGCGGAACAGCGCCGCGCCGGGCGCCTCGCCGGCCAGCACCAGCGTGGGCCGCGCGTCGATCGCGGGCAGGCCCTCGCCGTCCTGCAGCAGCGCGGGCGGCAAGGTGGCGTGGGTGATCGCGTGCGCGTCGAGGTAGCGCCACAACGCGACCCGGTCGTGACGGATCGCGTCGGGCGGCACATGCACGGCCGCGCCGGCGCACAGCGCCATCACGATCTCGGAGATGCTCGCGTCGAAGCTGGCCGATGCGAACTGCAGCACGCGGCTGTCGGGCTGCACGCCGAAGCAGGCGATCTGCGCCTGCGCGAGATTCACCAGGCCGCGATGCTCGACCATCACGCCCTTCGGCGTGCCGGTGGAGCCCGAGGTGTAGATCACGTAGGCCAGGTGGCGAGCGTTCAGGCCGGCCGCCTGCGCGGGCAGGTTCGCATTGCCGGCCGGGTCGTCCGCCCGCAGCGCGGCCAGCGTGTCCAGTTCGAGCACCGGCACCGCGTCGGGCAGGCCCGCGAGCCGCGCGCGCGAGCGGCTGTCGGTCAGCGCCGCCACCGGCGCGCTGTCGGCCAGCATGTGGGCCAGCCGCTCGGCCGGATAGGCGGGATCGAGCGGCACATAGGCGCCGCCGGCCTTCATCACGGCCAGGATCGCCACCACGATCGAGGCACTGCGTTCGAGGCACAGCGCCACCCGATCGTCGGGCGCCACGCCCAGCGCACGCAGCCGGTGCGCGAGACGGTTGGCGCGCGCGTTCAGCTCGGCGTAGCTCAGTTGCTCGTGCGCGTCCTCCACCGCGATCGCGTGGGGACGTTCGGCCACGCGCGCCTCGACCAGCTCGTGCAGGCAGGCCTCGCGCGGGAACAGCACGTCCGTGTCGTTCCACGTTCGCAGCAACTGGTCGCGCTCGGCGGCGGACAGCAAGCTGGCGTGAGCGTGATCGGCCTGCGGATCGGCGGCGATCGCATCGAGCGCCGCCACGTAATAGCCGAGGATGCGCGCGCCCTGGGCCGGCGCGAGCCGCGCGCCGTCGATCTTCAGCTCGACGGTGAGCGCGGCGGCCGTGTCCGATACGTTCACGCCGAGCGCGAAGTTGGTCGCCTCGAAGCCGTGGCCGCCGCGGGCCTCGAAGCCCGCGTTGCGCTCGAGCGCCTCGTACACATGGAAGTTCACATAGTTGAACACCACCTCGTACAGCGCGGCGCGGTCGTTGTCGAGTTGAAGCTGGAAATACGGATAGTGGCGATGGCGGATCACCTCCAGTTCGCTGCGGAACGTGCTGCGGATCAGTTCGGCCCAACTGGAAGCCACGAGGTCGAGCCGCATCGGCAGCGTGTTCAGGAACAGGCCCAGCACCTTCTCGCCGTCGTCCTGCTCCTGGCGCACGTTCGACACCAGGCCGCTGGTCACGTCGGTCTTGCCCGCAATCATCGCCAGCACGCGCAGGTGCGCCGCAAGCACCACGCTGCGCATCGGCACCCCGAGCGCGTTGGCCACGCCGCGCAGGCGCTCGCGCACCGGTTCGTCGATCGCGGCGATCAGCGGCGGCTTCGGCGCGGACGGATCGCCCACCGGCTCGGCCGGCGGCAAGGCGCTGAACGTGTAGCCGGACAGATAGCGGCGCCAGAATTCGCGGTGTCGCGGCGAGGCCAGCGCGCTGCGCTCGGCCTCTACCGCGCTGCGCGGCGTGCGTGCCAGCGGCGGCAGTGCGGCCGCGCGTAACTGGCCCGGTTCGGCCGCCAGCAATGACAGGTAGGTGTCGAACAGTTCGGTGTTCAGCGACGCCACGCTCCAGCCGTCGAGGATCGCGTGATGGAAGCTCGGCGTGTACTGGATCTCGCGCTCGCCCCGCACATGCACGAACACGCGCAGCAGCGGCGCGGCGTCGAGCGCCACGCGCGTCTTGCGCTCGGCTTCCACGAATTCGACGATGCGGCGTTCCTGCTCCGCTTCGTCGTGCATGCCGAGATCGATCGTGGCGAGCGGCACCTCGCCGGTGGCGAACACCAGTTGCATCGGCTCGCTGAAGCGCTCGAAATCGAAGGCCGTGCGCAGCACCGGATGGCGCGCCACCAGCGCCGCGAGCGCGGCGCGGAAGGCCGCTTCGTTCCAGGCCGGCACGCCGAAGCGATAGCTGAATACGTCGTGGTAGACGGACGCATCGTCGGCCGCCTGTTCGTTGTGATACACCATCCCGCGCTGCAGGAAGGTCAACGGATAGGCATCCTCAATGCCGGCTGGCAGACGCGCACGATCGGCTTCGCTGAGTGCGAGCGCGTCGCTGGCGTGCGAGGCGCTGACGTCGTCGGTCGAGAGCGCTTGCGCGAGGTTCGCGATCGTCTGTTGCGTGAACAGGTCCACCAGCGCGAAATCGAGCCCTTGTGCCTTGGCCTTCGACAGCACCGACACGGCGCGGATCGAATCGCCGCCGGCCGCAAAGAAATTGTCGTGGATGCCGACCTGATCCAGACGCAGCACCTGCGCCCAGATCGCCGCAAGACGTTCCTCGATCGAGGTGCGGGGCGCCACGTAATGCCGCGTATCGACCGATTGCGCAGGCTTCGGCAGCGCGGCGCGATCCACCTTGCCGTTCGCCGTCAGCGGGAACCGCTCCAATGCGACAAAGGCCGACGGCAACATGAAATCCGGGAGTGTGCGGCTCAAGCCGGTACGCAACGCGGCGCTGTCGGTTTGCGCTTGATCCGGATCGATGACGTAGTAAGCCACCAACCGTTTGTCGCCCGGTTCGTCTTCGCGCGCGATGACCAACGCTTCGCGCACGCCATCCAGCGCCGACAACGCCGATTCGATTTCACCCAATTCGATCCGGAAGCCGCGAATCTTCACCTGCGTGTCGATCCGGCCGAGGTATTCCAGCGTGCCATCGGGCAGGAATCGCGCGAGATCGCCCGTGCGATACAGACGATCCCGTTCGCTCGTGCCGAATGGATTGCGGACGAAGCGCTTCGCCGTCAGTTCCGGCTGATTCAGATAGCCGCGCGCCACGCCCGCACCGCCGATGCAAAGCTCGCCCGGCACGCCGATCGGCATCGGGTTCAGGTTCGCGTCCACCACATACGCGGACAGGTCCGGAATCGGCCGCCCGATGCTCGCGGGCGTGCCGCCGCCGTTCGCCTGCAGCGGCCAGTACGTTACGTGCACCGTGGTTTCGGTGATGCCGTACATGTTCACAAGCTGGCAGGCGGCATTGCGCGCGTCGTCGTACCACGGGCGCAGCATGCCCACTTCCAGCGCCTCGCCACCAAACACGACGTAACGAAGTTGATGCGTCCGATTGCTTTCCGCCTGTGCCGCGATCAATTGACGGAACGCACTCGGCGTCTGATTGAGCACCGTCACGCCTGCTTCGCACAGCAATGCATAGCATTCCTGCGGCGAACGGCTGACCAGCTTCGGCACCACGACCAAGCGCCCGCCATGCAGCAACGCACCCCAGATTTCCCATACGGAAAAGTCGAAGGCGAATGAATGGAACAACGCCCAGGTATCGGTGTGGTCGAACCCGTACCAGGCATCGGTCGCCGAGAACAGCCGCGTGACGTTGCGATGCTCGATCATCACGCCCTTCGGCTGACCGGTCGAGCCCGACGTGTAGATCACATAGGCGAGGCTATCCGCGCTGACGCCGGCCACATCCGGGTTGTCGATCGAACCTTCCGCCGTCGCCACATCGATATCGATGACCGGCGCTTCCACTTCCACCAGCACGTCACGCGTATCGGCCTGCACCAGCACTGCCACCGGCGCGCTGTCGCGCAGCGTGTACGCGAGCCGATCCGCCGGATAGGCCGGATCGAGCGGCACATATCCCGCCCCCGCCTTCAGCACGCCGAGAATCCCCACCAGCATCCCCAGCCCGCGCTCCACGCAGATCGCCACGCGATCATCCACCCGCACGCCCTGCCCGATCAGCGCATGCGCGAGCCGGTTCGCGCGTGCGTTCAACTCCGCGTAAGTCAGCCGTTGCGCCCCGAACTCGACCGCCACCGCCTCGGGCCGCTCCGCCACCCGCGCCTCGAACAAGCGATGAATCGGCGCATCCTGCGCAAACGCCGCCTCGCGCGCGTCCGCATTCCACGCCTCCACCACTTGCCGCCGCTCCGCCGCCGACAGCAGATCCGCCCGCTCATGCGCGGCCTCCACATCGGCCGCGATCGCATCGAGCGCCGCGAGGTAGTAACCGAGCGCACGCTCGCCCTGCTCGCGCGACAGCCGCGTCGGGTCGATCTTCACGTCCACCGTGAGCCCGTCCGCCATGTCGGCGAAATTCACCAGCAGGCCGAAATTGGTCGCCTCGAAGCCGTGCCAACGGCGCAGCGCGAAGCCTTCGTTGCGGGCCAGCGATTCGTAGACGTGGAAGTTCACGTAGTTGAACGCCACCTCGTACAGCGCCGCGCGATCGTTGTCGAGTTGAAGCTGGAAATACGGATAGTGGCGGTGGCGGATCACCTCGAGTTCGCTGCGGAACGTGCCGCGGATCAGTTCGGCCCAGCTCGACGCCACCACGTCGAGCCGCACCGGCAGCGTGTTCAGGAACAGGCCCAGCACCTTCTCGCCGTCGTCCTGTTCTTGACGCACGTTCGACACCAGGCCGCTCGTCACGTCGGTCTTGCCCGAGATCATCGCGAGCACGCGCAAGTGCGCCGCGAGCAGCACGCTGCGCATCGGCACGCCGAGCGCGTTCGCCACGCCCCGCAGCTTCCCGCGCAGCACCTCGCTCACCACCACGCTCAGTTCCGGGCGCACCGCATCGGGGCCTGCGCCCGCTTCGGCGGGCGGCAGGCCGCTGAACGAATAGCCGGACAGATAGCGGCGCCAGAATTCGCGGTGTCGCGGCGAGGCCAGCGCGCTGCGCTCGGCCTCCACCGCGCTGCGCGGCGTGCGCGCCAGCAGCGGCGCAGCCGCGCGCAACTGGCCCGGCTCGGCCGTCAGCAGCGACAGGTAGGTGTCGAACAGTTCGGTGTTCAGCGACGCCACGCTCCAGCCGTCGAGAATCGCGTGATGGAAGCTCGGCGTGTACTGGATCTCGCGCTCGCCTCTCACATGTACGAACACGCGCAGCAGCGGCGCGACGTCGAGCGCCACGCGCGTCTTGCGCTCGGCCTCGATGAAGGCGTCGATCGCGGCGTCCTGCTGCGCCGGTTCGAGCGCGGACTGATCGATCACCGTGAGCGGCACCTCGCCCGTGGCATGCACGAGTTGCAGCGGTTCGTCGAAACGATCGAAATCGAACGCCGTGCGCAGCACCGGATGGCGCGTCACCAGCGCCGCGAGCGCGGCACGGAACGCGGCTTCGTTCCAGGCCGGCACGTCGAAGTGATAGCTGAACACGTCGTGGTAGAGCGCCGCGTTTTCCGATGCCTGCTGATTGTGATACACCATCCCGCGTTGCAGGAAGGTCAACGGATAGGCATCCTCAATGCCGGCTGGCAGGCGCGCACGATCGGCTTCGGAAAGCGCGAGTGCGTCGCTGGCATGCGAGGCGCTCACGTCGTCGGTCGACAGCGCTTGCGCGAGGTTCGCGATCGTCTGTTGCGTGAACAGATCCACCAGCGCGAAATCGAGCCCTTGTGCCTTGGCCTTCGACAGCACCGACACGGCGCGGATCGAATCGCCGCCAGCCGCAAAGAAGTTGTCGTGGATGCCGACCTGATCCAGACGCAGCACCTGCGCCCAGATCGCCGCAAGACGTTCCTCGATCGAGGTGCGCGGCGCCACGTAATGTTGTGTATCGACCGATTGCGCAGGCTTCGGCAGCGCGGCGCGATCCACCTTGCCGTTCGCCGTCAGCGGGAATCGCTCCAATGCGACGAATGCCGACGGCAGCATGAAGTCCGGGAGCGTGCGGCTCAGGCCGGTACGCAACGTGGCGCTGTCGGTTTTTGTCTGGTCTGGATCGATGACGTAGTAGGCCACCAATCGCTTGTCGCCCGGTTCGTCTTCGCGCGCGATGACCAGCGCCTCGCGCACGCCGTCCAACGCCGACAACGCCGATTCGATTTCACCCAGTTCGATGCGGAAGCCGCGAATCTTTACCTGCGTGTCGATCCGGCCGAGGTATTCCAGCGTGCCATCGGGCAAGAACCGCGCGAGATCGCCCGTGCGATACAGGCGATCCTGTTCGTTCGTGCCGAACGGATTGCGGATGAAGCGCTTCGCCGTCAACTCCGGCTGATTCAGGTAGCCACGTGCGACGCCCGCACCGCCGATGCAAAGCTCGCCCGGCACGCCGATCGGCATCGGGTTCAGGTTCCCGTCCACCACGTAGGCGGACAGATCCGGAATCGGCCGCCCGATGCTCGCGGGCGTGCCGCCGCCGTTCACCTGCAGCGGCCAGTACGTTACGTGCACCGTGGTTTCGGTGATGCCGTACATGTTCACAAGCTGGCAGGCCGTATTGCGCGCGTCGTCGTACCACGGGCGCAGCATGCCCACTTCCAGCGCCTCGCCGCCAAACACGACGTAACGAAGTTGATGCGTCCGATTGCTTTCCGCCTGCGCCGCGATCAACTGACGGAACGCGCTCGGCGTCTGGTTCAGTACCGTCACGCCCGCTTCGCAAAGCAATGCATAGCATTCCTGCGGCGAACGGCTGACCAGCTTCGGCACCACCACCAAGCGTCCGCCGTGCAGCAGCGCCCCCCATATTTCCCATACGGAAAAGTCGAACGCGAACGAATGGAACAGCGCCCAGGTATCGGTGTGGTCGAACCCGTACCAGGCATCGGTCGCCGAGAACAGCCGCGTGACGTTGCGATGCTCGATCATCACGCCCTTCGGCTGACCGGTCGAACCCGACGTGTAGATCACATAGGCAAGGCTATCCGCGCTCAAACCGGCCACATCCGGGTTGTCGATGGCACCTTCCGCCGTCGCCACATCGATATCGATGACCGGCGCTTCCACTTCCACCAGCACGTCGCGCGTATCGGCTTGCACCAGCACCGCCACCGGCGCGCTGTCGCGCAGCGTGTACGCGAGCCGATCCGCCGGATAGGCCGGATCGAGCGGCACATACCCCGCCCCCGCCTTCAGCACGCCGAGAATCCCCACCAGCATCCCCAGCCCGCGCTCAACACAGATCGCCACGCGATCATCCACCCGCACGCCCTGCGCGATCAGCGCATGCGCGAGCCGGTTCGCCCGCGCATTCAACTCGGCATAGGTCAGCCGTTGCGCCCCGAATTCGACCGCCACCGCCTCGGGCCACTCCACCACCCGCGCCTCGAACAAGCGATGAATCGGCGCATCCTGCGCGAACGCCGCCCGCTGCGCTGCGTCGTTCCACGCCGCCAATTGCCCGACCTCGTCCGGCGTCGGCAATTGCAGCGCCGCCACCGGAATGCTCCCGTCCTCCAGCACCTGCTCAAGCAGATGCGAGAAACGCGCGCCCACCGCCTCGATGTCGGCATCCTCGAAATACGCGCGGTTGTACATGAAATGCACCCACGCGTTCTCGTCGAAGCGGTTCTCGCGGATATGCAGCGCCAGCGGCAACTGCTCATGCCCGTTCGAGAACATGTGAACCTGCGCCGGCGCGTCGCCGAAGCGCATGTCGTAATCGTCGCGCTCGTACGACACCGAGATGTCGAACACCTGGGCCCGTTGCGCCTGCAACAAGCCGAGCGCGCGATTCAGTTCGCTGATCGGAAAGCGCTGGTGGCGATAGTCCTGCTTCAGCGTCTGCGCGATCGCCTTCAGCAGCGCGTCGAAGCGCAGCGCCGGATCGAACCGCAGCCGCACCGCGCTCACGCCGGTAAACATGCCGGCCGTCTGCCGCATCCGCGCGTTCGAGCGGTTCAGGATCGGCAGCCCGATCGCCAGATCGTCGCGCTGCGTGGTACGCGCGAAATACACGGTCAGCAGCCCCAGCATCACGTGGAACGGCGTGGACGCATGCTCGCGGGCGAAGCCCTCGATCCGCTCGTAGAACGCGCGCGGCAGGCACAGCGCGTGATGCCCGGCCGGCGCGACGCCGCCCGCGAAGCGCTCGCGAAAGCGCGGCGCGAACAGCGGATCGGGCGTGGTGCGGTACTTGTCGAGCCAGTACGCGCGGTGCCGCTCGAATTGCGGCGAGTCGCGCAACGCGCGGTCCTGCTCGACGAACTCGGCATACGAGGGCGCATCGAGGTCGGGCGACTCGCCGTTCGACAGCGCCGTGTAGATGCGCGCGAGCGAATCCACCAGCAGGCCGATCGCCCAGCCGTCGACGATCAGGTGATGGAAATTCAGCGTGAACAGGAAGCGCGCGTCGTCGATCTTCGCCAGCGCGAAGCGGAACAGCGGCGCGGCGCCGTCGAGCGGAAACGGCTCGGCCAGACACTGCCGCGCCCAGTCGCGCGCGGCGCCGGCCGGATCGGCCTCGCCGGAGAAATCGTGCAGCGGCACCCGCACCGTCATGACCGGCGCGATCATCTGGCGCGGCACGCCGTCGGCATCGTCACCGGATTCACCGCCGGATTCACCCGCCCCCGCACTCGCCTGCGCGCCCGTCACCGGCACGAGCCGCAGCGCGTCGTGCCGGGCCACCAGCAGGTTCACCGCGCGCTCGAACCGGTCCACCTCCACCGGCCCCGCGATATGCGTATAGCCGCCGATCTTGTAGACCGGCGCGTCGCCGTGCACGGCCTGATCGAACCAGATTTCGCGTTGCGCGGCGGTGAGCGGAAGGCTGTCGCCCGGCAGGACTGTGTGGTTCAAGCTGTCTCTCCTTCGTGCCGCGCGGCGATGCTCGTGATGCACGAAGCGGCCGCGCGGCGTTTCATGTTGTCGCGTGCGCGTTATTCATGTCATGCACGCCGGGCCCGATGGACACGACGCGCGAGGCTGCGCCGGCCGGCTTCAGAGCGCGGTGGCGTCGGCGGAACGGCGCGTCGCGCCGGGCCGCTGCGCGGGCGGCGTCGCGCGCTTGCCCACGCCCTGCGTGGCGAGCGCGGCGTCCTCGGCCGCCAGGCGCTCCACCGCCTCGATCACGCCGCGCGCCTTCACGATCGTCTCGTCGAATTCCTCGGCCGGATCCGACAGCGCGGTGATCGCGCCGCCCACGCCGAGCTGCGCGCGCCCGCCATGCAGCGTCACCGAGCGGATCACGATGTTGAAATCGCAGGCGCCCGACAGCCCGAACCAGCCGAGCGCGCCCGAATAGATGCCGCGCGCGCCGCCTTCGAGCCGGTCGATGATCTCCATCGTGCGCTGCTTCGGCGCGCCCGTCATCGAGCCGCCGGGGAACGCGGCGCGCAGGCAGTCCACGCCCGACACGCCCGCCTTCAGCGTGCCGCGCACGGTCGACACCAGTTGGTGCACGTGCGAATAGGTCTCCACGTCGAACAGCTTCGGCACGTGCACCGAGCCGATCCGGCTGACCTGGCCGAGATCGTTGCGCAGCAGATCCACGATCATCAGGTTCTCGGCGCGATCCTTCTCGCTGGCGGCCAGCTCGGCGATCAGCGCCGCGTCTTCGTCGGGATTGCGGCCGCGCGGGCGGGTGCCCTTGATCGGCTTGGCCTCGGCGTGGCCGTGGCGATCGACGCTCAGGAAGCGCTCGGGCGACGCGCCCACGTGCGCGAAGCCGCCGATGTCGAAATAGGCCGCGTGCGGCGCCGGCGACAGCTCGCGCATGGCGCGGTACAGATCGAAGGCCGGGCGCTCGAACGCGAACGTGATCAGGTTGGTCATGCAGATCTCGTAGCTCTCGCCGTCGACGATCTCGGCCAGCGCCTCGCGGATCTTCGCGATATAGGTGGGCCGGTCGTGGCGCATCGAGGCGTGCTTCGCGATCCACGCCTCGACCTCGCCCAGCGTGAGCTTGCGGCGCGGCACAATTTCGCTGCGCGCGGCAGGAACGGCAGGAGCGGCTGGAGCGGGCAGCTCGACGCTCGCCTCGAGCGCGGCCTGCGTGCGCTCGATCCACGCGTCGGCCTGCGCGCGCCCGGCGGCGTCGCCGCTCAGGTGCAGCAGCCAGGTCTTGCGTTCGAGATGGTCGATCGCCACCAGCCGCGTGGCGAAGATGAACGCCGCGTCGTGCGTATCGGAGCGCCACGCCCGCGAGCCGGTGGTCTCGCCCTTCAGCTCGTAGCCGAACACGCCCGCGTAGCCGAGGTTGAAGTCGAACGGCAGCTCGGCGGCGGCCTCGATGCGCTGCGCGTCGAGCCGCGCCTTGAGCCAGTCGAACAGGCTGTCGACCTGCGCCACCTCGGTGCCGCCGGCGCGCTCGATGGTGACCGAGCGCGCGGCCAGATCGTAGGTGACGGTTTCGCCGAGCGGGCCGTGCGCGTCGCCCATGAACGTGAATCGCGAGAAACCCGGCACCACCACGCTGCTCTCGAACAGGAACCGGCTCTTCGACGAGGGGAACACGCGGCCAAACGCATGCAGCGCATCCGGGCAGATATCCAGCGCCCGGCACTGGATCTGGAGGCGATCCATGATGAATCCTTTCGATGTACCGCTGACAGGGGACAGCCGCCGCCGCGCGCGCGGCGCGAAGGCCGGGCGCGGTCGAAGGCCGCGATCACGGTGAAGCGAGACGCGATGGCGCGCGTGCGATCAGTACTTGCCCGATTGCTCGAGCTGATCGAACAGGTCCTGCACGTTGTCCTCGACGAAACCGGCCTCGCCGTTGCGGCGAATCAGCTCGAAGCTCATGCCGGTGTTCGCGCAGCGCGACGAGAACGCCTGCGTGAGCCCGCCGCCCTCGATCACGTTGGTGTCGAAGCCGAGGCCGCGCGCCTTCAGGCTGTCCACAGCCGCGCTCACGTCCCGCACTTCCATCGCCACGTGCGCGATGCCCACGCCGTGGTGCTCCACCAGCTTCGAGACCTGCGACTCCGGTTCGGTGCCCTGGCACAGCACGAAGCGGATGCCGTTCATCTCCATCTCGGCGGACACCATGCCGGTGCGCGCGCCCTTGATGTGGCGGCGTTGCTTCAGCTCGAAGCCGAGCACGTCGCGGAACAGGCGGATGCCGTCCTCGAGATCGCGCACGGCCAGTGCGATGTGATCGATGCGTTGAAAGGAAAGGTCCGACTGCTCGGCGTCGCGGGCGGATGGATCGGCCGACGAATCGGTCGACGGATCGGTCGAGGCGGCAGTCAAGGCGGCGGCGCGAAGGGATTGCGGAATACCTGCATTCATAGGGGCGTCCTGCGAAACGGGAGCGCGCTCGATCGGCGCGCACGAATGCATACCTGCGTCGGCGTGGTAAGCCGGTGCGGGTGGCGGCTAAGAGGTGACCGGAAATGCGGGTCGGGAGAGAAGAGGACAACGAGACGCGCGGCTGCCGCGATCCGGCATTTCATTCCCTTATCAAATGACGAATTGCCAATTCGATATGAAACAAAACGCAAACGACAAGATTTTCTCGCGAACATCTTTGCCCTCTCGTATTTTCATTAGCGCTGCATTCAACCGTTTCAAATTCGAACTGTCAACACGACGGCCGGCGCCGAATCGGGAGCCCGCCGCGCCTGCCCGCGGGCCGCCCCGCGATCCGGGTCGATGCGGATCGATCGGCGCTGCGCCAAGCGGGACAAGGCGCCGCTCAGGGCGACGGGGCACCCCTCGCGGCGGCCGTGCCGTGCCCGTGCGGGGCGCGCGCCTTGTCCACTCCGGAAGCATTTCGTTTCAAATGAGGGAAATTGAATAACATGACATTTACATTCGCTCGGCTTTACTCATTTTTCTTGAGTTTTCATGAGCATTTTCAGTGCATATCAAAATAAGACTTCCGGAATCGGGGCGAGAATAAACCGGACCTGACGATTCGCGAATCCGGCCGCGGGTTCGGGTTGCTGCGCGCCGCATCCCGCACCGGTAGAATTCTCCGCTCCCCCACCCCGCTCACTTTCACATGACCCATTTCGCTCCCGTCAGGCTCGACCACGCCAGCCGCCTGCTGAACCACGGCCCGACCGTGCTCGTCACGAGCCGCCACGGCGAGCGCCGCGACGTGATGGCCGCCGCGTGGTCGATGCCGGTGGAATTCACGCCGCCGCGCCTGGCCGTGGTGATCGACAAGAACACCTTCACGCGCGAGCTGATCGCGGCCAGCGGCGTGTTCGGCATCGTGATCCCGGGCTTCGCCGCGCTCGACCTGACGTTCGCGGTGGGCAGCGCCAGCGGCCGCGACGAGGACAAGTTCACGCGCTACGGCATCGATGCGCGCCCCGGCCCCGAACTCGGCGTGCCGGTGATCGAGGCGAACTGCGCGGCCTGGCTCGAATGCCGGCTGATCCCCGAGCGTCACACCGAGGACGCCTACGACACCTGTTTCTGCGAGGTCGTCTCGGCCGCCGCCGACAGCCGCGTGTTCGCGAATGGCCACTGGCATTTCGACGACGCCAACGCCGCGCTGCACACGATCCATCATCTGGGCGCGGGCAAATTCGTGCGCGCCTCGGGCATCACGCAAGCCCAGCCGCTCTGACGCTGGTGAGCTGCGGCGCCTCCGGGCGCCAGTGCTTCCGTGTGCCGGGTCCCCGGGCTTCCGCGCTTCCGAGTCCCCGAGTCTCCGGGTCTCCGGGTCTCCGGGTCTCCGGGTCTCCGGGTCTCCGGGTCTCCGGGTCTCCGGGTCTCCGGGTCTCCGGGTCTCCGCGTCTCCGCGTCTCCGCGTCTCTGCGTCTCCGCGTCTCCGCGTCTCCGCGTCTCCGAGCCTCCGGGGCTTCCGGGCTTCCGGGCTTCCGCGCCTCCTAATCACCGGCCCTCCAGACCGCCGCGCCGCTGCGCATGGCGGCCGGCGACGCCCGCCGCCCTACAGCAAGCCCACCAGGTTCGCGACCACCGCCTCGCGCTCGCGTTCGCGCGTGGCCAGCGCGAGGCGCGCGACGGCCGGCACGCCGTCGATGTCGAGATAGCGCACGCCCTGCACGCGCACTTGCTCGAACGCGGCCGGCACGATCGACAACCCCAGCCCGGCCGCCACCAGATTGATCACCGACGAGATTTGCGGCGCTTCCTGCGCGAGCCGCGGCGCGAAGCCGGCGCGCCGGCACGCGTCGACGATCTCGGCATAGAGCGTCGCGCCGGCCGGCCCGGGCACCAGCACGAACGCCTCGTCGGCCAGCGCCTCCAGCGCCACGCGCCGCCGCTTCGCGAACGCATGGGTGGCGGGCACCACCAGCTTCATCGGCTCGTCGGGGAACGGCCGCAGCACGACGCCGGCCACCGCCACCGCGCCGGGCCGCACGAACACGGCGTCGAGCCGCTCGTCGAGCAAGCGGCGCACGAGGCTCGGCGAGTTCGCCTCGTCGAGCGTCACGTCCACGCCCGGGTAGGCGGCCTTGAACCGCTGGATCAACGCCGGCACCACCGGGTTGAACACGGCCGATGCCGTGAAGCCGAGCCGCAGGCTGCCGGTTTCGCCGTTGCCGGCCTGCTGCGCCGCGCGCCGGGCGCGCGCGGCATCCTCCAGCACGCGCACCGCCTCCACCCGAAACGCCTCGCCGGCGCTGGTCAGCAGCACGCCATGCGCAGTGCGCCGGAACAGGTCGACGCCGAGTTCGCGTTCGAGATTGCGGATCTGCTGACTGAGCGGCGGCTGGCCGATGCCGAGCCGCTCGGCCGCGCGCGTGACGTTCAGTTCCTCGGCGATCGCGAGGAAATAGCGGAGATGACGGAGTTCCATGGGCGGTGCGGGTTGGCGATCGAGGCGTTCGAGGCGGTCGGTCAGATATCTGTGAAACGTCTTTCTTCAATCCGTTTCATATATTGGACAGTATAACTAGCCACGCGGACAATCAGGGCTGTCGTCATGTCCCCCGGTTCCGTCTCATGAATCCCGCCTCCGCCCTTCCCTCCGACGCCGACACCCGCGTCGCCCCCGGCAGCGCCGACTACCGCCGCATCAGCCTCGCGCTGTTCCTGGCCGGCTTCTCGACGTTCTCGCTGCTCTATTGCGTGCAGCCGCTGCTGCCGCTGTTCTCGCAAGGCTTCTCGATCGGCGCGGCGCAGAGTTCGCTGGCGCTGTCGCTGGCCACCGGCTTCCTGGCGTTCTCGATCCTGGCCGCCAGCGCGCTGTCCGAACGCCTGAGCCGGCGGCGGCTGATGTTCGTGTCGATGGCGCTGGCCGCCGTGCTGAACCTGGTGGCGGCCGTGATGCCGAGCTGGTCCGGCGTGCTGGTCGCGCGTGCGCTCGAAGGCTTCGTGCTGGGCGGCGTGCCGGCCACCGCGATGGCCTATCTGGCCGAGGAGATCCAGCCGCGCGGGCTCGGGCTGTCGATGGGCCTCTACGTCGGCGGCACGGCGTTCGGCGGGATGATCGGCCGGGTCGGCATGAGCGTGTTGAGCGACTGGATGTCGTGGCGCGCCGCGATGCAATGGATCGGCGCGATCGATCTGGCCGTGGCGGTGGGCTTCGCACTGCTGCTGCCGGCCTCGCGCCATTTCGCGCCGCGCGCCGGGGTGCGGCTCGGCGAGCATGTCGCGCAGTGGCGACGCCAGCTCGCGCACGTCGCGTTGCCGGCCGTGTTCGCGATCGGCTTCCTGGCGATGGGCGAGTTCGTCACGGTCTACAACTACGCCGGCTTCCGCCTGATGGCCCCGCCGTTCTCGCTCGACGCCACGCGCACCGGCCTGATCTTCAGCGCCTACGTGTTCGGCATCGTGGCCTCGTCGACGGCCGGCGCGCTGGCCGACCGCTTCGGCCGCGCGCCGGTGATCGTGTGCGGCGTGCTGACCAGCGCGGTGGGCGTGGCGCTGACGCTGGACGGCGCGCTGGCGGTGGTGATCGTCGGCATCGCGCTGCTGACGATCGGCTTCTTCATCACGCATTCGGTGGCCAGCAGCTGGGTGGGCCTGCTCGCGCAGGGCGGCAAGAGCTATGCGTCGGCGCTGTATCTGCTGTCGTATTACCTCGGATCGAGCGTGCTCGGCTCGTGGGGCGGCCAGTTCTGGCAGGACGGCGGCTGGCACGCGGTGGCCGGCTACGGGCTGGCGCTGCTGGCGGCCGCGCTGCTGTGCGTGGCGTATCTGGCGCGCGTCACGCAGCGCGCGACGGCCGTGGCGGGCGGGGCCGCGTCGCGGGGCTGAACGCCCCTGGCCGCGCCGGCCACATCCTCTGAAAATCGGGCACGCGCATCGAGGATGCGGTGCCCGATTTTCATTTTCGCTGCTGCAACGGCTTCGACGGTGCCACCACCCACCCGCCGATCTGCGGCGCTGAAACAACGGTTACCGAAAAACCTGCCGCCACGTTCCAACGCAAGCGCGCAGCCCGCCCAAACGCCACAAAATCCCACACCGCCAATACCAGCGTGCCGCCGAGCGCCACGCGCCGGCCCGCCAAACCGCGATGACAGGCGGATGACAGCCGGTTGCAGATATTTGCTGATTTGCCGATTCGGGCATTTGTCGTTACGATTTTCGGCTCGCCCGGTCACGGGCCGCCGCAGCGTTGCCTGCCGCGCCGTCCGCCCTCGTCGTCAGGAAGTCCATGAGCCGTCACCTTGCGCTGTTCGATCTCGATCACACCCTGCTGCCGCTCGACAGTGACCAGTCGTGGGCGCATTTTCTCGCGCGCCTCGGCATCGACGGCGCGGCCGATCACGTGGCCTCGATCGATCGCCTCTATCGCGACTATGCGGCAGGCTCGCTCGATCTCGACGGCTACCTGCGCATCGCGCTCGCGCCGCTGGCCCGCCATTCGCGCGAACAGCTCGACGGCTGGCACGCACGCTACATGGCCGACGTGATCGAGCCGGCGATCCTGCCGGCCGCGCGCCAATTGATCGCACGGCATCGCGACGCGGGCGACCTGTGCTGTATCGTCACGGCCTCGAACGCGTTCGTGACCGAGCCGATCGGCCGCGCGCTCGGCTTCGAACACCTGCTCGCGATCGAGCTGGCCACCGAGGGCGGCGACCCGGCCGCGCGCTATACGGGCGCGCCGATCGGCGTGCCGTCGTTCCGCGAAGGCAAGATCACGCGCACCGAGCAATGGCTCGATTCGCTCGGCCACCGCCTCGACACGTTCTCGCGCAGTTATTTCTACAGCGATTCGATCAACGACCTGCCGCTGCTGGAACAGGTCACCGATCCCGTCGCGACCAACCCGGACGCACCACTGCGCGCCGTGGCGGCCGCCCGCGGCTGGCCGGTGCTCGACCTGTTTCAGTAAGCCGCACGCGGGCAGGCCGACGCGTAGCGCGCGCCGGCCTGCCCCGACCGATG
>NZ_BAAILN010000044.1:89627-148811 GCF_054589155.1 Burkholderia sp. 3C
GCCGAATCTACCTCGCCGGCCACCGTCGCCAGACCAAACGAACAACGATGAAAGAACGCGCCACCGTCTTGTGCCGCCGCGCCAACAAGATCCTGCTGGTCACCCGCCCGCGTTCGCGCTGGGCCTTGCCCGGCGGCACGATCCACGCCGGCGAGAGCCCGCTGGACGCCGCCGCCCGCGAGCTGTACGAGGAAACCCATCTCGACGGCCTGGTGCTGCACTACGCGTTCCAGTTCGGCGGCCTGAACAAGCGCCATCACGTCTTCATCGCCGACGTGCCGCGCGGCCGCAAGGCCATCGCCAGCAACGAGATCACCGGCGCGCGCTGGTTCGGCCGCACCCGCTTCGCCTCGCTCGCGGTCAGCGTGCCGACCCGCAAGATCATCGAACTCGTGCAGAAGATGTCGGTGCGCTGAACGCGCCGCTCAGTTGCCACTCAATTGCCGCTGTGCCCGAACGCCTCGCCCATCTGCTCGGCTTCCTCGGGCGACTGCGGGCGCAGCAGCTCGAACATCGAGGCCGGCTCGATCACCGCGTAATCGCCCGGCCCGCCCGCGCGCAGCACCGGCCGTGCCTCGGCGGTGCGATACACGCCGTCGCGCAGCAGCTCGCGGCGGATATGCACCGCCACCACCTCGCCCAGCACCAGCCACGTGCCCAGCTCGCCGCCGGCCGCATCGGCCAGGCGCACGATCTGCGTCTTGCGGCATTCGAAATGCACCGGGCTGGCCGCCACGCGCGGCGCCCGCACCCGCTGCGACGGCGCCAGTTCGAGCCGCGCCACGTCGGCCTCGCTCACGCCGCGCGGCAGCGGCGCGCAGCTGATGTTCATCTGCTCGACGAGCGCGCGGGTGGTCAGGTTCCAGACGAACTCGCCGGTCGCGTCGATATTGGCGACGCTGTCCTTCCAGCCGAGGCTGGCGAAGCCGACGATCGGCGGGCGGTAGTTGAAGCCGTTGAAGAAACTGTACGGCGCGAGATTCGGGCGGCCCTCGGCGTCGACGCTGGAGATCCAGCCGATCGGGCGCGGCCCGACGATCGCGTTGAACGGATCGTGCGGGAGGCCGTGGCCCGAGGCGGGTTCGTAATAGTGGTAGGAATCGTCGGAGGCGGACACGGAAGCTCCTGGCAAGGATGGCGGTGAGGGATGGCGGTAACATCGGCGGCGGCCGGATGGCCGTCGCACAGTTGACCGCAACACTACCGGAATCGCCGCCGGCCTGCAGCGCCCGCCACCGTCTCCGTCCCGACGTCCGCTGGCCCCCCCCCTCGTCCCGTCGCCCTCAATCGCGGTAGGACGGCGCTTCGTCGTCGAGGATCTTCTTCATCTCCTCGAAATGCGCGATCGAGAAATCGCGGATGCCTTCCCAGTCGCGCGCCGTACGCTCCGCCACCGCATCCGACAGCACGTTGATCGGCCGGCCGGTCGCATAGGCGTGCACGAGGATCTGGCAGGCGCGTTCGAGCGTGTACAGGTCGTCGAACGCCTCGCCGATCGTCTCGGCCGTGACCAGCACGCCGTGATTGCCCATCATCAGCCGCGACTTGCCGTCGAGCATCGCGACCAGGCGCGCGCCCTCGTCGTCGGAATCAGCCATGCCCGAGAACGAGGTATCGAGCGCGACGCGCCGGAAATAGCGCGCGGTGTTCTGCTCGATCGGCAGGATGGTCGGATCGGCGAGCGTCGCGATCGCGGTGGCGTAGATCGGATGCAGGTGCATCGCCACCCGCACCTGCGGCAGCCGCTGGTGCAACTGGCCGTGGATCGCCCAGGCCGTGGGATCGACGCTGCCGTCGGCCACGCAGGACGGATCGTCCGCGTCGAGCAGCACCAGGTCGCTGGCCTTGATCCGCGAAAAATGCTGCCATTTGCGGTTCATCAGGAAGCGGCGGCCGTCGCCCGAGACGGCGACGCTGAAATGATTGGCCACCGCCTCGTGCATGCCCAGACGGGCGAAGCAGCGGAACGCGGCGGCGAGATCGATACGGAGCTGGGTTTCGGTCATGACGGGGGGCTCGGTGGAATCGAGAGAATCGAGAGAATCGGGGGATTCGGAGGAATCGCCGAAGCCGGCGCCGCGCTGCTCAGGCGCCATCGGCAACCGCCGCAACAGCGGGCGCCGCCTCGTCGCCGGACCAGAACGCATTGCGATCGACGTAGTTCTGCAGGAACTGGCGCAGCCGCGGGTTCTCCGAGCGGCGGAACAACTCGCGCGGATGGCCCTGCGCGGCGATGCGCCCCTGGTCGATGAACACGACGGTATCGGCCATCTGCGCGGCGAAGCCCATCTCGTGCGTGACGACGGCCATCGTCATGCCGTCGCGCGCGAGCTGCTTCATCACCTGCAGCACCTCGCCCACCAGTTCGGGATCGAGCGCCGAAGTCGGCTCGTCGAACAGCATGATGGTCGGCTCCATCGCCAGTGCGCGCGCGATCGCCACGCGCTGCTGCTGGCCGCCCGACATCTTCGACGGGCGCGCGTCGGCACGATGCGACAGCCCGACCATCTCGAGCATCGCGGCGGCGCGGCGCGCGGCCTCGTCGCGCGACAGGCGCCGCACGCGCAGCAACGCCTCCTGCACGTTGCCGAGCGCGCTCATGTGCGGCCACAGGTTGAACTGCTGGAACACCATCCCGACGTTGCGGCGCACGCGGTTGATCTCGGCCTGCGAGGCGCGCACGCGCACACCGTCGCGTTCGGTGTAGCCGAGCAGCTCGCCCTCGATCCGCACCGCGCCGTGGTCGTAGGTTTCGAGCCCGGCCAGGCAGCGCAGCAGCGTGCTCTTGCCGGAGCCGGACGGCCCGACGATGCAGACCACTTCCGATTTCGCGATGCGCAGATCCACGCCGCGCAGCACGTCGGTGTGGCCGAAGCGCTTGTACAGGCCGTCGACGGCGATCGGCGGCGCGGCCGCGTCGGGCGGGGAACACTCATCGGGTACGCGCATGCGTGCCTCCGGGGTCAGGCGAACATCCGGCCGATACGCCGCTCGGCGAGCGCACCGGCCCACGTCGCGAGTTCGACCAGCAACAGATAGCAGACCGACAGCGCGAGCAGCGTCTCGACGAACGCGAAGCTCGCCGAACCGATGCCGGTCAGCACGAAGGTCAGCTCGGGCACCGTGACGATCGACAGCACCGCCGTCTCCTTGCTCAGCACGATCGTCAGGTTGGTCAGCGCCGGCAGGATCAGCGCGAGCATCTGCGGCAACTGAATCCGCACGATCGCCTGCCAGCGCGTCAGGCCCAGGCAGGCCGCGGCCTCGAGATGCCCGGGCGGAATCGCGGCGAACCCCGAGCGGAACGCCTCGGTGAAATACGCGCCCGCGTACAGCGCAAGGCTCGCGATGCCGGCCGGCAGCGGATCGAGCGTGAGCCCGAAGGCCGGGCCGCCGTAGTACAGCAGGAACAGTTGCACGAGAAACGGCGTGCCGCGAAACAATTCGATGTACACACGAATCGCGGCACGCGCGCCGCGCCCGCCGAGCTGCTGCGCGAGCGCCGCCGCGAAGCCGAGCGCCAGGCCGATCGCGACGCTCGCGATCCACGCGCCCACCGTGATCGCGAGGCCGCCGCCGATCTGCGGCAGGTTGTGGGTGATGACGGCGGGGTCGAACGTCGACATGCGCGAGCCTCCGTGGCGTGGGGTGGCGTGACGCGGCGTTCAGCCGGCGCGCAGGCGCCGCTCGGCGCCATGCGCGACCAGCGCGAGCGCGCCGCACAGGATGAAATAGATCAGGCCGGCGGCCGCATAGGCCTCCAGCGGCTGGTAGGTGCTCGCGGCGATGTTCTGCGCGGTGCGCGTGATCTCGGCCACGCCGACCACCGAAATCAGCGAGGAGGCCTTGATCAGCAGCACCATCTCGTTGGTCAGCGAAGGCAGCGTGAGACGCACCACCTGCGGCACCTGGATGCGCCAGAGACGATCGGCGGCCGACATGCCGAGCATGCGCGCGGCCTCGATCTGCCCCGGCGGCAGGTTCTCGAAGCCGCCGCGCAGGATCTCGGCCACGTAGGACGCCGCGCACAGCGAGACGGCGCTGACCGCCGCCACGCCCGGCGACACGTTGATGCCGACGAACGGCAGCAGATAGAACACCAGCAACAGTTGCACGAGCAACGGCACGCCACGGAAAAAACGCACGTACACCGTGCCCGCGATCCGCAGCGCGGCCCACGGCGCGAGCCGCGCGCAGCAGACGGCCAGCCCGATGAAGAAGCCGAGCACGAGGCCGGCGGCCGACACGCCGAGCGTCATCAGGGCCGCATGCGCCAGCAGCGGCAGCCCCGCGAGGAAGGTGGTCAGGCTGAACATGGCGGGCCGTCCGTCGCGCTCAGAAGCTCGGCGTCGGCATCGTCGACGGCAAGTCCACCGCCACCCCGAACCACTTCTTCTGCAGCGCTGCGAGCGTGCCGTTCTGGTTCAGCGTGACGAGCGCCGCGTTGAAGGCGGCGTTCAGCGGCGCGCTGTCGGCATCCTTGCGCATGCAGTAGGCGAAGTAGACCTTCGCGCCGAAGGCCGGCTGCACCACCGCGAACATCGCCGGGCGCTGCTTGGCGACATAGGCGACGTTGGTCAGCGAATTCGCGACGGCCGCGAGACGCCCGGCGGCGAGATCCGCGTAGGCCTGGTTGTTGTCGACGTACTCGCGCACGGTCGGCGGTTTCGGCAGCGTCGCCACGTAGGCCTTCAACTGATCGAGCTGCGCGCTGCCCTTGCCGGCGCCCACCACCTTGCCGGCGATATCGGAGGACTGCTTGAGGCTGCCGTCACCCGCGCGCTTGAGCAGCGCGTCGGTGCCGTCGGCGATCGGCAGCGTGAACGCGTAGCGGCCCATGCGCGCCTTCGTCACCGTCAGCGGCCCCGCCACCATGTCGAACTTGCCGGCGTCGAGCCCCGGCAGCACGCTCTCCCACGGCAGATCGACGAAGCGCACCTTCACGGCCATCAGCTTGCCGACCTCCGCGAACAGATCCTTGTTGAAACCGGCTTGCTGGCCGTTCTCGAGAAAATCGAACGGCGCGAACTGCATCTCGGTGCCGACCACCAGCTCGCCGTGCTGCTTCACGCGGGCCAGCAGATCGTCGGCATGCGCGGCGACGGCGCCGGCGCTCAGCGTCAGCGCGAGCAACAGCGATTTCCAATGACTGAAACGAAACATGAGACGCTCTCCGAATGAATTGGACGAAGGCCGCGGCACGGTGCGCCGGCACCGGCCCGTGTCGACCGCGAGACCAATTTATTCGGCCAATATCCCGAGAAAAATATGGTTTTTCGATGTAGGCGCAAGCTTTTGGCTATGCAGCCTCGACGCTCGCCAGCGCGGCGCCCTCGCCTTGCGGCGCGTCGTCATGCCCGGCCAGCGCCTGCGCGCAGTACTCGATGAAGGCCTGCGTGAGCGGCGTGGGCGGCGCGCCGGCCAGCGTCGCGGCCACGATCGTGGTGGACGCGAGACGCCCGGCCAGCGGCCGCGCCACCACGCGCCGGCCGTCGTAGGTGAGGTCGGCGGCCGGACGCGTGACGAGCAGCGCGAAGCCCGCGCCGTGCCCGACCAGGCCGCGCACCATCTCGATCGACGGCGAGGCGAACGCCACCGTCGGCGCGAGCCCCGCCGCCTCGAACAGGCCGAGGAAATAGCGGCGGCTCGGCTCGACGTCGAGCAGGATCATCGGCGCGTCGCACAGTTGCGCGAGCGTCAGCATGGGGCAGGCGGCGAGCGGATGATCGGCCGCGAGCAGCACGTAGGGCCGCCCGCTCGCACGCAGCGGGGTGCGCACGAGATCGTCGCCGAGCGCCTGGTCGTAGACGATCGCGAGGTCGTAGCGGCCCTTGCGCAAGGCCTCGACAAGCTCGGGCTGTTCGCCGTCGCCGATCCGGAACCGCACGCCCGGATGCCGCGCGCGAAACCCGGTGATCAAACGCGGCAGCAGCCACGGCGCCATCGGCTCGTAGCAGCCCACGCTGATCTCGCCGCCCGCCAGTTCGTGCCCGGCCAGCGCGTTCTGCTCGAACGCGTGCACGCTGCGCAGCAGCGCCACCGCGTCGCGATGAAAGCGCTCGCCGGCCGGCGTCAGCGTGATGCCCTGCGCGTGGTGGCGGATGCACAGCTGCACGCCGAAGCGTTCCTCCAGCCCGCGAATCGCGCTGGCGATCGACGGCTGTGCGATGAACAGCCGCCGCGACGCCTGCGCGGCGCCGCCATGCTCGACCGCCGCCACGAAGTAGCGGAGCTGGCGCAGCGTGAACTTGGCGCCGGCCGCCACCCAGGGCCCGGCCGCGGCGTCGATCGGCAAGCCATGATTTTCTTCGTCATCGCGGATAAATTTCATCGTCGTTTCTCCCGAATGTTCCGTGCCACGATCAGCCTCACCGATCACCGTCCTTCTTGTGGAGCAACCCCGATGCCGACCGATGAAACCCGACAGGCCTTTGCGCGCGACGGCGCCGTGGTGGTGCGCGGCGCCTTCTCCGACTGGATCGACACGCTGCGCGACGGCGTCGCGCAGAACGAGCGCGAGCCCGGCCCGTATTTCCGCAACTATTCGCCGGGCCGGGAGCACGGCCGCTTCTTCGGCGATTACTGCAACTGGCAGCGCATCGCGCCGTTCCGCCGCTTCGTCGAAGCCGGCCCGGCGGCGGCCGTGGCGCGCGCGTTGATGGGCTCGCGCCGCGCGCGGATCTTCCACGAACACGTGCTCGTCAAGGAAGCCGGTTCCGAGCGCATCACGCCCTGGCATCACGACGAACCGTATTACTGCGTGAGCGCCGCGCAGTCGGTCAGCCTGTGGATTCCGCTCGACCCGGTGCCGCGCGACACCTGCGTCGAGTTCGTCGCCGGCTCGCACCGCTGGGGCAAGCTGTTCCGGCCGCGCAAGTTCAGCGGCGTCGATTACGACCACGATTCGGCGCGGCTCGAACCGATGCCCGACATCGACGCCAATCGGGACGCCTACACGATTCTCGGCTGGGATCTGGAGCCGGGCGACGCGATCGCATTCGATTTCCATACCGTGCACGGCGCGCCCGGCAACGCCTCGTCGCAGCGCTCGCGGCGCGTGGTGTCGTGGCGCTGGCTCGGCGACGACGCGGTGTATGTCGAGCGCGGCGGCGAAACCTCGCCGCCCTATCCGGAACTGGCGGCCACGCTCAGGCACGGCGATCCGCTGCCCGAACAGGCGTTTCCCTTCGTGGGCTGAACCGGCCCGCCCGTCATGCCGGCCGCCTCGCGAAAAAATGTACGTCGCGGCCTTCCCGGACGAAAACACATTTCAAATATGCACCGCATGGTTTTTGGCTATGCAGAATGACGCTGTCGCCGCACGGTCGGCGCACCCTCTTCCCGTAGATCGTGGTCCGACCGGAGCCGGCGTCATGGAAACCATCTCGTTGCGGTATTCGCTGCGCCAGTTGCGCTATTTCGTCGTGACGGCCGAAATGCTGTCGTTTACGGCCGCCGCACGGCAACTGCATATTTCGCAACCGTCGATCTCCACCTCGATCGCCGAGCTCGAAGCCTCGTTCGGCGTGCAGTTGTTCATCCGGCACCATGCGAGCGGCCTGTCGCTGACGCCCGCCGGCCGCGACATGCTCGGGCAGGCGCGCAATCTTCTAAAGAATGCCGAGGAGCTGCAAACCACCGCGCGCGAGATGGATGGCGGCATGTCGGGCACCATTTCGCTCGGCTGCCTGGTGTCGCTCGCGCCGCCGGTGCTGCCGGCGATCATGAGCCGCTTCGTGGCCGACAACGCGGGCATCGGCTTTCGCACCTCGGAGGCGCATCAGGACGATCTGCTGAACGCGCTGGCCGACGGCACGCTCGACATCGCGCTGACCTACAGCCTCGATCTGACCGACGACATCGCCTTCACGCCGGTCGTCTCGCTGCCGCCCTATGCGCTGCTGCCGCCGCAGCACCGGCTCGCGCGCGGCCGGCAGGTCGCGCTGGCGGACCTGCTCGACGAGCCCTATGTGCAGCTCGACCTGCCGCACAGCCGCGAATATTTCGCCGCGCTGTTCGATCCGCTGGGCCGCCGCCCGGTGCCGACCTACCGCTCGGCGCAACCCGAAGTGGTGCGCGGGATGGTGGCGAACGGGCTCGGCTTCAGCATCCTGAACTTCCCGCTGCGCTCGACCAGCACCGTCGACGGCGCCACCTTCGTGATCCGTCCCTTCCGCGACACCGTGATGGCGACCACGCTCGGCATCGCCATGTCGCGCAGCATGAAGCCGCGCCAGCTCATCACGCGCTTCGCTCAGTTCTGCGAACAATGCATTCCCGAATTGCATGGCCAGGTGCCCGTCGCTGCATAGGAAAAAACTGGCTGTTACATCCAAAAAGAATATTTTGGCTGTCAATTTGACTTGTTAGATTCGTGACCATTGCATAGCGCCGCAGCCGCTTCGGAGGTCAGATGAACCGCACCACGCCCGCCCCCGGCCCGTCCAGCCTCGACGAGATCGTCCGGAACCTGCGCGCGAACTGCGAGCGCGAGTTCGGCGACGCACGCGCGATGCCGCCCGCCGTCTACACCTCGCCGGCCTTTCTCGACCGCGAGCAGGAAGCCATCTTCCGTCACGACTGGCTCTGCGTGGGCCGCGCCGGCGCGCTGCCGAACCCGGGCGACTATCTGACGGCCGACATCGGCGGCCAGCCGGTCGCGGTGCTGCGCGGCGAGGACGGGACGCTGCGCGCGATGTCGAACGTCTGCCTGCACCGGATGTCGGTGCTGCTCGAAGGGCGCGGCAACACGCGCCGCATCGTCTGCCCCTATCACGCCTGGAACTACGACCTCGACGGCGCGCTGCGCGGCGCGCCCCTGATGGATCGCCAGCCCGGCTTCTGCAAGGATCAATACCGGTTGCCGGCGGTGCGCTGCGAGGTCTGGCAGGGCTGGATCTACCTGACGCTGAACGCCGGCGCGCCGGCCGTGGCCGAGCAGTTGAAGGAACTCGACGCACTGGTGGCCGACTACGACATGAGCGCCTACGTCGAGACCTTCTACGAGGAGCACACCTGGGACACCAACTGGAAGATCCTCGCGGAAAACTTCATGGAGAGCTACCACCTGCCGATGCTGCATCGGGCCACGGTGGGGCCGCATTCGAAGCTCGAGGAAATGGAATGTCCGCCGGGGCTGCCGGCCTTCAACTACCACTGGATCACCAAGGAAGCGTCGCTGCCGATCGGCAACGCGCATCCCGACAACACGCGGCTCGAAGGCCACTGGCGCAAGACCACCGCGCTGCTGGCGATCTACCCGACCCACCTGATCACGCTGACGCCCGGCTATTTCTGGTACCTGGTGTTGCAGCCGCTCGGCGTGGATCGCGTGCAGATCCGCTTCGGCGGCGGGCTCGCGCCGGAATTCATCGCCGATCCGAAGGCCGGCGAATACATGGCGACGCTGAAGGCCCTGCTCGATGAAGTGAACGCCGAGGACCGGCGCGGCGTGGAAGCGGTGTTCCGCGGCGTCCATGCGCCGCTCGCGGCGCCGGGCCACCTGAGCCACCTCGAACGGCCGAACTACGACTTCGCGCGTTACCTCGCCTCGCGCGTGGCCGCCTGAAGCGGCGGCACGGCAAACGAGAGGTCCCGATGAACCCCGGCCGCGCGCAAGCGAGGCCGTCCAGCCCTCACAGTCAGACGATGGCCAGCCAACCCTATATTTCGTTCGTCGGCGTCAGCAAATCCTACGACGGCCTGCAATCCGTGGTGGACGGGCTCGATCTCGACATCGCGCGCGGCGAATTCGTCGCGCTGCTCGGGCCGTCCGGCTCCGGCAAGACCACCACGCTGATGATGCTCGCCGGCTTCGAGACGCCGACCGACGGCTCGATCCTGCTCGACGGCCGCCGCCTCGACGACAAGCTTCCGCACCAGCGCGACATCGGCATGGTGTTCCAGAACTACGCGCTGTTTCCGCACATGACGATCGCGCAGAACGTGGCGTTTCCGCTGTCGGTGCGCAAGGTCGGCCGCGCCGAGCAGAAGGCGCGCACGCTGCGCGCGCTCGAAATGGTGGAGCTGTCGCATCTGGCCGCGCGCCGGCCCGCGCAATTGTCGGGCGGCCAGCAGCAGCGCGTGGCGCTGGCGCGCGCGCTGGTGTTCGAGCCGAGCGTGGTGCTGATGGACGAGCCGCTCGGCGCGCTCGACAAGCGGCTGCGCGAAACCATGCAGTACGAAATCATGCGGCTGCATCGCGAACTGGCGCTGACGATCGTCTACGTCACGCACGATCAGGCCGAGGCGCTGACGATGTCGAACCGCGTCGCGGTGTTCTCCGACGGACGCATCCAGCAGGCCGCCTCGCCCAGCGAACTCTACGAAGATGCCCAGAACGCGTTCGTCGCGAACTTCGTCGGCGAGAACAACGGCCTGACGGGCCGGGTGGCCGCCATCGACGGCGGCTTCGCCACGCTTGCGCTGGCCGACGGCACCGCGATTCGCGGCCGCTGCGGCAGCGGCGTCGAAGCCGGCGACACGGCGATGCTGGCGCTGCGCCCCGAACGCGCCCGGCTGGCCGACGCGGCCACGCTCGCCACGCCGCCCGACGATACCAACGTGGTGCTCGCGAACGTGCACGAAGTGGTGTATTGCGGCGACCACCACCGGATCCACGCGCGCACGCCCGACGGCCAGATGCTGGTCGTCAAGGTGGCGAACACCCGGCTCGTCGATCTGCCGCCGGTCGGCTCCGCCGCCGCGATCGCCTGGCGCCGCGACGACTGCAAGGTGCTGGCCGCCGCGGCCGCGCCGCGCCAGCCCGTGGCCGACGCCGCCGCCGCGTCCCCGTCTTCTTCCCCTGCCCTGCCCCTCGCTCCCGGAGTCAACTGATGAAAACCACACGCACCGTTGTCCGCAGCCGCCTCGCCGCGGCCGCCGCCGTCGCCGCTGTCGCTGCTGTCGCCGTTTCCGCGCTCGCCACCGTGCCGGCGCACGCGGCCGACACGCTGTCCGTCGTCACCTTCGGCGGCGCCTACGAATCGGCCGCGCGCCACGCGTGGTTCGAGCCGTTCACGGCCAAGACGGGCACGCAGTTCACGACCGAGTCGTACGACGGCGGCCTCGCCAAGCTGCAGGCGATGGAGCAGGCCAAGAACCCGACCTGGGATCTGATCGACATGGAAACCAACGATGCGATCAACGCCTGCGACGAAGGCCTGCTCGAAAAGTTCGACAGCAAGACGATCGGCAAGACCAGCGACTTCCTGCCCGGCTCGCTGCGCGAATGCGCGGTCGCGGCGATGGTGTGGTCGACCGTTTATGCCTATGACACGAGCAAGCTGAAGACGCCGCCGACCAGCATCGCCGATTTCTTCGACCTGACGAAATTCCCCGGCAAGCGCGGCCTGCGCAAATCGCCGAAGGTCACGCTCGAATGGGCGCTGATCGCCGACGGCGTGGCGCCGAAGGATGTCTACAAGGTGCTCGGCACGCCGGCCGGCGTCGATCGCGCGTTCAAGAAACTCGACACCATCAAGTCGAGCATCGTCTGGTGGGAAGCCGGCGCGCAGGCGCCGCAGTTGCTGGCGGACGGCGCCGTGTCGATGGTGCAGGCCTACAACGGCCGGATCGACAGCGCCGTGCATCAGGACAAGAAGCCGTTCAAGATCGTCTGGGACGCGCAGTTGTACGACTACGAATGGTGGGCGGTGCCGAAGGGCGCCAAGCATGCGGCGCTGGCCAAGCAGTTCATCGTGTTCTCCTCGCAGCCGAAGGCTTATGCGGACCTGACGAAGTACATCGCCTATGCGCCGCCGCGCAAGGATTCGCTGCCGCTGATCGACAAGGAGCGGCTGGCCGACATGCCGACGGCGCCTGCGAACTTCAAGCGCCCGCTGCAGATCGACGCGAACTTCTGGGCCGACAACGGCGACGCGCTGAACAAGCGTTTCCAGGTCTGGCTGACGCAGTAAGCGAGATTCCGCCGACGGTGTAACACGGCGCGTCGCGGTTCGTCCCATTTCGTCTCGTTTGGTCGCGCGACGCGCAGGAGTCCCAACCATGAAGCTATCCCCGCAGCCGACGACACCGGCCGGCGCCCCGCTCGCGGCCGGCCGCGTCGAGAAATACCGGCAGGCGCGCCGCAAGGCCGCCTTGCAGGCGCTGCTGCTCGCGCTGCCGCTGCTGGTGTTCCTGCTCGCCACCTTCATCGCGCCGATCGCGATCCTGCTCGCGCGCGGCGTGCGCAACCCCGAGGTGCCGCACGCGATGCCCGCGCTCACCCAGGTGCTCGACCGCTGGGACGGCCAGGGCGTGCCCGGCGAGCCGGCCTTCGCGGCGCTGGCGGCCGGGTTGAAATCGGCCTCCGAGAGCGGCAGCCTCGGCGAAGTAGCGCGGCGCATGAATTTCTATCAGCCGGAATTCCGCAGCCTGCTGCTGAAATCGGCGCGCCATGTGAAGGAGAACGAAACGGTTGCCGCCTGGAAACCGGTGCTGCTCGACGCCGACGAACGCTGGGGGCAAGCCGAGACCTGGCGCCTGCTCAAGCGCGCCGCTTCCGCCTGGACGCCCGACTATCTGCTCAACGGCATCGACGCGCAGGTCTCGCCGTCGGGCGCCGTCACCCACGTACCGGCCGACAGCGCCGTGTACCGCGCGGCGTTCCTGCGCACCGTGTCGATCAGCGCGACCGTCACGCTGCTGTGCCTGCTGCTCGCCTACCCGGTGGCGTGGATGCTCGCGAACCTGCCGCCGAAGCAGGGCAACCGGCTGATGCTGTTCGTGATCGTGCCGTTCTGGACCTCGCTGCTGGTGCGCACCACCGCCTGGTACGTGCTGCTGCAGCCGAGCGGCGTGGTCAATCAGGTGCTGCTGTCGCTGCACCTGATCGACGCGCCGCTGCAACTGATCTTCAACCGCGCCGGCGTGCTGATCGGCATGACGCACGTGCTGCTGCCGTACATGATCCTGGCGATCTATTCGGTCATGAAAAGCGTGCCGCCGATCTACCTGCGCGCGGCGCAATCGCTCGGCGCACATCCGGTGGTGGCGTTCGTGCGCGTGTACATGCCGCAGACGCTGCCCGGCGTGGGCGCGGGCTGCTTCCTGGTGTTCGTGCTGGCGCTCGGCTACTACATCACGCCCGCGCTGCTCGGCGGGGCCGGCGACGAGATGATCAGCCAGTTGATCGCCTCGCAGACCAACGACCTGCTGAACTGGGGCCTGGCCGGCGCGCTGTCGGCCTACCTGGTGATCTTCACGGCGGTGTTCTATTTCATCTTCAACCGGCTGGTCGGCGTCGACCGGCTGCGCTTCGGTTGAACGCCCACGGAGGCCCCTCGTGCAACTGACGAACAGCATTCCATCGGTGCGACTCGCGAAGCTCGGCACGCGCCTGCATTGCGCGCTCGTGCTGGCGTTTCTGGTCGCGCCGATCCTGGTGATCATCCCGCTCTCGTTCAATTCGGGCTCCTACTTTTCGTACCCGATGGAGGGCTTCTCGCTGCGCTGGTACGCGCAGGCCTTCGGCAGCGCCGACTGGCAGCGCGCGTTCGCCAACAGCATCGGCATCGGGATCGTTTCGACGCTGATCGCCACCAGCCTCGGCACGCTCGCCGCGCTCGGGCTGGCGCGCGAGAATTTTCCGCTGCGCTCGCTGATCATGCCGCTGCTGATCTCGCCGATGATCATCCCGATCGTGGTGGTGGCGGCCGGCTTCTACCTGATCTTCGCACCGCTCGGCCTGGTCAATTCCTATACCGGCGTGGTGCTCGCGCATGCGGCGCTCGGCACGCCGTTCGTGGTGATCACCGTGACCGCCTCGCTGCTGTCGTTCGACCAGAGCCTGCTGCGCGCCTCGGCCGGGCTCGGCGCGCCGCCTTGGGTGACGTTCCGGCGCGTGACGCTGCCGCTGATCCTGCCCGCCGTGGCGACCGGCGGCGTGTTCGCGTTCGCCACCTCGTTCGACGAGGTGATCGTGATCCTGTTCATCGGCGGCCCCGACCAGCGCACCGTGCCGCGCCAGATGTGGAGCGGCATTCGCGACCAGATCGACCCGTCGATCCTGGCCGTGGCGACCGTGCTGATCGTGTTCGCGATCGCGCTGTTCTCGTCGATCAACTGGCTGCACGGGCGCGCGCGGGCTTCGGCGGCGGCGGCTGTGGAGTAAGCAAGGCTCGGAGGGTTCGGGGACGGCGGGGACGGCGGAAGCTTCGGTGGCTTCGGTGGCTTCGGTGGCTTCGGTGGCTTCGGTGGCTTCGGTGGCTTCGGTGGCTTCGGTGGCTTCGGTGGCTTCGGTGGCTTCGGCGGCTTCGGCGGCTTCGGCGGCTTCGAGCAGGCCTCGCCGCCGCCGGCTGTGGCAGACTGTCGGCCGTTTTCCACACGCGTGCGGCCCGAGCGGCCGCCGACCTTCATGCCGACGCTGCCCGCCTGGCTCACCGCCGAACTCGCCCGCCGCCGCCTGACGCTCGACGCCGACCAGTCGGCCGCCGCCGCGCATCTCGACGCGCTGCTCGCGGGCCGGCTGCCCGAGGCGACCATCGGCGCGTATTGCTACGGCCCGCCCGGGCGCGGCAAGAGCCTGCTGGCCGCGCTGTTCCATGAAGCGTGGCCCGGCCCGCGCGTGCGCACCCATTTCCATGCGTTCCTGCGCGACGTGAACCGCCGGCTGGTGGCCGCGCCGCCGTCCGACGACAAGCTCGGCGACGTGCTCGCGCAATGGCTCGGCGAGAGCCGCCTGCTGTGGTTCGACGAGTTCCACGTGCACGACATCGCCGACGCGCTGATCCTCGCCGCGCTGCTGCGGGTGGCGATCGCGCGGCGCGTCTATCTGCTGTTCACGTCGAACCAGCCGCCGGCCGGGCTGCTGCCCGACCCCGAGTTCCATCACCGCTTCGAGCCGACCATCGCGCTGCTGAACGCGCACTGCCTGATGCTGCCGTTCGAGGGCGCGGTCGATTACCGGCGCGTACGCGAGCCGGCGGGCGCGGCGGCCGCTGAAACGGCCGCGTCGGCATTCACGCACGACGACACCACCATCGCCGCGCTGTTCGCCCGCCACGGCGATGCGGTGGCCGCGTGCGACACGATCGTGCCGATCGCCAACCGCCCGCTCGCGGCCCGTGCGGCCGGCGCCCACACGCTGTTGTGCAACTTCGACGCGCTCTGCGCGCAAGCCCGCTCGCATCTCGACTACCTCGACATGGCCGCGCGCTACCGCGTGCTGATCCTCGACGCCGTCGCGCTCGACGCAGAGACGCCGCGCGCCGTGCTGCAACGCTTCGTCTGGCTCGTGGATATCGTCTACGACCACCAGGGCCTGCTGGTCTTCCTGCACGACGCCGATTTCGAACCGCGCACCGGCGCGCGGCCCGACGTGCACGGCATCGAACGGATGTGGTCGCGCATCAGCGAAATGCGCGCCACACGGAACGCCTGACTCCGGCCCCATCTTCGTCAACGCTTGCCGGATAAATCGCCTCCGCGATTGCAAGCGCCAAAAAGACTGTATATATTCACAGTACCCGATCACCCGAAGAGGGCTTTCATGACGACGATGTCCGACCTGAGCCAAGCCAGCCAACCCGCCGCACGCCCCGATTCCGACTGGCTGGTCGACGATTACGAACTCGAGCAGATGGAATCGCTGCGCCTGCGCCATCGCGCCACGCAGGATCTCCAGCAAGTGCTGGTCGCGCTCGCGCGCCGCGCGTTCGGCCCGCGTCGCGGCAGCCCGTTCGGCGAGCTGCGCGGCCCGAGCTGGGCGATGCTGCTGGCCATCGAGGCGCGTGCATTCAACGATCCGGGCCTGCGCGCCCGCCACGATCCGGCCCTGCTGGCCTCGCTGCCGCGGCTGGCCGCGCGGCGCGGCATCGAGGAAGCACTCGACGCCGAAGCCAACCTGCGCAGCGACGACGAGGACACCCCGTTCGTGATCGGCGTGGCCGCCGCGCTGCTCGGCGCGAACGAGGAGATGGCCGACTGAGGCGGCCCGCGTCGTATCGATGGCCCCGCTGCCCCGCCTTCACGCAGGCAGGTAGTGCCGATACCGGTATCCCCGGACGTCTGTTTGCGCGCCGCCACGCGGCGTAGGATCGTCAGCGCGTTGCCGCCGCCCACCCGCGGCGGCCCGCCACGACGTCCACCGACTCCCACGATACCGAGGCACCGCGATGAGCCGTTCCGTTCCCCCCGCCGCGCCGGCGCCCGCCGAAGACGGCCACGCGCACTGGCGCCGCAATCTCGCCGTCTGCGTGTTCGGCTCGTTCACCACCATCGTCTCGATGACGCTGCTGCTGCCGTTCCTGCCGCTCTACGTCGAGCAGCTCGGCGTGCACGACCCGGCCGCGATCGTGCAATGGTCGGGCGTGGCGTACGGCGCCACGTTCTTCACAGCCGCGCTCACCGCGCCACTGTGGGGCCGCCTCGCCGACCGCTACGGCCGCAAGCTGATGCTGATCCGCGCGAGCCTCGGCATGACCATCGTGATGTCGCTGATGGGCATCGCGCACGACGTCTGGCAGCTCGTGGCGTTGCGGCTCGCAGTCGGCCTGCTGGGCGGCTATGCGTCGGGCTCCACCGTGCTGGTCGCCACGCAGACGCCGAAGGCGCGCTGCGGCTGGGCGCTCGGCGTGTTGTCGTCCGGCATCATGGCCGGCAGCATCGCCGGCCCGCTGCTCGGTGGCTGGCTGCCGTCGGTGATCGGCATCCGCGCCACGTTCCAGTTCTCCGGCGCGGCGATCGGCGTGGCGTTCCTCGCCACCGTGTTCCTGATCAAGCGCGACCGCCCCGCCGCAGCCGGGCGCGGCGCGGCCGACAAGCCGGGCTGGGGCGCGCTGCCCGATAAACGGCCGGTGGTGGCCATGCTCGTCACGGGCGCGCTGCTGATGCTGGCCAACATGTCGATCGAGCCGATCATCACCGTGTACGTCGCGCAACTGGTGCCCGCGCAGCAGGTCACGTTCGTCGCCGGCCTCGTGATGTCGGGCGCGGCGCTCGGCAGCATCCTGTCGGCCTCGCGGCTCGGCAAGCTGGCCGACCGCATCGGCCACTGGAACGTGATCGTCGGCTGCCTCGCGGCGTCGGCCGTACTGCTGATTCCGCAGGCGTTCGTCACGCAGGGCTGGCAGCTCGTCGCGCTGCGCTTCGCGATGGGCATCGCGCTCGGCGGCCTGCTGCCGTGCGTGGCCAGCGTGATTCGCCACAACGCGCCGCCCGCCGTGGCCGGCACCATGCTCGGCTATTCGACCTCGTCGCAATACGTCGGGCAGGTGGCCGGGCCGCTCGCGGGCGGCTACTTCGGCGGCCATTACGGCATGCGCTCGACGTTCTTCGCCACCGCCGCGATCATGGCGGCCGGCGCGATCGGCAACGCGATGATGCGCACGCGCGTGACGCGCTCGGGCGACGCCACGGAAGCGGCGGTCGAATGAACGGGTGGCGGCTGCGTTCGCTTGCAGCCGCTCGCGTTCAGGACACCGCCACTACCCCGCAGCACGAAACGGGTGGCGGCCCTGTTCACTCGCGACCGCCCGCGTTCAGGACACCGCCACCACCCGCAGCACGAAACGGGCGGCGGCCATGTGCGCTCGCAGCCGCCCGCGTTCAGGACGCCACCATCACCCGCAACACGAAACGGGCGGCGGCCATGTTCGCTTGCAGCCGCCTGCGTTCAGGACGCCACCATCACCCGCAAGACGAAACGGGCGGCGGTCATGTTAGCTCGCAGCCGCCCGCGTTCAGGACGCCGCCACCATCCGCAGCACGAAACGGTCGGCAGCCATGTTAGCTCGCAGCCGCCCGCGTTCAGAACGCCACCATCACCCGCAAGACGAAACGGGCGGCGGTCATGTTAGCTCGCAGCCGCCCGCGTTCAGGACGCCGCCACCACCCGCAACACGATCGCCTTGGCCGATTCGAGATGCGCAGCCGTCATCGCGCGCGCGCCGCGCGCATTGCGCTCGCGGCACGCCTGCAAAATCGCCTCGTGTTCCACCTGGAACGACGGCGTTTCGGCCAGCAGCCGGTTCTGCAAGCGCTCGTAGCGCTCGACCTGGCCGCGTAGTGCACGGATCGCCTGCAACTGGCGGCCGTTGCCGCAGCCCGCATACAACAGTTCGTGGAACTCGCGATTCAACTCCCCCTGACGCAGCGCGCTGCCGGCCTCGCCCAGCAGCCGGTGCACCAGCTCGGCACGCGCCAGCGCTTCGTCGTCGGCGCGCTTGACGCTGCGAAAGATCGCATCGCCTTCGAGCAGCACGCGCAGCCCGTAGATTTCCTCCACGTCGTGCGCATCGAGCATGCGCACCACCGCGCCGCGATTGCGGAAACTTTCCACCAGCCCTTCGTGTTCGAGCTGCTGCACGGCCTCGCGCAGCGGAATCCGGCTGATGCCGAAGCGCTCGGCCAGATCGCGCTCGACCAGCCGCGCGCCGCTCGCCAGCTCGCCGCTGTTGATCAGTTCGCGCAGCGACGCCGCAATCACGTCGGCGGTCGAATCGAGTTTCGCTTCCATCCTGGCTCCGGGTTCAATTTGGAATAATGGTATACCAAATGGGATTCCGGTGACACAATGACGCCGATTCGGACACCATGGCTTTTCAACCCGGCGAGAGGATTCGATGGCATACGGCAAGCACCATTACCGCGTGGCGGTGCAGTGGACAGGCAACCGCGGCAGCGGCACCTCGGGCTATCGCGACTATGGCCGCGATCACACCATCCGCTCGGGCACGAAGCCCGAGATCGCGGGCTCGGCCGACGCGGCGTTTCTCGGCGACGCGGCGCGCTGGAACCCGGAGGATCTGCTGCTCGCATCGGCCTCGGCCTGCCACAAGCTCTGGTATCTGCATCTGTGCGCGGATGCCGGCATCCGCGTGCTGGCTTACGAGGACGACGCCGAAGGCACGATGCTCGACAGCCCCGAGCAAGGGCGCTTCACCGAAATCGTGCTACGCCCGCGCGTGACGATCCGCGCCGGCGACGATGCCGAACGCGCGCACGCGCTGCATCACGCGGCGCATGAGAAATGCTATGTGGCGAACTCGGTCAATTTCCCGATCCGGTGCGAGGCGACGATCGAGGTGGCGGCACAGTGAGCGCCGAGTGAACGCAGGCCGGTAACGGCAAGCGAAGCGGCGCGCATCGCCGGCATGCATCGCATGTCACAATCGCCGCTCCTTCCCTTCGCCTGCCGCCATGCTCCGTCCGATCCCGTCGCTCGCCGCCCTGCTCGTGTCCGCCACGTTCTCCGTGATGGCCCACGCCGACACGCAGTATTTCCACAAGACCCTGGCCGGCCAAATCGGCGGCCGCTACGCGTTCACGATGGATCTGAAGAACGTCGACGGCACGCTGACCGGCAATTACCACTACGCGGGCAAGCAAAACAACCTTTACCTGAACGGCAAGATCGACGCGGCGGGCAACGTCACGCTCGATGAAACGCCGTCTTCAGGCAAGCGCAGCGGCACGTTCACCGGCAAGCTGAACGGCGGCACGTTCGACGGCACCTGGACCTCGGCCGACGGCGCGCGCCGTCTGCCGGTGAACGCGCATCAAACCGCCGAAACCGTGATCGGCTCGAAACGCGAGCTGCTGACGCAGGCGGTCGGCACCTATCCGCTCGACACCGTCAGCGGCTCGGGCGGCGCCAACAGCATGTGGGATACCTGGCGCGCGAAAGGCGGATGGACGTCGAACGTCTCGGGCATCGAGAACGCGCGTCGTGCATTCTCCACCGTCAAGCTGACGGCGGCGGACCGCAAACGCCTCGACAGCATGACGATCACCGTCGATGCCGCGCTCACCACGCGCCTGAACGTCGACGGCAAGACGGTGCTGACGATTCCGTACCGCGACGCCGGCATGCAGTACGACATCGGCAAGCCGCACGACGGCACGGCGGCCGACGACCTGAAGGGCCTGTCGCCCACCACCACCGTGCACGACGAGCATCTGTACCTGCTGGCCAGCGACCGGCCCGACTGGCTGCCCGCGCTGTCGGGCAGCTTCAATGCCTACGGCGACGATGTCGCGCTCGCGACGGTGAACTACGACGTAATCGGCAAGACGTTCCAGGTGTTCCTGCGCGACAGCCTGTGCTGCGGCGGCACCGGCTTCACGTTCGCCCGAAAACCGCACTGACCGCGCCGCAGCGAGGCATCGCTCAATGCACGCCGTGATGCGCCGCCGGCAAACCCGGCGTGCCGCGTCCGGCTTCCGCTTCGCCCGGCTCGGCGGCCGATGCTTCGGGCTCCTCTTGATAGCGCCGGTCGAGCACCGCGCGCGCCCGGTCGAGATCGAGCGCGCCTTCCCAGCGCGCCACCACCACCGTCGCCACGCCGTTGCCGATCAGGTTCGTCACGGCGCGCGCCTCGTTCAGGAAACGGTCCACGCCGAGCAGCAGTACGAGCCCCGTGACGGGAATCTGCCGCATCGTCGCCAGCGTCGCGGCCAGCGCCACGAAGCCCGCGCCGGCCACCCCGGCCGAGCCCTTCGAGGTCAGCAGCAGCACGCCGAGCACCAATAGCTGATCGCCGAGCGACAGGTGGATGTTCATGGCCTGCGCGACGAACAGCGCGGCCATCGTCAGGTAGATCGCCGTGCCGTCCGCGTTGAACGTATAGCCGGTCGGCAGCACCATGCCGACCACCGGCCGCGCACAGCCCAGGCGCTCCATCTTCATCAGCATCTGCGGCAGCACCGCCTCGGTGGAAGCCGTGCCGAGCGTGATCAGCAGCTCGTCCTTGATGTAGCGGAGATACTTCCAGAGCGACAGCCCGCACAGCCGCATCACGAGGCCGAGGCCCAGCGCGACGAACAGAACGGACGTCAGGTACAGGCACAGCATCAGTTCTCCGAACGATGCCAGCGTGCCGATGCCGTACTTGCCGATGGTGAACGCCATGCCGCCGAACGCACCGATCGGCGCGGCCACCATGACGATCCGCACCACGCCGAACATGCCCTGCAGGAACATGTCGAGCATGTCGACCAGCGGCGCGGTGCGCGGGCCAAGCTTGGCCAGCGCGATCGCGAAGATCACCGAGAAGAAGATGATCGGCAGGATTTCGCCCTTGGCGAACGCGCCGACGATGCTGCCCGGCACGATGCTCATGAAGAATTCGAGCATGCCGTGCTGTTGCGCCGCGTGGGTGTAGGTGGCGATCGAGGCGGCGTCGAGCTGCGCCGGATCGATGTTCATGCCGGCGCCGGGCTTCACGACATTGACCACCACCAAACCGATCAGCAGTGCGAACGTCGAGGCCACCTCGAAATAGAGCAGCGCCTTCACGCCGACCCGCCCGGCCACGTGCAGGTCGTTCATGCGCGCGATGCCCACCACCACCGAGGCGAAGATGATCGGCGCGAGCGCCATGCGGATCAGCTTGATGAACAGGTCGCCGAGCGGCTTCAATTGCGCGCCGATGTCGGGATAGAAGTGGCCCACGATCACGCCGGCAACGATGCCGATCAGGACCTGGACATACAAACGCGATAGCGACTTGCGGATTCTCGTTACGAGCATGGCTGTCTCCTGGGCATGCCGTCGTCTGACTGGGTCGGGCACACGCGCGATGACGCCGTGCGCCGCTGGTGTTGTTTTCGTATTGTTATCGTCGCGAGGGGCCGCCGCCGTGGCGCACCCCTCGCGATGTGCTGCATGAATCGCCGCGCTTGCCGCGCGGCGCTTGCCCGGTGGCTGCGCTTACTCGGCCAGCTTGCGCATCTCGACGATCAGGTCCGCCTTGCCCTCGAAGCCGATGCCCGGCAGGTCCGGCATGGTGATGTAGCCGTTGTCGACCTTGACGCCGTCGGGGAAGCCGCCATAAGGCTGGAACAGGTCCGGATACGATTCGTTGCCGCCGAGGCCGAGGCCGGCCGCGATGTTCAGCGACATCTGGTGGCCGCCGTGCGGGATGCAGCGCTTGGCCGACCAGCCGTGCTGATGGAGCATCTCCAGCGTGCGCAGGTATTCCACCAGGCCGTAGCTCAGTGCGCAGTCGAATTGCAGCCAGTCGCGGTCGGCGCGCATGCCGCCGTAGCGGATCAGGTTGCGCGCATCCTGCATCGAGAACAGGTCTTCACCGGTGGCGATCGGCTTGTCGTAGTAGTTGCGCAGCGTGGCCTGCAACTCGTAGTCGAGCGGGTCGCCCGGCTCCTCGTACCAGAACAGGTCGTATTGCGACAACGCCTTGGCGTACTGCACGGCGGTGTCGAGATCGAAGCGGCCGTTGGCGTCCACCGCCAGCTTCTGGCCGTCGCCGAGCACGCTGAGGATCGAATCGATGCGGCGCAGGTCCTCGTCGAGCGACGCGCCGCCGATCTTCTTCTTGACCACCGTGTAGCCGCGGTCGAGATAGCTGCGCATCTCGTCCTTCAGCTTGCCGTGATCCTGGCCCGGGTAGTAATAGCCGCCGGCCGCGTACACGAAGATCTTGCGATCGGGCTGGCCGTTGCCGTAGCGGTCGGCCAGCAACTGGAACAGCGGCTTGCCTTCGATCTTCGCCACCGCATCCCACACGGCCATGTCGATCGTGCCGATCGCCACCGAGCGCTCGCCGTGGCCGCCCGGCTTTTCGTTCTGGAACATCGTGGCCCAGATCTTGTGCGGATCGAGGTTGTCGCCGGCGTCGTTGACGAGCGAGGCCGGATCGGCTTCGAGCAGGCGCGGAATGAAGCGCTCGCGCATCAGCGTGCCCTGGCCGTAGCGGCCGTTCGAATTGAAGCCGTAGCCGATCACCGGCTTGCCGTCGCGGATCACGTCGGTCACCACCGCCACCAGGCTCAGCGTCATCTTGCTGAAATCGATGTAGGCATTACGGATGGGGGAGCTGATCGGGACGGTTTTTTCCCGGATTTCGACGATTCTCATGCGGATGTCTCCTGGCAGGCACGAATAACGGACGACGCATCATAGCGCCGCCGTCGCGCGCTAGAATTCACCCTGTTTCATTTCATCATTCACCTAAAGTGAAAACCGATTCCACCTCCGATTTCGCGTTCTTCGTGCAGCTCGCCAAGCTCAGGAGCCTGTCGGGCGCGGCGCGCTCGATGGGCCTGACGCCGCCGGCCGCCACCAAGCGGCTCGGCATCATCGAGGAACGGCTGGGCGCGCGGCTCGTGAACCGCACCACGCGCAGCGTGAGCCTGACCCCGGAAGGCGAAACCTACGCACGCTACGCGGCGCGCATTCTCGATCAGGTGCGCGAAATGGAGGACGCGATCGCCGGCACGCCGGCCGATCCGCACGGGCGGCTGCGCGTGAACGCCACGCTCGGCTTCGGGCGCACCACCATCGCGCCGCTCGTCTCGGAGTTCGCCAAGCGCTATCTGCACGTGGACGTGCAGTTCGTGGTGACGGATCGCCCCGTCGATCTGGTGGAAGGCGGCTTCGACATGGCGATCCGCTTCGGCGAGCTGCCCGACAGCCGGCTGCGCGCGCGGCGGCTGATGAGCAACCGGCGCTTTCTGTGCGCCTCGCCCAAATACCTGGAGCGCTGCGGCACGCCCACCCGCAAGGAAGACCTGATCGCGCACCGCTGCATCATTCACACCCAGAACGACGATGCCTACGGCGTGTGGAAATTCATCCAGGACGATCATCTGGAAGCGCTGAAGGTGAACGGCTCGCTGTCGAGCAACGACGGCGACATCGTGCTGCGCTGGGCGCTCGACGGGCACGGCATCCTGATCCGCTCGGAATGGGATCTGGCCAAGTATCTGCAAAGCGGGCGCCTGCAACTGGTGCTGCCCGAGCTCGTGCTGCCGTCGGCCGATCTGTACGTCTACTACCCGGGCCAGCGCAACGAAACCACGCGGGCGCGCGCGTTCATCGATTTCCTCGTCGATCACTTCCAGGCGCCGTTCGTGCCGATCGAACTGGCGCAGATGCGCGCCGAGGCCAGGAAACCGGCGCGCAAACGGAAATAGGCCGCACGCGCGGCCCATCCCGATGCCTGGAAGTCCTTACAGCCGGTTCGGCGCGGCGCGGCCGTCGAGCACGGCGGCCACGTTGTCGAGCGCGGTGTAGCCCATCTGGTCGCGCGTCTCGATCGTGGCGCTGGCCATGTGCGGGGTCAGGAACACGTTGTCGAGCGTGGCGAAGCGCGAGTCGATGTTCGGCTCGTTGTGGTACACATCCAGCCCCGCGCCGAACAGATGCCCCGAAACGAGCGCAGCGTACAGCGCATCCTCGTCCACCAGCCCGCCACGCGCCGCGTTGACGAACACCGCGCCCTTCGGCAGCAGCGCGAACTCGCGCGCCGTCATCAGCGGCGCGCCGCCGCCCGGCACGTGCAGCGTCAGCACATCGCAATGCGGCAGCATCGCGTCGAGGCTCGGATAGAACTGCGCGCCCGCCTCCACCGCCGCATCGGCCTGCCGCATGTCGGTGTAGGCGATATGCATGCCGAAACCGCGCGCGCGTTTCGCCATCGCGCGGCCGATCCGGCCGAAGCCGGCCACGCCGAGCGTCTTGCCGTTCACGCGCATGCCGAGCATCTCGGTCATGCCGAACGACTTGCCCCAGCCCTGCCGCACGATCCGTTCGTACTCCGATGCGCGCCGGCACGCGGCCAGCACCAGCAACATCGCGAAATCGGCCGTGCATTCGGTCAGCGCGTCGGGCGCATTGCTCACGGCGATGCCGCGCGCGAGCGCCGCCGCCACGTCCATGTGATCGACGCCAGCGCTGGCGTTGGCGATGATCTTCACGCTCGGCGGCAGCGCGTCGATGTGTTCCTTCTGCAATCCTGATTTCTTGCCGATCAGCACGGCGGGCGTCTGATACCGGGTGCAGAAATCGACGACCGAGGCGGCATCCATGTCGGAGTCGGTCACGAATGCGTTGAACTCGGTGCGGGCGCGATCGGCCACGGCGGCCGGCACGCGGCGGGCGACCAGCAGCTTCGGGTTGGGTTGGGCGGACATGGTGTTTTCCTTTGGTCGAAATCCGGGCACAGCCTACGAGGCCGGTTCGGCGAAGGTCAATGTTGATTCTATCGATCAACATCTGGGCGATATGCCGTGCACGGAACCCGCCGTGGCGCGGCACCGCCCGACTGCAAGCCCTGCACGCCCGCCTCAAGGCTCAGGAAAACCCTGATGACGGCACGCCCCGGCAAGCCGCAGCATGTTGATTGGAAGAATCAAGATTGCCGGTGCTTCCGGGCGGATGCAATTCTGTTCTCGTCCCTACCGACCATCGACGAGATCGCGACATGCACCCAGACACGCAAGCCCGCCCCCGTATCGCCGCCGTCACCGGCGCCGGCTCCGGCATCGGCCAGGCCGCCGCCGTGGCGCTGGCCCGCGCCGGCTTCACGGTCGCCCTGCTGGGCCGCCGCGCCGAGGCCCTTCAGGAAACCGAAGCATTGATCGACGCGGCCGGCGGCCGGGTGCGGGCGTTCCCCACCGACGTGGCCAACGAAGCCTCGGTCGAGCGCAGCTTCACCGCGATCGCCGCCGAATTCGGCCGCCTCGACGTGCTGTTCAACAATGCGGGCCGCAACGCGGGCGCCGTGCCGCTCGACGACTACACGCTCGAATTCTGGAACGACGTGCTGGCCACCAACCTGACGGGCGTGTTCCTGTGCGCCCGCGCCGCGTGGCGCCTGATGAAACAGCAGGACCCGCAGGGCGGGCGCATCATCAACAACGGCTCGATCTCGGCACACTCGCCGCGCCCGAACACGATCGCCTACACGTCCACCAAGCACGCGGTGCTCGGCATCACCAAGTCGCTCGCGCTCGACGGCCGCCCGTATCGCATCGCCTGCAGCCAGATCGATATCGGCAACGCGGCCACCTCGCTGACCGAGCGCATGAACCAGGGCGTGCTGCAGGCCGACGGCCGCGTCGCGCCCGAGCCGCGCCTGGACGTCGTGCACGTGGCCGATGCCGTGGTGCAGATGGCGAAGCTGCCGCTCGAGGCGAACATTCTGAACATGACGATCATGGCCAGCGCGATGCCGTTCGTCGGCCGCGGCTGAACGGCGCGCAGCGAAGCCAAGCCTCAAAGCCGGACCCACGACAACAAGATCCGGCTCACGAACAGGAGACACGACATGAAGACAGCCGAGGACGCACCGGTGGCGATGCACGACTACGCCAGCCGCACGAGCGCCGCGAAACGCACCAAGGTCCGCTATTCGATCCTTTCGATGTTGCTGGTGGCCACCATCCTCAACTACGTCGATCGCTCCGCGCTCGGCATCGTCGCGCCGGCGCTCTCGAAGGATCTCGGCATGACGCGAATCCAGATGGGCGAACTGTTCGCCGTGTTCGGCGCGGCCTATTCGTTCGCACTGCTGCCGGCCGGCATCCTGGCCGACGTGCTCGGCTCGCGCGTGGCCTATGCGCTGTCGCTGTTCGGCTGGTCGCTCGCCACGCTCACGCAGGGCTTCTCGAACGGCTACCGGATGCTGCTCGGCGCGCGCCTGGCGATGGGCGCGCTCGAAGCGCCGGCGTTTCCGTCGAACGCGCGCGCCGTCACGCTGTGGTTCCCGGTGCAGGAGCGCGGCTTCGCCACCAGCGTCTACGTGATGGGCCAGTACATCGGCACGCCGCTGTTCGCGGGCCTGCTGCTGTGGATCTCGACAGCCTTCGGCTGGCGCGCCGTGTTCTTCGTGACGGGCGGCTTCGGCATCCTGTTCAGCGCGATCTGGTATCGCATCTATCGCGATCCGGCGCGGCACGGCTCGGTCAACGCGGCCGAACTGCAACACATCAACGAAGGCCGCACGGCGCAGCCGCCGCGCACGCGCTTCGACTGGCGCATGGCGCTGCGCCTGCTCGGCTACCGGCAGATCCTCGCGATCTGCCTCGGCAAGTTCTGCAACAACACGCTGCTGGTGTTCTTCACGACCTGGTTCATGACCTATCTCGTCGAGGAGCGCCACATGTCGATGATCAAGGTGGGCTTGTTCCAGGCGCTGCCGTTCGTCGGCGCGACGCTCGGCATCCTGATCGCGGGCTTCCTGTCGGATTTCTTCATTCGCCGCGGCGTGTCGATGTCGGCCGCGCGCAAGGCCCCGCTCGTGATCGGCACGTTCCTCGGCGCCTCGGTCGCGCTGGTCAACTTCGTGCATTCGAACGAAGTGGTGATCGCGATCCTGACCGTGGCGTTCTTCGCGCAGGGCATCGGCTCGATGTCGTGGGCCGCGGTGTCCGAGATCGCGCCGAAACAGTATGTGGGCCTGACCAGCAGCATCACCAGCCTCGCGGCCAATATCGCGGCCGTCACCACGCCGCTGATGATCGGCTATGTCACGCAGCACACCGGCAACTTCTTCTGGGCGCTGAACCTGATGGGCGCGATCTGCCTGCTCGGCACGCTGTCGTACTCGCTGCTGCTCGGCAAGCTCTCGCGCATCGAACTCTGATCCTTATCGTCACTCTCACGACCTGCTCCGCACCATGATCGAATTCAAGTGGGACCACCTCCAGCTCGCGTCCACCGACGCCGAAGCCACCGCCGCCTGGTTCGCGCGCTGCCTGAGCGCCGAGATCGTGCGCCGCCCCGGCCGCGTCGACCTGCGCCTCGGCGACATCAACCTGTTCATCACCAAGCTCGCGCAAGCGGCCGAGAGCGGTGCACCGGGCGCGGCGCGCGAGGGCATCGATCATTTCGGAGTCCGGGTGGATGATCTCGATGCCGCGTTCGCGCACCTGCTGGCCGAGGGCGCGGAGATCGTCGAGCCGATCAAGCAGATCCGCGCCGGCGTGCGCGGCTGCTTCGTGAAGGCGCCGGGCCAGATCGTGGTGGAGATTCTCGAACGCCGCCCGGCGGAAATGACATTCAACTGAGAGCGGTCTATAGTCGGGCGCATCCTCTCAAGCCTCTGCACACCGCCATGTCGAACTGGATCACGCTCGCCGAAGCGACCCGCCAACTCGGCGTGCGGGCGCAAACCGTCTACGCCTACGCGAGCCGCGGCAACATCGCCGTCATGCAGGACCCGCACGATCCGCGCCGCAGCCTGTACCGGGCCGAGGACGTGATCGCGCTGTGCCGCAAGAAGCAGGTCGGACGCAAACGCGCGGCGCTCGCGGCCGGCACCATCTTCGGCGCGGAGCCGTGCATCTACAGCGGCCTGACCACGTTCTCGCGCGGCCGGCCGTGGTATCGCGGCCGCGACTGCATTCAACTGGCCGACAGCGCCACGCTGGAAGACGCCGCCGCGCTGCTGTGGAATTCGCCGTCCGCCGTGTCGTTCGCGTTCGACGATGCGGCGCTGCCCGACGGCGAGCGCGGGCGGCGCTGCGCGTTCACCACGCTGGCCGCGCTGGCCGCCAACGGGCATTCGACGCTGGGCCGCCTCGACAGCGCGCTGCATGCCGAGGCGGGGCGCCTGGTGGCGATCGTGTCGCTGGCGTTCGGCGCCAGCGCGGGCGCGGGCGCGGGTGCGGGCGCGGGTGCGGGTGCGGGTGCGGGTGCGGGTGCGGGTGCGGGTGCGGGTGCGGGTGCGGGTGCGGGTGCGGGTGCGGGTGCGGGTGCGGGTGCCGATGCCGGTGCCAAGCGCGGCGATGGCAACGCATCGGGCCGGACCCACGAACGGCTCGCGGCGGGCTGGGGGCAGGACGCGGCCGGCGCCGACCTGATCCGGCGCGCGATGGTGCTGGTGGCCGATCACGAGATCACCAGCTCGGCGTTCGCCGCGCGCATCACGGCATCCACCGGTGCGCCGCTGGCCGGCTGCCTGCTGACCGGGCTGACCACGCTGTCCGGCCCGCTGCACGGCGACGCGTCGCGGCGCGTGCGGGCCGTGTTCGACGACGTCGAACGGCTCGGCGCCGAACACGTGGTGGGCCACCATCTCGGCTCGGCGATTCCGGTGCCGGGCTTCGGCCATCATCTCTACCCCGACGGCGACCCGCGCGCCGAAGCGCTCCTGAGCCGGCTCGATCCGCCGCGCGAACTGGGCGCGTTCATCGACAAGGTCACGGCGCTGACCGGCCTCAAGCCGAACATCGACGTGGCGCTGGCGATTCTGTCAGCACAACTGAAGTTGCCGGCCGATGCCGCATTCGGGCTGTTCTCGATCGCGCGCAGCGTGGGCTTGCTCGCGCATTGCATCGAGCAGTTGCGGGTGGGCAAGGTGATCCGGCCGCGCGGGCGTTATACGGGGCCGGCGCTGGAAGACGAGCACCTGCGCCCTGCCGCCGTCGACGACAAGGCCTATACGGCCGGCACGCTGGAGAAGAATCGCGTGTTCAAGCTGAAGACGGCGGGCTGAGGGCGGAAGATTGCTTCGGTACCCTTACAACTGGTGCACCGACCTCACGCTGCATCACGCCGCATCGAGCCGCGCCAGCACCTCGTCGGCGATCGCGAGCGAAGCGGTCAGCCCCGGCGATTCGATCCCGTACAGATTGACGAGGCCGGGCACGCCGTGTTCGCGGGCCGACTGGATCATGAAATCGGCGCTGCCGCCGTCGGGCGCGTCGAGCTTGGGGCGAATGCCCGAATAGGCCGGTTGCAGCGCCGCATCGGGCAGCGCCGGCCAGTAACGTCGGATCGCCTCGTAGAAGCGCGCGGCGCGGCCCGGATCGACGCGGTAATCGATCGTGTCGATCCATTCGACGTCCGGCCCGAAACGCGCCTGGTTCGCCAGATCGAGCGTCAGATGCACGCCCAGGCCGCCCGGCTCCGGCACCGGGTAGATGAGCCGCGAGAACGGCGCGCGCCCCGACAGCGAGTAATAGTTGCCCTTGGCATACCGCGCGCGCGGAATCGATGCGGGTGGCAGGCCGTGCAGCGCCCCGGCCACCGCCTGCGCATACAGGCCGGCCGCATTGATCACGCGCCGCGCGCGCAGGCGCATCGGTTCTGCGCCGCCGGTTTCGAGTTCGATCAAGGAGTGGCCGCCATCATGCAGCACCTGCCCGCCGATCACCGGCGAGCAATACGCGATCGCGGCACCGGCGCGCTCGGCGTCGCCGAGCAGCGCGAGCATCAGCGCATGGCTGTCGACGATGCCGGTCGACGGCGATTCGAGCGCGGCCACGCAGTGCAGCGCGGGTTCGAGCGCGCGCGCTTCGGCGGCATCGATGCGGCGCAAATCGGTCACGCCGTTGGCGCGCGCGGCGGCCTCGACGGCGGCCAGCGCGCCGCGCTGCGCGTCCCGGGTGGCGACGATCAGCTTGCCGCAACGGCGGTACGGCACCTGCCGCGCCTCGCAATACGCATACAGCAACCGCCGCCCCTCGACGCACAGCCGCGCCTTCAGCGATCCGGCCGGGTAATAGATGCCCGCGTGGATCACCTCGCTGTTGCGCGAACTCGTGCCGGTGCCGATCGCCGTCTCGGCCTCGACGATCACCGTTTCCCAGCCGCGTTCGGCGCAGGCGCGCGCTACCGCCAGCCCCACCACGCCCGCGCCGATCACGACGCACTCCACCGTCTCCGTCATTCCGCCCGCTCCCGGTTCGTCCCGCTCCGGCCCGCGCCTGCGCGTCGCTCACCCGCAGGCAGGGCGGGCGGCGCAGGCGTGACAGTCGGGCCGGCATTTCGTTATCGGCAGACAGGAGGATAGCGCAGCACCGCCGTGCTTCGGTGCCGTGCCGAAAAACGGAAAGCACTGCGAAAGGAAAAACGGGTGCCGCCTGAAAGGCGACGCCCGCCGGCCGGCATGGCGGTCAGCCGGCGTGCTGGTCGAGAAACTTGAGCGGCTGGCCCGCAGGCGTGCCCACCAACACCTCGTCGCGCATCACGGGCTGGCCGCGCAGCACCGTTGCGACCGGCCAGCCCTGGCACGCCATGCCATCGTAAGGCGTCCAGCCCGAAACGCTGGCGATCCAGTCGTCGCGAATCGTGCGGCGCGCACCGAGATCGACGATCGAGAAATCGGCGTCGTAGCCGAGCGCGATGCGCCCCTTGCCCTCGATGCCGAACAGCCGCGCCGGCCCGGCGCCGGTCAGATCGACGAGCCGCTGCAGGCTCAAGCGCCCATGCGCAACGTGATCGAGCATCACCGGCAGCAAGGTCTGCACGCCGGTCATGCCGCTCGGCGAGCCCGGATACGGCCGCGCCTTTTCCTCTAGCGTATGCGGCGCGTGATCGCTGCCGATCACGTCCACCACGCCGTCGCGGATCGCCTGCCACAATGCTTCGCGATGCGAAGCGTCGCGCACCGGCGGGTTCATCTGCGCGAGCGTGCCGAGCCGCTCGTAGCAGCCCGGCGCTTCGAGCGTCAGGTGATGCGGCGTGACCTCCACGCTGACGCGGCGCTTGTGCTGCGCGAGAAACGCCATCTCCTCGGCCGTCGACACATGCAGCACATGCAGCTTGCGGCCGGTTTCGGCGGCCATCGCCACCACCCGGCGCGTCGCCATCAGCGCGCTCTCGGGGTCGCGCCAGTGCGGATGATCGCGCACGTCGCCGCTGGCCTCGACCAGCGCGCGCCGCGCGCGCAACCGCGCCTCGTCCTCGGCGTGCACCGCCATGCGGCGGCGGCCGTTGCGCACGATCCGGCGCAGCACGGCATCGTCGTCGGCCAGCAGGTTGCCGAACGAGCTGCCCATGAACACCTTGACGCCCGCGCAGCCGGGCAGCGTTTCGAGCACGGCCAGCCGCTCGGCGTTGATCGCCGAGCCGCCCAGATAGAACGCGTGATCGCACCAGGCCCGGCCGCGCGCCAGTTCGAGCTTGTCGCGCAAGTCGGAGGCCTCCAGCGTCAGCGGCTGCGTGTTCGGCATCTCGAACACGGCCGTCACGCCGCCGAGCACCGCGCCGCGCGTGCCGGCCTCCAGCGTTTCCTTGTGCGTGAGGCCGGGGTCGCGGAAATGCACCTGCGTATCGATCACGCCGGGCAGCACATGCAGCCCGCCGGCAGCGAGCCGGTCGTCGGCGTGCCAGCTCGACGCGAGATCGCCGAGCGCCACCACGCGCCCTTGCACGCAGGCGATATCGATGCGCTCCGCGCCGTTCGGCGTCAGCACCGTGCCGCCCTCGATCAGCAGATCGGCATGGCGCCGCGCGAGGCGCTCGGCGATGTCGCGGCGCTCGGCCACGGCGTTCGACGCGCTCGATGCACGCATAGCGCGAGCCCGCTTCGCGGCGGGCAGCAGCGTCACGTCAGAATTCATTCTGGATCTGCTTGTAGCCGCGCACCAGCGCGTTGTTGGTGCGCGCCACGTCCTCGGAGAACTCGCTCGCATCGGGCGTGACCTGCGGGTACGAGGCCAGATCGGTCTCGGGGCCGATCCGCTCGGTGGACGGTACATGGAAATACGGCGGCAGCTTGCAGCCGTCCACCACCGCGTTGAAGCGCACCACGCAGCCGTCTCCCACCACGCAATTGAACAGCACGCTGTTGAAGCCGATGAACACGCCGTTGCCGATTTCGCACGGGCCGTGCACGATGGCACGATGCGCGATCGAGGTGCGCTCGCCGATCCGCACCGGCGCGCCGGACTTCGAGTGGATCACCACGCCGTCCTGAATATTCGAATGCGCGCCGATCACGATCGGCTCGATCTCGCCGTTCGCATCGATCTCGTCGGCGCGGATCACCGCATACGGGCCGATGAAGACGTTCGCCTCGACGATCACGAGGCCGCACAGGATGGCGGTGGAATCGACGAAGGCGTCGGGATGAATGCGCGGCAGGTCGCCGCGCGGGTTCTTGCGGATCATGGTTGCGTGAGCCTCGATGTCGAACGATGAAGGGGCGCGGCCGGCGGCGGATTGGCGGTGCGCGCGCCGCGCAGCAGCCGCGAGAACAGTTGCGGGTCACGCCACTCGGCGCGCACCGCCGCGGAAAATTCGATATCCCGAAGATCGATCGGCCCCATCGCGGAGTTGTGGGCGTCGTCGCGAAAACACTGCGCGTAGCCGGTATCGGTCTCGTGGACGATCACCGAATGCAGCCGCACGTCGGCCTCGCCGTTCGCCATGTCGGTGGCGGCCAGCATCGCGTCCACCAGCAGGAAGAACACGCGCGAGAACTGCTCGGCGCTCGGCGACACGGGCAGCAGCACCCAGCGTGCCGAATGACGGCACATTGCCGCGAGGTAATCGGGATCGTCGCCGCGCCAGAGCGTCATGGCGTGATCGAACCCGTCGATCAGCTCGCGCACGCCGCCCTTGAGCAGGCCGAAGTCATACACCATCTGGCCGCGATCGAACGCGTGCGCCTCCAGCAGCAACTCGACGCGATACGAGTGACCGTGAATCGAGGTCGCGCAGCGTTGCGTGGTGCAACCGCGCACGATATGGGCGTTCTCGAAGCGGAACAGCTTGCGGATCAGCATCGGGGCCCCCGCGTCGGGGCCGGTGAAGCAAAACGCCGACACGTCGAAAATGATTCGCATAACGAATCAGCAGGCATCGCAAGGTTCGACATGAAAGCGGGCAAGAAAAGGTGAATCGGAAGCGGCGCGAATCAGTCGGCCGTGGCCGTGCAATCGACGCAGCGCCCGCGAATCTCGATCGCCGCGTGGCTCGGCACGAAATCGTGGCGGCCGGTCAGGTGCGCAAGGCGCTCGCCGAGCGATGCGTCGGCGTACTCGCCGATGCGGCTGCAGCGCTCGCAGATCGTAAACACGCTGACCGCATCGCCGCGCACCGCCGTGCGCGGCAGGTAGGCGTTCAGCGTTTCGAGGCGGCTCACCTCGCCGGCCTCGACCAGCCGCGCCAGCGCCCGATAGACCTGCGCCGGCGCGTTGAAGCCCGCCTCGCGCAACCGGTCGAGCAAGGCGTAGGCGCCGAGCGGCGCACCGGCGCGCCGCAGGGCATCTAGGACGAGTTGCTGTTTCCGGGTCAGGGACATGGCGGATTCGGGGCGACCGGATGCGGCCAGAGTCTCGATGGCTGAAAATGTTACGATATAACGTATCATTTCACAAGCAAAAAGCGGCGCGCCGAGGCATACCGTTTCGTATGCCTTATCTTGGTTCAGGTGGTCGGCGGGCACTCGATCAAGGCGCGCGCCGCCGCCAACGCTTGCGCCACATCGCCCGCCGATGAACCGATCGCCTGCCGCAGCGTCGCGAAACCATGAATATTTCCCGCCGCCTCGCGGAACGCCACCGGCACGCCCGCCTCCACCAGCGCGGCGGCATAGGCGCGGCCTTCGTCGCGAATCGGGTCCGCGCCCGCCGTCATCACCACGGCCGGCGGCATCCCGGCCAGATCGCCGCGCATCGGTGCGGCGCGCATGTCGGCCGGGTCAGCGCGATAGGCGTTGGCGGAAAACGCGAGGCTGCCGCGCGTCAGCAGATAGCCGTCGCCGAACCGGTCGAGCGACGCCGTGACGCGGCCCGGATCGGCCAGCGGATAGAACAGCAATTGCAGAATCGCGGGCACGGCGGCGGGCCGGTCGCGCAATTGCATTGCCGTCACGATCGCGAGATTGCCGCCCGCGCTGTCGCCGGCAAACAGCAACGCGCGCACCTCGCGACCCAGTTCGGCCGGGCTGCCCGCGGCCCAGCGCGCGGCCGCCTCGGCGTCGTCGGGCGCGGCCGGCCAGGGATGCTCGGGCGCGAGCCGGTAGTCGACCGACAACACCGGCAGGTCGAGCGTGCGCGCCAGTTCGGCGCACAGGCTCGCATGCGTCTGCACGCTGCCCATCACGAAACCGCCGCCGTGGAAGAACATCAGCAAGGGTCCCGGCGCACGCTCGGCGCGGCTGTCGAACAGGCAGGCGCGAATCGGGCCGGCCGGGCCCGGAATCGCGACCTCGCGCAACACGGCCAGCGTGCCGACCGGCAATTCGGTGACCGATTTGGAGGCGGCGTAGCCGTCGCGCAGCGCGTCGAGGCCGGCCGGTTGCAGCGCGGCGCCGTGCAGGCCGCCGAGGAAGGCGGCCACGTCGGGGCGGATCAAGGAATCCGGCGAGGAAGCGGATGAAGAGACGGACGAGGACATCGAGGCAAGGCTCCGGTGCTGCGCGGTGGCGAAAGCGGCAACCGCAGGCACGCAGCCGCCGCGCCGCCATGATCGACGCAGCACGGCCCGGCGCGAAGGTTCACATATCGCCCGGGCCGATGGACCACTTTACTCAGCCGACCACGCCCGTCACGAGCAGCAGGTTGGTGCCGCAGATCACCGCGAACAGCGCCCACGCGAACAGCTTCGCGCCCCACCCGATCGCATACCCTTGCATCAGTTTCGCATCGCTGACCGAACGAATCAGCGGCCACATCGCGAACGGCAATTGCAGGCTCAACAACACCTGACTCCACACCAGCAGCTTGCCGACCGAGCCGTCGCCGAGCAGCAGCACGCCGGCCAGCGCCGGTGCGAGCGCGAGCCCGCGCGTGATCAGGCGGCGCTGATAGCACGGGATCTTGACGTGCAGGAAGCCGTCCATGATGACCTGCCCGGCGATCGTGCCGGTCAGCGTGGAGCTTTGCCCCGAGGCCAGCAGCGCGATGCCGAACAGGATCGCGGCGGCGCCGCCCACCAGCGGCGTGATCAATTGATAGGCCTGCTCGATGTCGGCCACGCCGGTGTGTCCAGCCGCATGGAACGCCGCGCCCGCGAGGATCAGGATCGCCGCGTTCACGCACATCGCCACCAGCAGCGAGCACCAGGTATCCACCCGCACCATCGCGAGCGTGTCGAGCACGTGGCCGCGCGCGCCGCCCGTCACGCGGCGCGTCTGCACCACCGACGAATGCAGGTAGAGGTTGTGCGGCATGATGGTCGCGCCCACGATGCCGAGCGCCAGCACGATCGCATCCTTGCGGTCGTGGCCCGGATCGCCCGGGATCAACCCGGCCGCCACTGCGTGCCAGTCGGTCGGCACCATCGCCACCTGCGCCACGAAGCAGCACGCCATGGTGCCGATCAGGCCCAGCACGATCGCCTCGATCTGGCGAAAGCCCTTGCCCTGCATGCCGAGCACGATCAGCGTGTCGAGCGCCGTCAGCACGATGCCCCAGGCCAGCGGCACGCCGAGCAGCAGCTTGAACGCGAGCGCGCAGCCGAGCACCTCGGCGATGTCGCAGGCAATGATCGAGATTTCGGCCGTGACCCATTGCAGCCATTTGCCGAACGGGCCGTAGCGCTCGTAGCTGATCTGCGCGAGGTCGCGCCCCGCCACCAGCCCGAGCCGGGCGGCCAGCATCTGCAGGAAGATCGCGGCGAGGCTGGAGAACGCCACCACCCACAACAGCGAATAGCCGAACTGCGAGCCGGCCTGGATGTCGGTCGCCCAGTTGCCCGGGTCCATATAGCCGATCGCCACCAGCAGGCCCGGCCCGAAAAAGCGGCGCAGCCGCGCGAACCACGGGGCACGCGCATCGATGGTGATGCTGCCCTTCACTTCGGCGGGGCAGAACGGGGCGGTCGGAATGGTCGGCAGCGGCATCGGGTCGGCAGGATAGGAGGCGCACACGCCGGCCAGACGGCACGGCGAACCCGGTGCATTGTACTGAGGCTGGAAAAAACCGGCCGGGATCGTTCGTCCCGGCCGGGTGCGGCGGCTAGAGTTGCGCTTCGACCACGGCGCGGCTGCGGATCGCGCGCTCGATCAGTTGCTCGCTGCCGACCTTGCGGATCGCGTCGTCGAGCAGGCCTTCGGGCGTCTCGGTGGCGAGCTTCAGGATGCCCGACCAACCGCGCGCGTCGAGCACCACCAGCGTTTCCATCGAATCGGCCCGGCTCACCAGCACGCGCTGCAAGGCCGGCCCGGCGCCGAAGCTGGCGCACAGGGCAATCGTTTCATCGCCGAGTGGGTAGTCGAATTGTTTGATCATGGCGTACCGCCGCTGCTGTGGGCCAAAGGGGACGCGCTGTCGCACGCCGCATGACTCACATGCTATGCAGCCCGAATTAAATCGGGCTTAAAGGGAAGGCCCCGGAACCCTCAAGCATCCCGAAGCATCCCCTGCCCCGCCTTGCCCGCTTCGACATCGCGCAAGCCGGCCACCGGCACGCGATGGCGGCGCGCGGTCAGGTCGGCGACGATCGACACGGCGATCTCGGGCGGCGTGCTGCCGCCCAGGTGAAGCCCGACCGGCGCATGCAGCCGCGCAAGCTGCGCATCGTCGAGATCGAACAGCTTGAGCCGCTCGCGACGCGCGTCGCTGTTGCGGCGCGAACCGATCGCGCCCACGTAGAAGGCCGGCGTGCGCAGCGCCTCGATCAGCGCGAGATCGTCGAGCTTGGGATCGTGGGTCAGCGCGATCACGGCGGTGCGCGCGTCGGGCTGCATGGCCAGCACGGTGTCGTCGGGCATGGTGCGCACGCGCGACACGCCCGGCAGCGGCGGCGTCGCGTAATCGTCGCGCGGGTCGCACAGCGTGACGGCATAGCCGAGCGGCACGGCCATCGCGGCCACGTAGCGGCTCAGTTCGCCCGCGCCGATCAGCAGCAGCCGCCAGGCCGGGCCGAACGGCGCGACCAGTTGCCGGCCGTCGAACGCGGGCGCGGCGGCATCGCCGTCGATCGCGGCGAGCGTCGCGCGGCCGCTGGCCAGATCGAGCGTGCGCGCCACCACCTGCCCGGCGCGCAATGCGTCGAGCAGCGCGTCGAACCCGCTGGCCGGGCCGAGCGTTTCGCGCACCAGCCGCAGCGTGCCGCCGCATGGCAGCCCGAAGCGATGCGCGTCGTCGGCGTTCAGGCCGTATTCGACCACGCCCGGCAGCGGGCCGGGCGGCCCGTCGCGGCGCAGCGATTCGGCGAGATCGTCCTCGATGCAGCCGCCCGACACCGAACCGCAGATCCGCCCGTCACCGCGCATCGCCATGATCGCGCCGACCGGGCGCGGCGCCGAACCCCAGGTGCGCACCACCGTGTAGAGCCACACGGCATGGCCGGCCGCGCGCCACGCGCCGGCCGTCTCCAATACTTCGCGCTCCGAACCATGCCAGCCGGTGCCGTCGTGGTGGCCCCGGCCGTCGGTGGAGAGAAACCGGTCCGCCGCGTTCAATGTGCCGCTCCTTGCGCGCGAATCCGCGCCGATGCCGCTTCGAGATCGCGCCACGCCGGTTGGTCCGGCGCGTAGCGCTTGCGGATATAGGCGGCGAGTTCGGCCATCTGGCGGTCGTCGAATTCGTCGCGGAAGCCGGGCATGTAGCCGAGCGCGGCGGTGGCCGGCTGCGCGATGCCGTTCTGCAGCACGCGCAGCAGGTTGTCGGGGTTGGCGTGGCTGACGCTGGTGTTCAGCCCCATCAGCGGCCGCACGCCGAAGTGCCCCACCCCGCCCGATTCGGCGTGGCAGACCGCGCAGGCCGCCTCGAACGTGCGCCGGCCGTTCTCCATGCCGAGCGTGGACACCGTTTCCGCGCCGCGCGAAGCCACCGCGGCCGCGGCGGCCGTGGCGGTGGCGTCGTCCACATGCGGCGACAGCGACGCGAGGTAATGCGCCATCGCCCGCACGTCGCCCTCGGGCAACTCGGCCAGGCCCGCCACGACCGGCGCCATCGGCCCGACCGCCACGCCGTGCTCGGGCGAAAAGCCGGTGCGCAGGTAGCGGAACAGCGCGTCCTCCGTCCACGGCACCGGCGCGGCGTGCGAGGCGGCCACCAGCGCGGGCGCGTCCCAACCCTCGGCGCTGCCGCCCGTCAGATACGCGAAGCCGCCCTTTTCGGCGCCGAGCGCGTTGCGCGGCGAATGGCAGGCGCTGCAATGGCCGGCGCCATCCACCAGATACTTGCCGCGATTCCACTGCGCCGAGCGCGCCGGGTCGGGCGCGTATGGCGCGTCGTCGTGATAGAGCCAGTTCCAGCCCGCCACCAGGCGGCGCTGATTCATCGGGAACGGCAGCCGGGTGGCCGGCGGCGCGGCCTTCACGGCCGGTTGCGACATCAGATACGCGTAGAGCGCCAGCAAGTCCGGCTCGCTGAGTTTGGCGAACGCCGTGTACGGGAACGCCGGGTACAGATGGCGGCCGTCGCGCGAGATGCCCTCGCGCATTGCGCGCGCGAACGCCGGATAGGACCACGAACCGATGCCGGTTTCCGGATCGGGCGTCAGGTTGGTCGAATAGATCGTGCCGAACGGCGTTTCGAGCGGAAAGCCGCCCGCGTTGGTGCGCCCGCCGGGCGCGGTGTGACAGACGGCGCAGTCGCCCGCGATCGCCACCAGCCGCCCACGTTCGATCGTGTCGGCGCTCCAGACCTGCGCGCCCGAAGCCGAGCCGGCCGGAATCGGTGCGATCGGCGCGGGGCCGGGCAGCAGCGCGCCGGCCAGCCCGATCAGGCCGCCCACCACGCCGCCGATGCCGCCGCCCTTGAGCCAGCGCCGCCAGCGCGCCTGCGGCGACGGTTGACGGCTCACCACGGCGCGATAGCCCTCGTGCGTGGCCAGCGCCGCGCGCACCGCGCGCGCATCGAACGGCGGCGCGCGAAAGCGCACGCCCGTCGCGTCGTAGAGCGCGTTGGCGATCGCCGCGGCGGCCGGCGCGGCAGCGCGTTCGACGCGCTCACGTTCGGCATCGTCGAGCGCGGCGAATTCGGTGGTCAATTGCGAGGCGTCGGTCTCTCCCGCCGGCGCGGCCACCAGTTCGTGCGCCAGCGCCGTATCGGCGGCGCTTTCGTCGTAAGCGCTACGTGCCGTATGGCGCACACCGAGCACGCGCGAGACCGCCGCCTCGATCTGCGCGGCGGCCAAACCCGCGCCGCGCGCGCCGTCCGCGCCAGGTTCCCCGGCACCCTGCCCGGCCACCACGCGGCGCAGCGCGATGTCGCCGGTCGCGGGGTTCACGTCGATGTCGACGACCCAGGCCGTCCAGTCGGGGCGTGTATCGAGCGGGCGGGCCGGATTGGATAGTTCGTTATCTGAAACATCGGCGTCGTCGGGCGCAGCCTGCCGCTGCCCGTCGAACGCAAAACCGCGCCCACGCAACCAGGGCGATGCCGGCAACGTGGCCGCCGGCGCCTGCCATTGCGCACGCTCGGTCACCATGCGGATCACTTCGTGCGCGCCGGCATCGCCGACCGGATCGAGATGGCGCAGCCGCAGCTCGACCGGATCGACGTGCAACTCGGTCGCGCATTCGTCCACGCCCGATTCGCGCGCGAACGCATGCGCATGGGCCGGAATCCGCCGCGCCGGGTCTTCCACCTCGACGCGCGCCTCGGCATGGCGATAGACGAACGGCAGCGGCACGTCGCCGGCCAAGCCGCTCGCCGGCACCGGGCGCGAACGCGCGTCGCCCTCGGCCGACGCGAGCCGCGCGCGGTATTGCCAGCTCGCCAGCGTGCCCTGCGCGGACAGGCCCGCATCGACCGACAACGTCGCGCTCAGGCCATCGCCGGCCGGCCAGCCGTATTCGGCGCGCCGATGCGAGACGAGCGGCAACGCACGCGCCGGCGCTGGGTTCGCGATAGCCGGGCGCGGGCCGGCGACGCTCGCCACGTCGTGCTCGCCCTCGCCTTCGTGACGGACTGCCGGATCACCGTTCATGGTCGTGTTGCAGATAGCGCGCCGCGCGATGCACGGCCCGCACGATCTCGAGATGGGTGCCGCAGCGGCACAGATTGAAACGCAGCGCGTCGTGGATCGCCGCGTCGTCGGGGGCGGGATTGCGGTCGAGCAGCGCCTTGGCGCTCATGATCATGCCGTTCAGGCAGTAGCCGCACTGGGCCGCCTGTTCGTCGATGAACGCGCGCTGGATCGGATGCGGGGCCTCGGCCGTGCCGAGCCCTTCGAGCGTGACGACCTCGTGACCGCAGACCGCGCCGGCCGGCACCACGCACGAGCGCGTGGCCTGCCCGTCGACCAGCACCGTGCACGCGCCGCACTGGCCGAGGCCGCAACCGTATTTCGGGCCGTTCAGCTCGAAATCGTTGCGCAGCACCAGCAGGAGGGGCGTATCGGGTGCGGCGCCGGGCGCGCTGCGCTCGTCGCCGTTGACGCGGAGCGCGAGCGGCCCCGCCGATTGGCCGGAATGCGACATGACTGACCCGATTCAAGATGCCGACGCGCGACGGGCGCGAACCGGCAGGCAACCTCGCGCGGCCGGGCCGCGCGATGCCGTTATACCTCGCCGAAATTCCGGCCGGGGCGAAGCCGTGCCGATCAGCTCGCCACGGCTTCCTTGGCGGGCGCTTCGAGCGGCACGTCGAACACGTCGTAGCCGAACACCCAGGCCGGGTCCTCGTTGGTGCGCAGCCAGGTGTTGTTGTGCGACACCAGTTGCACCTTCGAGGCGCGCGCGGCGCGGTTCGCCTCGTACAGCGCGAACGCGTTGGTGTAATCGGCCACGCCCACTTCGTCGAGGCAGCGCGCCAGCATCGCGGCATCCTCGATCGCCATCGCCGCGCCCTGCGCCATGTGCGGCTTCATCGGATGGCAGGCATCACCGAGCAGCACCAGGCGGCCACGGCTCCAAAGCGGCAGCGGATCGCGTTCGAGCAGCGGCCATTTGGTGATCGACGGCGACACGTCGATCAGATGCTGGATGTCGGAGTGGAAACCGGCGAACGCCTCGCGCATCTCGTCGCGGCTGCTGTCGACCATCGACACGCCGGCCGGCCACTCGGCCTGCGGCACGCCGGTTACGTAGTAGTACTCGTCACGCGCTTCGGTCACGTAGTAGACCATCATGTGGCGGTCGCCCGACCACCACTTGACGCACATGTCGTACGGCTTGTTGTTCAGCAGCGAGGCCGGGAACACGGCGCGGTGCGCGACGTAGCCGGTGTAGCGCGGCGGTTCGGCGCCGAGCAGGTGCTCGCGCAAGCGCGAGTTGACGCCGTCCGCGCCGATCGCGATGTCGGCCGTCTCGACCGTGCCGTCGTCGAACGTCAGGCGCACGTCGCTGCCGGTGTCCTCGATCGTCGTGAGCTTCTTGCCGAACACGATCGTGCCCGGCGTGACGGCCTGCGTCATCAGCGCGTGGAAATCGCCACGGTGCACCGTCAGGTAGCTCGCGCCGTAGGTCTTCAGTGCGAAATCGCCGAGCGGGATTTGCGACATGACCTCGGCCGTGATGCCGTCGCGGCTGTACCAGAAATCGGGATGCGAACCCATCGCTTCGAGTGCGTTCTCGCAGCCGATCTTGCGCATGATCTTCATGACGTTCGGGCCGAGGTGGATGCCCGCGCCGAGGCGCGAGAACGACGGCGCCTGCTCGTAGAGCTTCACGTCATAGCCGCTGCGTTGCAGCAGCGCGGCGGCGGCGGTGCCGCCGAGGCCGGCGCCCACGATCGCGATACGGGGTTGCTTCATCGGAATCTCCTGTTCTGAGTGGCCGGCGGCAGGACCGTCGCGGCGGCGGATGGGTTAGGGTTAAATCAAGCGTACACACTGCAAAATATTCGCACAAGCGAAAATTTTCAGGCACCGCCACGCAGCATATCCCGCACCAATAATGCACATTCATGCTGCATACAAGGGATTTCCCGGGGGTTCGGGAGGTTTTTGATACGTTGTGAAATTCAAACGTACACGCTAGACTTTGCTTCACTTTCGGCAACCGCCCCCGCGCCGCTGCCGCTCATCGCCCAAGGAGCCAAGATGACCCGAACCTTCCGCATCGGCCAGATCGTGCCGAGCTCGAACACCACGATGGAAACTGAAATTCCCGCGATGCTGCGGCTGCGCGAATCGATTCGCCCCGAGCGCTTCACGTTCCATTCGAGCCGGATGCGCATGAAGAAGGTGGTCAAGGAGGAACTGGCCGCGATGGACGCCGAATCGGACCGCTGCGCCGTCGAGCTGTCGGATGCGCGCGTGGACGTGCTCGGTTATGCCTGCCTGGTCGCGATCATGGCCATGGGCCACGGCTATCACCGCGTCTCGCAGGAGCGCCTGACACGTCACACCGCCGAGAACGGCGCGCAGGCGCCGGTGCTGACCAGCGCGGGCGCGCTGGTCGACGCGCTGAAGGTGATCGGCGCGAAGAAGATCGTGGTGGTGGCGCCCTACATGAAGCCGCTGACCGAACTGGTGGTGGACTACATCCGTAATGAGGGCTACGAAGTGATCGCCTGGCGCGCGCTCGAAATCCCCGACAACCTCGACGTGGGCCGCCACGATCCGGCGCGCCTGCCCGACATCGTCAAGTCGCTGCCGTACCAGGACGCCGATGCGATCGTGCTGTCGGCCTGCGTGCAGATGCCGTCGCTGCCGGCCGTGGCCAAGGTCGAGGCGATGACCGGCAAGCCGGTGATCACCGCCGCGATCGCCACCACCTATTCGATCCTGCGCGAACTCGATCTAGAACCGATCGTGCCCGGCGCCGGCGCGCTGCTGTCGGGCGCCTACTGAACGGAGCCGCGATGACCTCGACCTACCTGTATGGCGCGAACGTGCATGCCAACGGCATCCGCCAGCACTACCTGCGCTACGGCGGCGCCACCGGCGAGCGCGCCGGCCGCCCGGCCGTGATTCTGATTCCCGGCATTACCAGCCCGGCGATCACCTGGGGCTTCGTCGGCGAGGTGCTCGGCGCGCGTTTCGACACCTACGTGCTCGATGTGCGCGGCCGCGGCCTGTCGTCGGCCTCCGACACGCTCGACTACAGCCTCGACGCGCAGGCGCACGACGTGGCGGCGCTGGCCGCCGCGCTCGGGCTCGAGCGCTTCGCGCTGGTCGGCCATTCGATGGGCGCGCGCATCGCCGCGCGCGCCGCGCTGCATATCGAGCATGGCCTCGCCTCGGTGGTGCTGGTCGATCCGCCCGTGTCCGGCCCGGGCCGCCGTGAGTACCCGGGCAAGCTGCCGTGGTATGTCGATTCGATGGCGCTGGCCCGCGCCGGCACCGACGCCGAAGGCATGCGCGCGTTCTGCCCCACCTGGACCGAAGAGGAACGCCGCTTGCGCGCCGAATGGCTGCACACCTGCGACGAGCGCGCCATGCTGGCCTCTTACGAAGGATTCCATACCGATGATTTCCACGCCGACGCCGCGCAACTGCGCGTGCCGTCGCTGCTGATCACCGCCGAGCGCGGCGACGTGGTGCGCGACGAGGACGTGGCCGAGCTGCAACGCGCCACGCCGGCGATGGGCCACGTGCGCGTGCCCGACGCCGGCCACATGATTCCGTGGGACAACGCGGCCGGCTTCTACGCGGCCTTCGGCGATTTCCTCGGCGCACCGCTCGCGGCGAGCGCCTGAGCGCCCGACGAAACCGAACCGCCCGACCTCTTGCAACGGAGCCGACCATGCCGATTAACGACGCCCAACTGATCGACGCGTGGAAACACGTGCTGACGCTGTCCCGCCTCGAAGCGGGCCAGACCGTGACGATCCTGACCAGTACCGCCACCCATCCGCAAACGCTGCAATGCGCGCTGATCGCCACGCAGCAGATGGGCGCGATCGTGAACCGCCTCGACCTGCCGCCGGTGAACGGCGACAAGGCGTTCAGCCGCGATTCGCTGGCCTATCTCGGCACCACGCCGCTCACCGGCAATCGCGCCGCGATCGCCGCGCTGAAGGAAAGCGACCTGGTGCTCGACCTGATGACGCTGCTGTTCTCTCCCGAACAACACGACATCCTCAAATCGGGCACCAAGATCCTGCTGGCGGTCGAGCCGCCCGAAGTGCTGATGCGCATGGTGCCGACCGAGGCCGACCGCACGCGCGTGCTGGCCGCCGCCGCGAAAATCTCCGCTTCGCGCGAGATGCGCGTCAGCTCGCCGGCCGGCACCGCGCTGGTGTGCCCGCTCGGCGATTTTCCGCCGACCGCCGAATACGGCTTCGTCGACGAGCCGGGCCGCTGGGATCACTGGCCGAGCGGCTTCGCGCTGACCTACCCGAACGACCGCACCGCGCACGGCACCATCGTGATCGACCGCGGCGACATCCTGCTGCCGCAGAAGCACTATGTATCCGAACCGATCGCGCTGACCGTGGAGAACGGCTACGCCACACGCATCGAGGGCGGCGTGGACGCCGCGCTGCTGCGCGACTACATGGAAACCTTCAACGACCCCGAAGGCTATGCGATCTCGCATATCGGCTGGGGCCTGCAGCCGCGCGCGCGCTGGTCGACGCTCGGCCTGTACGACCGCGAGGCCACCATCGGCATGGATGCGCGCGCGTTCGAGGGCAACTTCCTGTTCTCGCTCGGGCCGAACAACGAGGGCGGCGGCAGTCGCACCACCACCTGCCATATCGACATCCCGCTGCGCCACTGCACCGTCCAGCTCGACGATCAGGTCGTGGTGCGCGACGGCCGCGTGCTGTTCCCGGCCGCCTGAACCGCTTTATCGAGGATTCCCAAGCATGTCCAGCTCACTTGAACTGTCGCATCACGCCGAAAGCGGCGTCTATCGCCAGCAGGGTTTCGGCACGCCGCTCGCGCCGGCCGGCAACGTCGGCCTGCTGATCGTCGACCTGGTGGTCGGCTTCGCCGATCCGGCCACGTTCGGCGGCGGCAACATCCCGGCCGCGATTGCCCGCACCGAGCAGGCGCTCGCGATCGCCCGCGCGCGCGGCTGGCCGGTGGCGCACAGCAGGATCGTCTACGCCAGCGACGGCAGCGACGACAACGTGTTCTCGCTGAAGGTGCCCGGCATGGCCACGCTGCACGAGGATCACCCGAACAGCCAGATCGTGCCGGAACTGACCCCGGCCGCCGGCGAACTGGTGGTGCGCAAGCAGGTGCCGTCGGCGTTCTTCGGCACGCAACTCGCGCCGTGGCTCACGCAGCGCGCGGTGCGCACGCTGCTGGTGGCCGGTGCCGTGACCAGCGGCTGCGTGCGCGCCAGCGTGGTGGATGCGATGTCGTTCGGCTTCCGTCCGTTCGTGCTCGCCGATTGCGTGGGCGACCGCGCGATCGCGCCGCACGAAGCCAACCTGTTCGACATGGCGCAGAAGTACGCGGCCGTGCTGCCGCTCGACGACGCCATCGCCGCGATCGACGCCGCTCAATTGGCCCAATCGGCCCAGGCCGCGCGTGGTTGACCGGCCGTTTTTGGCCGTCTAGATTGCCGGATGCGGGCGCACGCGCCCGCCGCCTTTCCCCTCTTCAGCGGACCCCGCGCCCGTGAACCGTTCCGAACTGCTCGCACGCGACGGCTGCCTGGCCGTGATCCGCCGCCCCGCTCCGCCCGTCAAGCCGGCCCCCGGCCAGCCCGGCAGTTTGTCGTCCTACACGCCCGACGTGCCGGAAGTGTTCGTCGCCGTGCTCGACGACGGGCGCGTCCTCGCGTTCAACGGCCACGTCGATCTCGGCACCGGCATCCGCACCTCGCTCGGCCAGATCGTGGCCGAGGAGCTGGATCTCGCGCCGGCCCAGGTCTCGATGCAGCTCGGCCACACCGCCGCGACGCCGAACCAGGGGCCGACCATCGCCAGCGCCACCATCCAGATCTCGGCCACGCCGCTGCGCGCGGCCGCGGCGCAGGCGCGGCGCAAGCTGCTCGAACTGGCGGCCGCACGGCTCGATGCGCCGCTCGACACGCTGAATACCGACCGCGGCTTCGTGTTCGTCGGCAATCCGAACGATGCCGACGCGCCGCGCCTCGCTTACGCCGAACTCGTGGCCGGCGCGCGCCTCGCGCTCGAACTCGACCTCAAGACCCCCGTCAAGGACCCCGCCACCTATCGCGTGATCGGCCGCTCGGCGCCGCGCGTGGATTTGCCGGCCAAGGCCACCGGCCAACTGACGTTCGTGCACGACATGCGCGTGCCCGGCATGCTGCACGGCCGCGTGATCCGCCCGCCCTACAGCGGCCTCGACAGCGGCCCGTTCGTCGGCCACTTGCTGGCCGGCGTCGAGCGCGAATCGGTCGCGCACCTGCCCGGCATCGTCGCCATCGTGACGCGCGGCGATTTCGTGGGCGTGGTGGCCGAGCGCGAGGAACAGGCGATCCGCGCCGCGCGCGAATTGCGCGTGCGCTGGCACCCGTTGCCGCCGCTGGCCTCGTTGGCCGACCCGGGCGCGGCGATCGCCGCCGCGCCGGCCACGCGCCGCCCGCTGCTCGACGAAGGCGACGTCGAGGCCGTGCGCAACGAAGCCGACACGATCACGCTGTCGCGCACCTATGTGTGGCCGTACCAGCTTCACGGCTCGATCGGGCCGTCGTGCGCGCTGGCCGACTATCGCGCGCCGGGCGACGGCCGCATCACCGTGTGGTCCGGCACGCAGAACCCGGTCACCTTGCGCTACGACCTCGCCACGCTGGCGGGCCGCGACGAAGCCGACATCGACATCGTGCGGATGGAAGCGGCCGGCTGCTACGGCCGCAACGGCGCCGACGACGTGTGCGGCGACGCGCTGCTGCTGTCGCAGGCCACCGGCCGCCCGGTGCGCGTGCAACTGACGCGCGCCGACGAACATTTGTGGGAACCGAAGGGCACGGGGCAGGTGGTGAACGTGACGGGCACCGTGAGCCGCGACGGCCGCCTGCTCGGCTACGACTTCACCACGCGCTACCCGTCGAACGACGCGCCGCTGCTGGCCTCGCTGCTGACCGGCGCGGTGCCCGCCACGCCGCGCGTGTTCGAGATGGGCGACCGCACCGCCGTGTCGCCGTACGACAGCCCGAACCGCCGCTTCGTTTGCGAGGATCTCGCGCCGCTGGTGCGCTCGTCGTGGTTTCGTGGGGTGTCCGCGCTGCCGAACTCGTTCGCGCACGATTCGTTCGCCGACGAATGCGCGGCGCTGGCCGGTGTCGATCCGCTCGAATTCCGTCTGCGCCATCTGTCCGACACGCGCGCGGCCGAACTGCTGCAGGCGATCGCCACGCGCGCGGGCTGGGTGGCGCGGCCACGCCATGCCGCGCCGTCGGACGAACGCATCGTACACGGTCGCGGCATCGCCTATGCGCGTTACGTGCACAGCCGCTTTCCCGGATTCGGCGCGGCGTGGTCGGCGTGGATCGTCGACCTGACGGTGGACCGCATGACGGGCGAGGTGCGCGTGGAGCGCATCACGGTCGGTCAGGACACCGGAACGATGATCAACCCCGATGGCGTGCGCCATCAGATCCACGGCAACGTGATTCAGGTGTTGAGCCGCTCCCTGAAGGAGCGCGTGCGCTTCGTCGACGGCAAGGTGGCCACGCGCGAATGGGCCAGCTATCCGATCCTGACGTTCCCCGAACTGCCGGCCGTGGACGTTGTGCTGATGCCGCGCCAGGGCGAACCGCCGCTCGGCGCGGGCGAATCGGCGTCGGTGCCCGGCCCCGCCGCGCTCGCCAATGCGATCCACGACGCGACCGGCGTGCGCTTCTGCGCGCCGCCGTTCAATGCGGAAACGATACGGGAAGGATTGCGCGCGGCGGGCCGCCTGATCGAGGCCGAAACGGCGCCGGCGCGTTGATTTGAGAAGGCGCGGAGCTTATTCGGCGTCGCCCTGCAGCATCTTGTCGAGCAGGTATTGCAGCGCGACGCGCTCGCCCACGTTCAGCGCGCCGTAGGTGCGCTCGGTCACCTGCTTGGCGAATGGCACGGTGCGATCGATCAGCGCCGAGCCCGAAGCGGTCGCGCGCACCATCAGCTTGCGGCCGTCGCTCGGATCGGGCATCACCTCGATCAGCGAACGTGCCTTGAGGCGCTCCACCACGCCGCGGATGGTCGCCTGATCGATCGCCGTGGTCTTGACGATGTCGTTCAGCGAACAGCCCTTCTTTTCCTTGACGGTGCAGAGCGTGACGAACTGCGCCGCGGTCAGGTCGGAATCCGGAATCGCCTCCTGGAAAATCGCGACATGACGCTGATACGCGCGCCGCAACAGGTGGCCGATCTGGTCGTGAAAGTCATACGAATCTTTGGAGGACGACATGAACGGCAGCGGCCCGAAGGCCCGAAATCGAAAGACGGGAAGTGTACACCCTCGACTTTTGGATTTTCGGCCAAACCGGCGCGCCACCTCGAATCGATCAAACCTCCCATCGCCGAGCCGCATTTCAAGCCGTGCCAGCACGATCGCCGTATTTCGACCTGCGGGCAGGCACGAAAGATGCATGATTTCCCCATACATCAATTCATGATGTACACGCTTCATTTTCATGCGTAACCGCACAATCGGAGTGCAACGGAATGGGCACTTTCCGTGCGCGCCGCACCGTTCCGGCATGGATGAAAACACCTAGTAATTCAGGGCATCCCGCGACGGACAAGCGTTTCCGAAACGGCTTTGGCGAGCACCTCGAAGCCGGGCAATTTTGTAGTGTGTACGCTCATTAAATGGCGTGATATACAGAATCCGGGCGTCATCGCGCAAGTGACCGCGGCGACCGGCTTCCACCCAACCCGACCTATTCGACCAGGGGCAGTCCCATGTCAACCACTCATCCGAACGCGGCCTTGTCGGCCGACACGGCGCAGCACGCGGCGCTCTACCGCAAGGTCACGATTCGCCTCGTCACGATCTTCTGTCTCTGCTATTTCGCGGCCTACCTGGACCGCATCAACATCGGTCTCGCCAAGCTGCAGATGCTCGATGCGCTGAAGTTCAGCGACAGCATCTACGGGCTCGGCGCGGGCCTGTTCTTCGCGGGCTATATTTTGTTCGAAGTCCCGAGCAATCTGGTGCTGCAACGCGTGGGCGCCAAGCTCTGGATCGCGCGGATCATGATCACCTGGGGCATCCTGTCGGGCGCCACGCTGTTCGTGCACACGCCGATGCAGTTCTATATCGTGCGCTTCCTGCTCGGCGCGGCCGAGGCCGGCTTCCTGCCGGGCGTGCTGCTCTATCTGACGCAGTGGTATCCCGACGCGCGCCGCGCGCGGATCGTCGCGCTGTTCATGGTGGGCCTGCCGCTGTCGAGCATGATCGGCAGCCCGATCTCGGGCTGGATCATGCGCTCGTTCGACGGCGTGCACGGCATGGGCGGCTGGCAGTGGCTGTTCCTGCTCGAAGCACTGCCGTCGATCATCCTCGGCTTCGCCGTGCTGCGCTGGCTGCCGAACACGATCGAATCCACGCCGTGGCTCGACGCCGGCGAGAAACAGGCGCTGCGCGCGAACCTCGACAGCGATCCGGAAGGCAACAAGAGCCATGCACTGGCGCGCGCCTTCACCGATCCGAAGGTCTGGGCGCTCGGCATGATCGACCTGTGCGTGCTGCTCGGCCTGTATGCCGTCAGCTTCTGGCTGCCGACCATTCTGCGCGACACCGGCGTGAAGGACACCTATCAAATCGGCTGGCTGATGGTGATCCCCAACGCGGCGGCCGTGCTGGCCACGCTGTATTGCGGCGCCAGCTCGGACCGCACCCGCGAGCGCCGCTGGCACATCGTGGTGCCGTTCGCCGTGGCGGCCGTGTCGCTGGCGATCGCGGCGTCGTCCTCGCACGGCACGCTGATGACGCTGGTGCTGTTCTCGCTCGTCAACGCCGGTGCGGCGGCGGCGATGCCGGTGGTGTGGTCGCTGCCGTCGATGTTCCTGAAGGGTGCAGCGGCCGCGGGCGGCATCGCGTTCGCCTGCTCGCTGGCGAACCTGGGCGGCTTCGGCAGCACCTACTTCATCGGCTGGCTGCGCGACACGTTCCATTCGCAAAGCGCCGGGCTGTACGGCTTCGCCGTCTGCATGCTGGTGGGCTGCGCGCTGGCGCTGGCCTATCCGAAGCAGCTCGTGAACCGCTGATCGAATAAAAAAAACGGGCGGCGAAAGCTCGCCGCCCGCACAACACACTCTCACTTCAACCACCGATACCACACACACGTACTACACCGTTTCGCTACGGGAACGACAGGGACGACAGGTACAACGGGGGACTTCAGTTACAACCCAACACCGGCTTGCTGCGGTACTGCCTGCCACTCGCTACGTACTGCCGGTTACCACCTTTCACCGCACGTCGCGCGGCGCCTCGAACCCGATCATTTCGCATGACTGAACGATCGGGGAGCGCCTGCCGCGACATATTCCGCTTCGCTTACGGATGGGCGTACATCGCGTTCCAGTCCGCCTTCGAGACGCCACGGCCGGCCGGGCTGCCCGATTGAACCCGGTTGCTCACGCCACCGTAGCCGCTCGTGTCGCCGCCGTTCATCGCGGCGACCTTGCGTTCCGCGGCCTGAATGTCGTCCGGGTAGTTCGGATCGGCGCCGGCGCCGGGACGCCAGCCGGCCTTTTCCAGTTGCACCAGTTGGGCGCGCACTTCGGCACGCGTCACGGGGCCGTTCGATTGGGCCTGGGCAAATGAAGCAACGGGCACGACGAGCGCGGCGGCAACGGCAACAGCTTGAATAAGGTTCTTCATGATCGATACCTCCTGGGTTTGTGCATTCGGTCGACTGTGTTGCTCAACCGATGGACGAAGTGTAGGCCGGTCGATCCCTAGGGTTAACACCTAAATCGTGATTACAGAGTTCCTCGATTCAGAACAATAAGGCGCGAGGCCCGGTGTAGTAAGGCTCCCAGCCCGATTCACCCGTGCCGTTGCGCTCGCCAGCCTTTCAATGCTTTCGGAACCTCACGCGCCGGCGGCCGCCGCGACGCATTCGGCGAACGTCGTCACCGCCGCCGGCCGCTCGCCCGCCGCGCGTTCCACGTAGCCGATCTCGCGCGCCGGCACCTCGCCGTCGAGCGGCAGCACCGCCACCGTCTTCGGAATCCGCAACGCCGCGGCCTGCGGCACCAGCGCCACCCCTACCCCGCGCCCCACCAGTTCGACGATCGCCTGCAGTTCGTCGAGTTCCACCACGTCCTGCACGTTGATGCGCTGCTTGCGCAGCCAGCGCTCGACCAGCCGCCCGCCGAACGAATTGCGGTCGTAGCGCACGAATGGCTCGCTCTTGAGCAAGGCGCGCCAATCGTCGTGGCGCTGCGCGCGCGGCACGAGCAGCGCGAACGGCTCCTGCGTGAGCGCGCGCCAGCGCAGTTCGGCCGGCAGCGCGAACGGCGGCTTGATCAGCACCGCACCGTCCACCTCGCCCGAATCGACCTGCGCCAGCAGGTTCAGCGACACGCCCGGGATCACCCGCACGCGCCAGCCCGGCGCGCGCTCGCGAAACAGCGCGATGGCCTGCACCAGCAGCAGCGTCTGCGCCGAAGCGATCGCGCCGATCCGCAGCAAGCCGGTGTCCTGCTCCGCGCCGCCCTCGTCGGCCAGCCGCGCGTAGGCGGCCAGCAATTCCTCGGCGCGCTCCACGGTGCGCCGCCCGGCCGCGTTCAGCGTGGCCGAGCGCCCGGTGCGGTCGAACAGCGCGAAGCCGAGTTCGTCCTCCAGCCGCTGGATCTGCGCGCTGACCGCCGACTGCGTCAGCCCGACCTGCGAACCGGCGCGCGCGAACGTGCCGTAGCGCACCACGGAAAGAAAGGTTTTCAGCTCGCGAATCATGGTCGATTAATCAAAAAAATTTGAGGTAAGTCACAAAATATATCGTTTTCCAGCGAATTTTGTCATACCTAGACTGTTTCTCATGCCGCGTGACACGGTTGGCGAATCCGCCGCCGGCACGCTCCCCACTGGCTCGATACGGAATACGCCATGAGCAATACGACCCTTTCCCAGCCGCCGTTCCATCTGGCGTTCCCGGTTCACAGCATCGCCAGCGCGCGCGAGTTCTACGGCGATCTGCTCGGTTGCCCCGAAGGCCGCAGCTCGGCCGAATGGGTGGACTTCAATTTCTACGGACACCAGATCGTCGCCCACCTCGCGCCCGACGAATGCGGCCATCGCCACACCAGCGCCGTGGACGGCGACGCCGTGCCGGTGCGCCACTTCGGCGCCGTGCTGTCGATGGCGCAATGGGAAGCGGCAGCCGACAAGCTGAAGGCCGCCGGCATGAAGTTCATCATCGAGCCGCACGTGCGCTTCAAGGGCGAAGTGGGCGAGCAGGCCACCATGTTCTTCCTCGACCCGTCGGGCAACGCGCTCGAATTCAAGGCGTTCGCGAACATCGAATCGCTGTTCGCCAAGTAAGCGCGACGCGGCGGGGCCGTGCGCCCTCGCCGGTTTTCCCACACCTCCGGCCGCTGCCATGACCCGCCCCACTGACGACGATCGCCCCGCCCCGGCCGCCGCCGAGCCGTTGACCGAGGTTCGCTGGACGCTCGCGCCCTCGGGCGAGCGCCTGCTGATGGTCGATCTGCACGCGCCAGACCTGCGCCGCGCCAATCTGGCCGCGCGTCATGCGGCGGCGGCCATCGCGCAGGCGCGCCTGCCGTTCGTGGTGGATATCGTGCCGGCGATGGCCACGGTCGGCATCCATTACGCGCTCGAACGGGTGCCGTTCAAGCGCGCCGATGCCTCGCCGTACGCAGTGGTGGAGCGGCTGATCGGCGCGTGCCTCGACGCGGCCTGGCAAGGCGGCGACGCCACGGCCGATGCCGCGCGGCAAGCGAACGCGTCGAGCCGCATCGTCGAGATTCCGGTGTGCTACGGCGGCCTGCACGGCCCCGATCTGGCGTGCGTCGCGCAGTCGTGCGGCCTGTCGGAATCCGAACTGATTCGCCTGCACAGCGACACGCTGGTGGACGTCATGATGCTCGGCTTCGCGCCGGGCCACCCGTATCTCGGCCTGTTCGATCCGGCGCTGGCGGTGGCGCGGCGCGCGACGCCGCGCACCTCGGTGGCGTCCGGCTCGGTGGGCCTCGCCAACCGGCAATCGGTGATCTATCCGACCGTGCTGCCGGGCGGCTGGAACGTGATCGGCCGCACCCCGCTCGCGCTGTTCGACGCCGAGCGCGACGCGCCCTGCCTCGTCACGGCCGGCGACCGCGTGCGCTTCGTGCCGATCGACGAGGACACGTTTCGGGCTGCCAACGAACACGCCCCGAGGAGAGCCGCATGACGATCGAAGTGATCCGCCCCGGCGCGCTGTCCAGCTTTCAGGATCTCGGCCGCACCGGTTACCAGCATCTCGGCGTGCCGGCCAACGGCGCAATGGACGAACACGCGCACCGGCTCGCCAACGCGCTGGTCGGCAACGCGCCCGGCGACGCCACGCTCGAAATCACGCTGACCGGCCCGACGCTGCGCTTTCATCGCGCGGCGGTGATCGCCGTATGCGGCGCGGATCTCGATGCCTGGCTCGACGACCAACCGCTGCCGCGCGATCGTGCGACGGTCGCGCCGGTGGGCAGCACGCTCGGCTTCGAGCGCCGCCGCAGCGGCGTGCGCGCGTATCTGGCGGTGCGCGGCGGCTTCGCGCTGGCCACGCCGATGGGCAGCGCCAGCACCGCGCTGCGCGCCGGCTACGGCGGCCTGCGCGGCCGCGCGCTGCGCCGTGGCGACACGCTGGCGATGCGCGAACGCTATCCGTCGTTCCGCGAACGCGACGGCTTCGGCCCGGTGTTCGCCGACGGCGTGCTGCGCGAGGCTGGCGAACCGCTGCGGATCGTGGCCGGCCGCGAATGGGCGCGCTTCACCGGCGACGCGCACGCCACCCTGCTCGGCAGCGCCTATCGCGTGTCCGCGCAATCGGATCGGATGGGCTACCGGCTCGAAGGCGCGCCGCTCGCGCTGGCCGCGCCGTTCGAGGCCGCCTCGGAAGCGCTCGCGTTCGGCACCGTGCAGGTGCCGCCCGACGGCCAGCCGATCGTGCTGATGGCCGACCGCCAGACCACCGGCGGCTATCCGAAGATCGCGCAGGTGTGCGCGGTCGACCTGCCGCGCCTCGCGCAAGCCTCGCCCGGCGAGGCGCTGCGTTTCGAGCGGATCGAACTGGCCGACGCGCAGCGCCTCGCGCTCGCGCAGGCACGCGGCTTCGCCGCCTGGGAGCAAGGCCATGCGCACTGAACTCGATTTCAACAGCGACCTGGGCGAGAGCTTCGGCATCTACCGGCTCGGCGACGACGCCGCGGTGCTGCCGCATGTCAGCTCGGCCAATATCGCCTGCGGCTTCCACGCCGGCGACCCGCGCACCATCGCGCGCACCGTGCAGGCGGCCCGCGCGGCCGGCGCGGCGATCGGCGCGCATCCGGGCTTCCCGGATCTGCCCGGCTTCGGCCGCCGCGACATGCAACTGAGCGCCGACGAGCTGTACGCGATCACCGTCTACCAGGTCGGCGCGGTCAAGGCGTTCGCCGAGGCGGCCGGCGTGCGGCTCGCGCACGTCAAGCCGCACGGCGCGCTCTACAACCTCGCCGCGCGCCGCCGCGAGATCGCCGAGCCGATCTGCGCGGCGGTGCGCGATGTGGACCCCGCGCTGGTGTTCTACGCGCTGGCCGGCTCGGTGATGGTGGACGCCGCGCGCGACGCGGGCCTGCGCGTCGCGCAGGAAGTGTTCGCCGACCGCACCTACCAGGACGACGGCTCGCTGACGCCGCGCGGCGACCCGCGCGCGTTGATCGCCGATGCGGACACCGCGATCCGCCAGGTGTTCAGCATGCTGCGCGACGGCGTGGTGCATTCCGTGAACGGCGTGGCGATCCCGATCGAACCCGACACGCTCTGCATCCACGGCGACCAGCCCGGCGCGGCCGCGTTCGCGCAGCGGATTCGCGCCGCGCTCGACGCGGCCGGCATCGCGGTGCGGCCGCCGGCATTCGATCCTCACGGCGCGCTCGCCGTCACGCACTAGTTTCATCGCTTCGCCCGATCCCCATGCCGGCACCCCGGCCAGCCATTAATCAGGAGTCCAGATGTTGAACGCAAGCACGGCAGAGCTTCAGGCGGCGCCGCTGGAACCGGACGCATCCGGCGCCACCGCCCGCGCGATCGCACGCAAGGCCGCGCTGGCGGCAGCGGCCGGCACGGCGATCGAATACTACGAATTCGGCGTGTACGGCTACATGGCGGCGCTGATCGGCCCGCTATTCTTTCCGGCCGACAACCCCACCGCCGCGCTGCTGTCGATCCTCGCGATCTTCGGCAGCGCGTTCCTGATGCGGCCGATCGGCGGCATCGTGCTGGGCCGGCTCGGCGATCGCGTCGGCCGGCGCGCCGTGCTGCTGGTGACGGTGATCGGGATGGGCGTCGCCACCGCGGCGGTCGGCCTGCTGCCCACCGCGGCCACCGCCGGCGTGGCCGCGCCCATCGCGCTGCTCGCGGCGCGGCTCGCGCAGGGCTTCTTCTCGGGCGCCGAAGTGACGGGCGCGGCGGCCTATCTGGCCGAATCCGCACCGCGCGGCCGGCGCGGCTTCTACGGCGCGTTCACGCCGGTGGGCGTGGCGATCGGCGGCGCGCTGGCGGCGATCGTCTGCAGCCTGACCACCGCGTTCGTCGGCGCGGAGCAGATGCATGCGGGCGGCTGGCGCATTCCGTTCCTGATGGCGATCCCGTTCGTGCTGCTGTCAGCGCTGATCCGCAAGCGCGTCGACGAATCGGTGGCGTTCCGCCAGGCCGCCGCGCGCCACGAGCCGGCCAAGGCGCCGCTCGCCGAGGTGTTCGCGCGGCATCGCCCCGCGCTGCTCAAGGTGTTCCTGATCTCGTTCGGCCAGAACGCGGGCTACTGGGTCGGCTTCGTGTTCATGAACATCTACCTGACCACCTACCTCAAGTACGACAAGGTGAGCGTGTTCGCGCTGATGGCCTGCATCAGCCTGGCGATGGCCGTCATGATGCCGCTGTGGGGCGGGCTGTCGGACCGCATCGGGCGCCGCCGCGTGCTGATCGCGGGCTTCGTGGGCTACGTGGTGCTGATCTTCCCGATGATGGTGCTGATGAACCAGCACAGCTTCGCGCTGGCCGCGCTCGCGATGTTCGTGGTGGCGCTGCCGATGCCGGCCGTGCAATCGGTGGGCTACCCGACCTACGCCGAGCAATTCCCGACGCGGGTGCGCTACACCGGCATGGCGTTCAGCTTCAACTTCGGCGCGATGCTCGGCGGCGGCGTGACGCCCTACCTCGCCACCGCGCTGATCGGCGCGACCGGCAACCTGATGTCGCCCGCGTTCCTGCTGGTGGGCGCGATGCTGATCGGCGGCGTGGCGCTGCTGGCGATGCGCGAGACGGCCAACGCCGCGCTCGACTGATCCGACCAACCCCTCGACGCCAGCCGGCTGGAGACCATGACCGAGATCGCTTCCCCGCCCCCGCCCGAGGCGGCCCTGAACACGCCGCACGGCGCGCGCCTGGCGTTTCGCGCCGGCTACGACGGCAACACCAGCGGCGCGGCCCCGGGCCACGCGCAGGGCAACCTCGTGATCCTGCCCGCCGCCTACGCCGACGACTTCGCCGCCTACTGCCGCGCCAACCCCGTGCCGTGCCCGCTGATCGGCATGACCGAGCCGGGCGACCCGCGCCTGCCCGAGCTCGGCGCCGATCTCGACCTGCGCACCGACCTGCCGCGCTATCGCGTCTGGCGCGACGGCGTGCTGGTGGACGAGCCGCGCGAGATCCGCGCGCTGTGGCAGGACGATTTCGTCGGCTTCGTGATCGGCTGTTCGCTGTCGTTCGAGTTCGCGCTCGAACAGGCCGGGCTGCGCGTGCGCCACGTGGACGAGCGCAAGGTCGTGCCGATGTATCGCAGCGCGCTGCAGACCGTGCCGGTCGGGCCGTTTCGCGGGCCGACCGTGGTGTCGATGCGGCCCTACACGGCCGAGGAGACCGCGATCGCGTTCGAGGTGTGCGCGAAGCTGCCGGGCGCGCACGGCGCGCCGCTTCATGTCGGCGACCCGGCCGCGATCGGCATCGCCGACGTGAGCCGCCCCGACGAGGGCGAACCAACCGAGATCCGCGCCGGCGAGCAGCCGGTGTTCTGGGGCTGCGGGGTCACGCCGCAGGCGGCCGTGATCGAGGCGCGGCCGTCGATCTGCATCACGCACGCGCCGGGCTACATGCTGGTGTGCGATCCGCGCGTGGAGGCGTTGCGATTGGTTTGATGGGTCGCAGGCGCACGTCTCACGCGCAGGCCACCGCCGCCGCGCTTCGCGCCTGCCACGCCCGCGCGGCCCGCGACACGCCGGGCCGCCCGAGCGCGGCCGAGATGGTTTCGCCGGCCGCCACCAGCCGCCCCAGATCGATGCCGGTTTCGATCCCCAGCCCGTCGCACAGATAGACCAGATCCTCGCTCGCCAGGTTGCCGGTGGCGCCCGGCGAATATGGGCAGCCGCCGATCCCCGACACCGACGCGTCGAACACGGCCACCCCGGCCTGCAGCGCCGCGAACACGTTCGCCACCGCCATCCCCCAGGTGTCGTGGAAGTGCCCGGCCAGCGCGGCCACCGGCACCTCGCGCACGCAGGCGTCGAGCATGTGCCGGGTGGCCAGCGGCGTGCCGCGCCCGACGGTGTCGCCGAGGCTGATCTCGTGGCAGCCCATCCGGTACAGCTCGCCCGCCACGGCGGCCACCTGCGCCGGGGCCACCTCGCCCTCGTACGGGCAACCGAGCACGCACGACACGTAGCCGCGCACCGGCACGCCGGCCTGCCGCGCCTGCTCGATCACCGGCACGAAGCGCGCGAGGCTCTCGGCGATGCTGCACTGGATATTCGCCCGCGAGAAGCTTTCGGACGCCGCCGCGAACACCGCCACCTCGTCGCAGCGCGCCGCCAGCGCCGCCTCCAGCCCGCGCAGGTTCGGCACCAGCGCCGACAGCACCGCATCGGCGCGGCCCGCCGCGTTGGCCACGCCAGCGAGCACCTGCGCGCCGTCGGCCATCTGCGGCACCCATTTCGGCGACACGAACGAGGCGGCCTCGATATGCCTGGCGCCCGCGTCGAGCAGGCGTTCGATCAGGCCGATCTTGGTTGCGGTCGCAACGAACGCCGCTTCGTTCTGCAGGCCGTCGCGCGGGCCGACCTCGACGAGCTTCACGCGCGCCGGAAGCGGCACGCCGCTTGCGTCAGGCACGCGGCGTGCGCCGGGCGCGGTTGCATCGCGCGGTTGGGGATGGTCGGGTTGCATGGTGTCGTCCTCCGGAACGGGTCGTTGGCATGTCGGTCATCGGCGGGCGCACCGGGCCCCGCGCACCGACTATCGTCCGGCCCGGCTCGCGCGGCAAGGCACGGTTCGCGGCGACAGTGGCGCACTGTCATGGTGACAGCGGCCGGGGCAAGGCAGCGAAGCGAAGCAGCGAAGCGCGTTCTCGCGAGTGCCCGACAACCCTGACGATTTCCTTTCATCGCCAGCCGCCCGAACGCCTGCGCCGGCTTCGCCCGCACGCCCCGCGCTGCGTGCGGAACCAAACGGGTTCGGACGCAATCATGTTAACGTCCTGCCACCGCCTTCCAGACGGGCCGCCGTGCCGCGTGCCCCATTCACACCCTATGCGACAGATCCTGATCGGCTGGCTGCTCGCCATTGTCGTCTCGGCGGCCCATGCCGCCGCCCCTGCCCCGGCATCCGCAAACTCGGACGCCGTGCCGCCGCTCACCCCGCAGCAGGCCCAGCAAGCGCTTTCGGTGCTCGAGAACGTGCATCAGCGCACGCAGTTCGAAGCCACGCTGCGCGCGATCGCGGCGGCCGGCGCCTTGAGCACGCCCGTGCCCTCCAGCGCAGCATCGGCGGCCAGCGCCAGTTCGGCCGCGTCGGCCGCCGCGGCCTCCACGCCCACG
>NZ_BAAILN010000044.1:148917-154137 GCF_054589155.1 Burkholderia sp. 3C
GCGCCAGGGCGCGCATTGGGCCGCGCAGATCGGCGGCGCGCTGCGCGATTCGATGCATTCGCTGCTCGACATCGGCTCGGTCGGCAGTTGGTGGCATGCCAAGCTCACGCACGGCACCGAGCGCGCCGAATTCCTCGATTTCCTGAAGCTGATCCTCGCGGCGCTGCTGCCGGCGCTCGCGGTCGAATGGCTGGCGCGCCGGCTGCTGCGGCGTGCGCTGGCCGCGCTCGCCGCACGCCGCGCGGGCCACGACCCTCACGACGACGAAGCCGACAGCGCAAACAGCACCGCGGCCTCGAACGCCTCCGGCGCAGCCGCCGAGGCGCAGGCCGAAGCTCGCGTCGAAGCGCGCGCGCAGGCGGACCGCGCCGCGCTCGGCGCCAACGATGCCGACGTGTCCGCCACCGCCGCCGACGCCTCGCTCGACCCGCAGCACATCGCCCACGCCAGCCGAGGGCGCGGCCACGCGCTGCGCCACAGTTCGGCGCTGCGCCGCATGCCGCGCGCGCTGATCAGCCTGGCGCTGCGCTCGGTGCCGGTGCTGGTGTTCGTCGGCGTGGCCACGCTGACGATGTCGGCGCTGACCGACGACGACACGCCGCCCGCCAATGCGGTCAGTTCGCTGATCGACATCTACGTGATCTGCCGGATGGTGGCGATCGTCTCGCGGCTGTTCTTCCAGCCCGATGCGCCGCAACTGCGCCTGCTCCATATCGACGATCGCTGGGCCGCGTTCACGCAGCACTGGATTCGCCGCATCGGGCTGGTGGTGGGCGGCTGCGCGGCCGCGGTGGAAACCGCCGCGAGCTTCGGCCTCAGCGAGGCCGGGCATCTGGCGCTGCTCAAGGCGGTGGCGCTGATCGGCCACGTCATGGTGTCGATCCTGATCCTGCAATGCAGCCGGCCGGTGGCCGCGCGGATTCGCGCGCACTGCGCCGGGCAGCCTTCTCTGGCGCTGCTCGGCAACGCGCTGGCCGATGCCTGGGCGCCCGTCACGGTGTTCGTGGTGATGGCGCTGTGGTTCGTCTGGGCGCTCGACGTGCACAACGGCTATCACGTCCTGATCTCGCTCGGCGGCCGCTCGATCGCCGTCATGATCGGCATGCGGATCGTCGCGATTCTGGTGTTCGGCGCGCTGGCCCGGCTGTTCGAGCGGCGCGACGCCGACAGCGGTACGGTGGTACATCGCCATGCGTACCGCTACTATCCGCTGCTGCGCCAGATCGTCTCGGGCGTGGTGGCCGTCGTGACGATCATCGCGCTGCTGCAGATCTGGGGCGTGCCGGTGCTGCGCGCGTTCGAATCGGGCACCATCGTCCACCGGCTCGCCTCGGCGCTGGTGACGATCGCGATCGCGGCGGTGGTGGCGCTGTTCGTGTGGGAGGCGGCCAACATCGGCATCGAGCGCCGCCTCGACAGCTGGACCCGGCAGGGCAACCTGGTGCGCGCCGCGCGCCTGCGCACGCTGCTGCCGATGCTGCGCTCGCTGCTGTTCATCCTGATCATGCTGGTGGTGGTGCTGACCGGCCTGTCCGAACTGGGCGTCAACGTCGGGCCGCTGCTGGCCGGCGCGAGCATCTTCGGCGTGGCGCTCGGCTTCGGCTCGCAAAAGCTGGTGCAGGATTTCATCACCGGCATCTTCCTGCTGATGGAAAACGCCATGCAGGTGGGCGACTGGGTCACGCTGGCGGGCGTGTCGGGCACGGTGGAATACCTGTCGATCCGCACCGTGCGGCTGCGCGCCGGCGACGGCTCGCTGCACACCGTGCCGTTCAGCTCGGTATCCACCGTCAACAACACCAATCGCGGGCTGGGCAACGCGGCGGTCAAGGTCAGCGTGCAGTACGGCGAGGATCTCGACGCGGCCGTGGCCACGCTCAAGGAGATCGGCGCGGCGTTGCGCGTCGATCCGCAATACAAGGACGGCATCCTGTCGGACTTCAGCTATTGGGGCGTCGATTCGGTGGACGGCGCGTCGATCGCGCTGTCGGGGCAGATCCAGTGCAAGGACACCACGCGCTGGGGCGTGCAGCGCGAATTCAACCGCCGCATCGCCGAGACGTTCCGCGAGCGCGGCATCCGCATCGCCAACCCGCAGCGCAACGTGCTGACGCGCGAATCGCACGACGGCGCGATTCCGCCCGACGCCGATCCCGACACGCCCGCCGACAAGGAATCGGGCCAGGCGGCCGGCTCGCCGCTCGACGCGCCGCCGCCGACGCGCAGTTGAACGGACGGCCTGCGCGATGGAACGGGGGCCCGACCTTGATCTGACGAGCTTGAGGGGCGCACCGCGCAGGATCGCGGTGCGCCCCTCGCCATTTCAGGCACGGGGGGCGGCGCGTTTGGCGTATTTCGCGTTCCTGGCTTCCTTGGCCTCCTTGCCTTCCTTGGCGTCGGCCTTGGCGCCCTTCGCCTCCTTGGCACCCTTCGCGTCATCCTTGCTGCCCTTCGCCTCCTTGGCGCCCTTCGCGTCGCCCTCCGCTTCCCTGGCGTCCCGGCCCTCCCTCGCTTCCCCCTCCGCCGCCACCCCGAAACCCGGCGCGAACGCCTCGCGCAGATACGCGACAAACGCCGTCACCACGCGCGGCACATGCGTCGCATAAGGACGCACCGCCAGCAATTGCTCGGCGAACACGCCCACCGGCCGCCATTCGGGCAGCACGCGCACCAGCGTGCCGGCGCGCAGCGCGGCCACGGCCGAGAAATCGGGCAGCAGCGCGATGCCGAGATCGTCGAGCGCCGCATCGCGCAGCACCTCGCTGTTGTTGGCGCACAGCGGCCCGGCGATCGGCGTGGTGACGCGCGCCGCGCGCGTGCGGCGCGTGCCGGCCCGCTCGAAGCTCCAGGCCGTCGACCCATGGCTGCGCGGGTAATAGAGGCAATCGTGTCCGACCAGATCCTCGGGCCGGGCCGGCGCGCCGCGCTTCGCCAGATAACCGGGCGTGGCCACCAGCACCGACACCGTGCGGCACAGCTTCCAGGCCACGTGCGTATCGGGCGCGGCGGCGCTGTGGCGAATCGCCAGATCGAAGCCCTCGGTGGCGAGCGACACGAGCCGATCCGACACGTCGAGCTGCACGCGCGCCTCCGGGTGGCGGCGGCTGAATTCGGCCAGGCGCGGCGCCAGATGCTGACGCGCCAGCGCCACCGGCGCGCTCACGCGCAGGCTGCCGCGCACCACCTCGGCCGTGTCGCGCACGCCCGAGAAGCTCTGCGCGATGCGTTCGTAGAGCGGCCGGGTTTCCTCCACCAGCCGCAGCCCCGCCTCGGTCAGCCGCACGCTGCGCGTGGTGCGCTGCACCAGCGGCACGCCGGCGGCGCGCTCCAGCTCGGCGATCTTCAGGCTGACGGCGGCCTTGCTGACGCCGAGCCGCCCGGCCGCGCCCGTGTAGCTGCCCTGGTCGGCCAGCACCGTGAGCCAGTGCAGATGAGCCCACAGGCTCTCGATTTGGTCGATGTTCATCGCGTGATTGTTCAGAAATTTAAACAATGATTTCATCGGCAGTGTATATCCATCGGGCGGCGCGGCTCCTACACTGCACAGCACTGACCGGCCACGCCCGGCAATCCACCCAGGAGGAGCCCATGAATCCGTACACCGACCGCACCGACGTCGAACACTTCATCGACGGCCAGCGCACCGCCAGCCACGGCACGCGCACGCAGGCCGTCTACAACCCGGCCACCGGCGAGGTGGCCCGCACGCTGCGCCTGGGCGACACCCGCGATGTCGATGCGGCCGTCGAATCGGCCAAGCGCGCGTTCGCGGGCTGGAGCAACACGCCGGCGATCCGCCGCGCGCGCGTCATGCTGCGCTTCCTCGAACTGATGAACCAGCGCCGCGACGAGCTGGCCGCGATCATCGTGGCCGAGCACGGCAAGGTGTTCAGCGATGCGCAGGGCGAAGTCTCGCGCGGCATCGACGTGATCGAATTCGCCTGCGGCATCCCGCAACTGCTCAAAGGCGACTACACCGAGCAGGTCTCCACCGGCATCGACAACTGGACCACCCGCCAGGCGCTCGGCGTGGTGGCCGGCATCACGCCGTTCAACTTCCCGTGCATGGTGCCGTGCTGGATGTTCCCGGTCGCGATCGCCGCCGGCAACACGTTCATCCTGAAACCGAGCGAGCGCGATCCGTCGGCCTCGCTGTTCATGGGCGCGCTGTTCAAGGAAGCCGGCCTGCCGGACGGCGTGTTCAACGTCGTGCAGGGCGACAAGGAAGTGGTCGACGCGCTGCTCCAGCATCGCGACGTGAAGGCCGTCAGCTTCGTCGGCTCCACGCCGATCGCCAACTACATTTACGAAACCGGCGCGAAGAACGGCAAGCGCGTGCAGGCCCTGGGCGGCGCGAAGAACCACATGGTGGTGATGCCCGACGCGGATCTCGACGCCGCCATCGACGGCCTGATCGGCGCGGGCTACGGCTCGGCCGGCGAGCGCTGCATGGCGATCTCGGTGGCGGTGCTGGTGGGCGACGTGGCCGACAAGATCGTGCCGCGCCTGGCCGAACGCGCCCGCGCGCTGAAGATCGGCAACGGCATGAACGCCGAATCCGAAATGGGCCCGATCGTCACGCGTCAGGCCGTGGAGCGCATCGAGGGCTATGTCGGCCTGGGCGTCGAGGAAGGCGCCACGCTGGTGGTGGACGGCCGCGGTCACCAGGTCGAAGGCCACGAAAACGGCTTCTTCACGGGCGGCACGCTGTTCGACCACGTCACGCCCGAGATGCGCATCTACAAGGAAGAAATCTTCGGCCCGGTGCTGGCCTGCGTGCGCGTGAAGGATCTCGGCGAGGCGATCGACCTGATCAACGCGCACGAATTCGGCAACGGCGTGGCGGTGTACACGCGCGACGGCCACGTGGCACGCGAATTCGGCCGCCGCATCGAAGTGGGCATGGTGGGCATCAACGTGCCGATCCCGGTGCCGATGGCTTGGCACGGCTTCGGCGGCTGGAAGCGCAGCCTGTTCGGCGACATGCATGCGTACGGCGAGGAAGGCGTGCGCTTCTACACGCGTCAGAAGTCGATCATGCAGCGCTGGAACGAAAGCATCGAGAAGGGCGCGGAATTCGCGATGCCGACCGCGAAGTAAGCGCGTCGGCCGGCCGCCTCGATCGGGGCGGCCGGGCAAGCCTCACAATCACGCGGCAATCAAAAAGCCGGCGATCGCAGCACGCGATCGCCGGCTTTTTCACGTTCGCCGCATCGGCTC
>NZ_BAAILN010000044.1:154202-160720 GCF_054589155.1 Burkholderia sp. 3C
GGGCGTGGGCAAGATCACCACTCGGCGACGATCTTGCCGAAATGGCCGCCCTGCTCCTGCCAGCGGAACGCCTCGGCCAGCGCGTCGAGCGCGAAGCTGCGGTCGATCACCGGGCGGATCGCGTTGCGTTCGAGCGCGCGCACGTAATCCTGCTGCTGGCGGCGGCTGCCGACGATCAGCCCTTGCAGCCGCGCCTGCCTGGCCATCAGCGCGGCGGTCGGCACCTCGCCCTGCATGCCGGTCAGCACGCCGATCAGCGAGATATGGCCGCCCACCCGCACCGCGTCGATCGACTGCGCGAGCGTGCCCGGGCCGCCCAACTCGATCACGTGGTCCACGCCGCGCCCGCCGGTCAGCTCGCGCGCCACCGCGCCCCAGTCCGGCGTCTGCCGGTAGTTGATGGTGTGATGCGCGCCGAGCGCGCTGGCGCGAGCCAGCTTCTGGTCGGACGAGGACGTGACGATCACGGTCGCGCCCATCGCGCGGGCGATCTGCAACGCGGCGATCGACACGCCGCCGGTGCCGAGCGTCAGCACCGTGTCGCCGGCCTTCAGCGCGCCGTCGCCCACCAGCGCGCGCCAGGCGGTCAGCCCGGCCGTGGTGATGGTCGCGCTTTCGGCGTGGCTCCAGCCGCGCGGCGCGTGCGTGAAGGCCTGCGCGGGGCGCACCACCACCTCGGTCGCGAAGCCGTCCGCGCCGTCGCCGGGCGTGCCGGCGAAGTTGCCCACGGCGTCGAACGCCGCGCCGTCGGCCCAATGCGGGAAGAACAGCGACACCACGGCGTCGCCCGGCGCGAATTCGTCGACGCCGTCGCCCACCGCCTCCACCACGCCCGCGCCGTCGGACATCAGCACGCGGCCGTCGTCGGTCGGCATGCCGCCCTTGGCGACGATCAGATCGTGGAAGTTCAGCGAGGTGGCGTGCAGCCGGACGCGAATCTGGCCCGGCCCCGGCTGGCCGGGATCGGGCAGGTCGCGAATCTCGATCCGGTCGAGCCCGCCCGGTGCGCGCAGGACGGCGGCCTTCATGCGAGCCTCCCGATGCGGCGGCGGCCGAGAACGAGCGAGGTGAGCGAACGCGGCGTCAAGGCGGCGCGCGATTGATGCGAAGCAGGCAGCGTAAGCATGCGGAGGGTTCCTGTGATGGGTCACGGAATACGCGCGGCGGAGGCGGAATAGGGCGGTGAATCGCAGCGGTGATTCGTCGATGTATATCGCTGCTGCGGTTCACGGCTGTGGTTCACGGCTGCGAGTCGTGGCTGCGGTTCACAACCGCGATTCACGGCTACGATTCACGGCTGCGAGTTGCGGCTGCGGTTCACGACCGCGATTCGCGACTACGACTCACAACCGCGATTCACGGATGAAATTCGCACGGCCGCCGCGCGCGGCCAGTGGCACATGATGAACCGCCTCGCGAAACGCTGCTCGGCCGCCATCGAACGCGGCGGACCTCCACGCCGTAGCGGCCCGGAGCCGCCCGCAGCCGCCTCCGGCGAGATTGCCGAAACTTGACTACAGTAACGGTCCCGGCGGAACGCCCGCGCCGCATGGTTCGCCGCGCGCACCGCCACCACCCTGCCCCACGCCGCGCGTGCGGGCTGCCGCCGCCTCTTTCGGAGAAGATTGCATGAGCCAGGATTCCGTCTACGTTCCCCCGGCCGTCTGGACCCATCGCGCGCCATCCGGCGGCCATTTCGCGAGCATCAACCGCCCGGTCGCGGGCGCGACCCACGACAAGCCGCTGCCGGTGGGCACGCATCCGCTGCAGCTTTATTCGCTGGCCACGCCGAACGGCGTGAAGATCGGCGTGATGCTGGAGGAGCTGCTCGCGCTCGGCCACACGGGCGCCGAATACGACGCCTGGCTGGTGCGCATCGGCGACGGCGATCAGTTCGGCAGCGGCTTCGTCGAAGCCAATCCGAACTCGAAGATTCCCGCGCTGGTGGATCACAGCGGCGCGCAACCGGTACGCGTGTTCGAATCGGGCTCGATCCTGCTCTACCTCGCCGACAAGTTCGGCGCGCTGGTGCCGAGCGAGCCGGCCGCGCGCGCCGAAACGCTGAACTGGCTGTTCTGGCAGATGGGTTCGGCGCCGTACCTCGGCGGCGGCTTCGGCCACTTCTACGCCTATGCGCCCGAGAAGTTCGAATATCCGATCGACCGCTTCACGATGGAAACCAAGCGCCAGCTCGACGTGCTGAACCAGTTGCTGGCCGAACGCCCGTATATCGCCGGCAACGCCTACTCGATTGCCGACATCGCGATCTGGCCGTGGTACGGCTGCCTCGCGCTCGGCGAGTTGTACGGCGCGGGCGAATTCCTCAACGTGGTCGAATACACCCACGTGCGCCGCTGGGCCATGCAGATCGCCGAGCGGCCGGCCGTCAAGCGCGGCCGTCGCGTCAACAGCGTGCGCGGCGAGCCGGCCGACCAGCAGCACGAGCGCCACGCCAGCGCCGATCTGGATCGTTTCGCTCCGTTCACGCCGGTTAAATCGGTTACGCGCTAAGTACGAAAGAAAGGCAGGATGACGAAGCAAGGGCGGCGTATCGGCGGCGTATCGGCGGCGTATCGGCGGCGTATCGGCGGCGTATCGGCGGCGTATCGGCGGCGTATCGGCGGCGTATCGGCGGCGTATCGGCGGATGCCGGATGCGCCGCCCTTTCGTATGGCTTCGTGGTTTCGTTGCTGCCTTACTCGTCGAACGTGCCGCGATATTCGTCCGACGCATCGGCGCGCGTGTTCAGCTCGAACATCACGCCGCCCGGGGCGCGGCAGAAGAAACGCGAGCCGCGGCCGTTGTTGAACACGGCCGTTTCCATCGTCACGCCCTCGCCCTTGAGCCGCGCGTAGAGCGACTCGACGGCGTCGAGGTCGGGCAGTTCGAACCCGGTGTGGAAGTTGCGCGGCCAGGCCAGCGTTTCGTCGCCGGCGTCGTCGATCACGACGTCGAAGCCGGGGCGCTTGAGGATGTACGAGCGATCCCAGGTGCCGGCGATCGTGAAGCCGAGGTAGCGCTCGAAAAAGCGCGCCGTGGCAGCCGTGTCGGACGAGGGAAAGCTCAGGTGATTCAGTTTCATGCTGCGGGTCACGTCGGTCATGTCGATGCCTTGCGGGTGCGATGGCGGTGGCCCGATGCCGTACCGCCGACCCGTTCAGAATACGAGCCGGCCCATGCTGCCGGCTACTCGCATCGGCGCGCGGTGGGCGCGGTGGCGCGGCCCGCGCGGCAGAGCAGGCGCGGCAGGGCGCGTTGATGCGCCGGGCCGCTTCGTCGGCCTCGTGCTTGCTCACATTCGGCGGCGTGCTTCAGGTTTCGCGTCCGGGTTTTGTGCGTGCCTCGGCTTGCTCGCGTTCGATCTGCGCTCAAGGTCTCGCACCCGGGTGTCACGCGCGCCACCGCTTGCTCACATTCGGCAGCCAGTTTCAGGCCGCGTGCCCAGGTTGCGCGCGTGCCTCGCGCTTGCCCGCACTCGGCGATCCACTTCACGCCTCGCACTCGGGTTTCTCTCGCCCCGCGCGCTTGCTCGCACTCGGCGGCCCACTTACGCCCCGCGCCCGGGTTTCGCTCGCCTCGCGCGCTTGCTCACACTCAGTGCCCGCTTCAGCCACCGCGCCCAGCTTTCCCCCGCCCCTCGATCAAATCCAGCTCGCGCAGATACCCAAACACCGCCGCACGCAAACGCCGCTCCAAACTCGCCACGTCGCGCTCGCCACGCGCCCCGGCGCTGTCGGTCAGCGCCTGCACGATCTCACCGAGATCGGCCGCCGCACGATCGAGCGCGCCGGAGGTCCCGCCCTCGCCCGCCGGCAGCACGCGGCGCAGGATCGTCGTCATCGGCGCTTCCAGCCCGACGCATTCCACCGCATCGCGCAGCGCCGGGCTGTCCTCCTGCTCGTCGAGCAGCCGCGCCAGGTTCGGCCGCTGCAACTGCTGGCGCGCCGTCGCGGCCAGCAGCAGGCCGAGCGCCGCGACGCCGTCCGGCTCGGCCAGCGCGGCGTCCATCTCGTCGAGATAGCACTGCGTTTCGCGCTGCATCAGCGCCACCGTCAGCGCATCCTTGCCCGGGAAATACTGGTAGAGCGAACCGATGCTGACGCCCGCGCGCTCGGCCACCGCATTGGTGTTGAAGCCGTCGAGGCCGCGCGCCTCCAGCACCTGCGCGGCGGCCTCGACGATCGCGGCCACCGTTTCGGCTGCGCGCGGCTGGGTCGGGGTCTTGCGCGGTTGCAGGCGGGGGCGGGGCGGGCGATCGGTCATGGCGCGGCGGAGAACAGGTCGGGACACGCGCATTGTACAAAGGCGGGCGCGGCCGAAAATGCGCCCGAACCAGGGCCAGGTACAAAAGCCTCGCTGCCTTGTAAAAACGCGCGCCGCCCCGCTCGCAGGCCCGTCGCACAATGCGCCGGGACGCGGCACGCGGCTTGCGCACCTTCAGGGCGTTCGACCTCTCGGCCCGGCTTGCCCCGGCCCCTTTCCGCTTCGGTGGATGACCTCGCCACGACGACGTCATCCGCCCCCTTGACGGAGGATTCCCCATGAAATCGACGCCCAGCCCCACGCCCGGCACCCACAGCGGTCCGCTTGCCGGCTATCGCGAAACCGATTCGAGCGGCGCGCTGCCGCTCGCCGTCCACACGCTCGAAGGCGCAAGCATCAGTGCGCCGGACGGCACCGCAGTCGGCCACCTGAGCGACTTGCTCGTCGATCTGGGCGAGGGTCGCATCACCCACGCACTGATCGCCACGGCCGACGATCGGCACGACCACCTGATCGCCGTGCCCTGGTCGCTGATGTCGGCGGACACCGAAGGCAAGGGCCTGAGCATCGACGCGCCGGCCGAACTCGTGTTCGACGCGCCCGGGTTCGACCGTGATCGTTCGCCGTCCGCTCGCGACAGCGATTGGGCGCAGGCGATCGAGCGCCATTTCGGCTCGCGCGCCTGAACCGGCGGCGGGCAGAGCGCCTATCGCGCGCCGCGCCCGCCGCCTGCCGCCTGCCGGGCACAGCCGCCTGCTGCCCGGCCACGCTTATCGCCTGCCGCGCACCGTCGTCTACCGCCTACCGCAGACTGCCCGTCGCGCGCCGCCGCCCATCGCCCTCCATCTGACTCAGCGCCCCTGCCCGCAAGGCTCAACGATAGAACGCATACCGCGCCAGATACGGCGTGCTGCCTTCCTGATGCTCGGTCGCACACGGCGCGGCCGGCATCGCACCGCCTACCGTCGCAAGCCGCTGCACATGGCGCACCCCGGCCAGCAGGCCCGCGCCGCCCGTGTCGTGCGTTTCCAGCAGCAGTTGCGGGATGCTGCCCGGCGTGGCCGACGGCTGCTGCGCCAGCACGCGGCCGACGATCCGGCTGCCATCCGCCGCCGCCCACGACGGCCCCGCGCCATGCTGCACGCGCGCCTGGCCGCTCGCGTCGTAGAGCGTGGCCGCCGGCCGCTTGAACACCCAGCCCAGCCGATGCTGCGCGTCGAACTCGCAGGCGTAGATCTGCACGCCCGACGCCGACAGCGTCAGCGCCGGCACCCCGCCGCCCGGCGGTTCGAGCGAAGCGGGCGCCGCCACCATCGGCGCGACCGATGCGCCCTGCCCCCCGGATTGCGGCGCCGCACACGCGCCAAGCGCCGCCAGCGCCGCGAACGCCATCGCGAAGCGCGCCGCACGCCCCCGCACCGCTACCTGAGCTGCCATCGAATGCCACATGGAAAAACCTCGTTGTCTTAAATGAATGGTGGGAACCAAGCTGCCCTTCCAGAACGCCCGAGCCCCCCGTCCTATTCCATCTTCCGTACAGCTTATGCAGCCGCGCGGCGCCGCGCGTATCATGTGCGCGCATGGCGGCGGGCCTGGCAATGGCGCACTTACGAAGTGCTTTCCATGGCTGACGATTCGTCATGCGAACGGTTCGATGATTTTTTTGCATTCCGATGGAATAAGCCCCCACCCCCATGCGTTATGCAAGGGAGCGGACGACGATGACGACCGCCACTCTTCAACGCATACGACCTGACGAAACCGCCATGAAACTGATCTCCCGCCGTGCCCTGACGATCGCCGCGCTGTCCCTCGGCCTGGCCGCCTCGCTGTCGGCCCAGGCCGAAACGCTGCAAGTCCATGCCGACCTGGCCGCCGCCACCGAAGTGCCGCCGAAGCAGAGCGACGGCCACGGCATGCTGATGGGCAGCTACGACACCGATTCGAAGCAACTGACCTGGCACGTCGACTATTCGGACCTGACCGGCCCGGCCACGATGGCCCACTTCCACGGCCCGGCGCCGGTCGGCAAGAACGCCGGCGTGGTGATCCCGATCGCCACCAAGGATCTGCCGAGCCCGATCGAAGGCCACGCCACGCTGACCCCGGCGCAGGAAGCCGATCTGCTGGGCGGCCGCTGGTACTTCAACGTGCACACGGCCAAGAACCCGGGCGGCGAAATTCGCGGCCAGGTCGCCACCAGCAAGTCCTGAGCATCGGCATTCCCGGCCGCCGCCCGCTTCGATGCGGGCGGC
>NZ_BAAILN010000044.1:160864-176189 GCF_054589155.1 Burkholderia sp. 3C
CGGCCGTCGAAGCCTCGCCCAGCGTACCGCGCTACACGCGCACCGCAATGGCGCTGCACTGGCTGATCGCGCTCGGCATCCTCTGCAACGTCGCGATCGCCATCAGCGCCGACTGGATGCCCGACGGCTGGGTGCGCCCCGCCATCGACATCCACAAGTCGATCGGCATCACCGTGCTCGGCCTGGCGATCCTGCGCGTGCTGTGGCGCGTGTCGCACCGCCCGCCCGCGCTGCCGGGCTGGTTCCGCCGCTGGGAGCTGCGCGCCGCGCACCTCGCGCACATCCTGCTGTACGTGCTGATGTTCGCGATGCCGATCACCGGCTGGCTTCATGATTCGGCCTGGGACGGCGCGGCCACCCACCCGATGTCGCTGTACTACGTGATCCCGTGGTTCCGCCTGGGCTTCATCGAGAACCTGCAGCCCGACCTGAAAAATTACCTGCACGGCCTGTTCGGCACGATGCACACCTGGGCCGCCTACGCGCTCTACGTGGTGCTGGCGATGCATGTGCTCGGCGCGCTCAAGCACGAGCTGTTCGATCGCGAATCGGTCCTGCGCCGGATGCTGCCGTGAGCACGCCCTCGTCTGCCCTGACTGTCGCCAAGAGCGCGTCGGCCCGCGCCGCCGCCGCACGCGCCGTGACGGCCGCCGCGCGCGAGGCGCTCGACTTGGCCCGCACCCGCATGTCGCCGCGCCTCACGCCGCGCGGCACCACGCTGATCAGCGTGCTGATCCACGGCGGCGCGATGGCGGTGTGGATTCTGCTGATCACGCGCGCGCTGCTGCCGGGCCTGGTGTCCTGGTCGGTCGGCATTGCGTATGTGATCTACGACACGCTGCTGCTCGCGTTCGTGGCGGTCAAGATCTGGCCGCTGGCCGGCAAGCTGTCGGCCGTGCATGCGCCGGCGCAGCCCGCCCCGGGCGTGCCCCAGCCCACGCTCGGCGTGGTGGTGGCGGCCTACAACGAGGCGCCCGTCATCAAGGTCACGCTCGACGGCCTGTTCGGCCAGACCGAGCCGCTGCACCAGATCGTGTTCGCCGACGACGGCTCGACCGACGACACCATCGCCGTGCTGACCCAGCAATACGGCCTCGTGCAGGCGCCCGACGGCGAACTGAGCGCGCCGAGCACGCTGTATCCCACCTTGCGCTGGCTGCGCGTGCCGCACGGCGGCAAGGCCGCCGCGCTGAACGCCGCGCTGCTGCATGTCGAGACCGACGCCGTGCTGACGGTGGACGCCGATACCCGGCTCGCGCCCGACGCCTGCGCCGCGATGCGCCGCGCGTTCGTGGCCGAGCCTGAGCTGGTGGCCGCCACCGGCATCCTGACGCCGATCTGCGCGCGCGATCTGTCGGGCCGCTTCTTCCAGTGGTTCCAGACCTACGAGTACATCCGCAACTTCATGTCGCGCTTCGCGTGGATGCGCGCCGACAGCCTGCTGCTGATCTCGGGCGCGTTCGCGTGCTTCCGCCGCGACGCGGTGCTGAAGGTGGGCGGCTTCGACGGCGAATGTCTTGTCGAGGATTACGAACTGATTCACCGGCTGCGCCGCTACGCCGTCGAGCAGGGCGAAACCTGGCGGGTGCGCGTGATCGGCGACGCCCACGCGCACACCGATGCGCCGGGCACGCTGCGCGCGTTCCTGCGCCAGCGCCGCCGCTGGTTCGCGGGCTTCCTGCAGACGCAGTACTGGAACCGCGACATGACCGGCAACCGCCGCTACGGCCAGCTCGGCCTGCTGATGCTGCCGGTCAAGGCGCTCGACACGCTGCAGCCGATCTACGGCCTGACCGCGATCGCGCTGCTGCTGGTGTTCCTCTGCGAGCACCGCTTCCACACCGCGCTGTCGATCTCGGGCGTGATCGGCGCGAAGATCGCGATCGATTTCGCGTTCCACCTGTGGTCGATCCACCTGTATCGGCGCTGGACCGGCTACCGCGAACAGTCGAGCCTCGCGATCGCGTTCGTCGCTTCGGTGTTCGAACCGTTCAGCTTCCAGGTGCTGCGCCATGCCGGCGCCGCGCTCGGCTGGCTCTACTTCCTGCGCGGCAACCGCCATTGGGGCGTGCAGGAGCGCACCGGGCTGGTGGGCGACAAGAAGTAAGCCCTCCCCTGCGCGACGCGGGCTTCACGCCTCACGCCTCAAGCCTCATTCGTCGCGCAGCGCCTTGCGCATGAAGTAGCGCGACACCCCGGCCGGCTGGCACGGGATCTCCCCGAACACCGTGAAGCCGTGCTTCTCGTAGAAGCGCGGCGCCTGGAACGAGATGGTGTAGAGCACCGCGTGCTCGCAGCCGCGCCGGCGCGCCTCGGCCTGCGCCTGCCGCAGCAGTTCGCTGCCGACGCCGCCCCGGCGCAACGGCTCGGACAGATAGAACATGTCGATGAACAGCACGCCGAGCGAGGTGCGGCCGGTCAGGCCGCCGAGCACCGCGCCGGTGGCCGGATCGGTCACGATCAGGTCGAGCGGGGTGTTGTCGGGCTGGCCCGATTGCGCGTCGTTGTACTGGTTCAGGTGTTGCGCGAGCCAGGCGCGCGCGGCGTCGTGCTGGCCGTCGGCCAGCCGGATCGTGTAAGCGGATTGCGATGTCATGCGGATGAAGTGGCGTCGAACGGTGGGACGGCCCGGCTGCCGCATCGCGGTGCCTGGGCTCTGTCGTGTCATCGCGATGAATGCGATGCGCGCACATACTGCCACGCCCGGCCCGCTCATGCACCGGCTCGCGCGGCGCGACGACGCCATGACATCCGTTTCGATTCGATAACGCCTCGCCCCAAGGCGGCAACGTCGCTTACGCCGTTGGCGCCGTCACCTCGCCCCCGCCCCGCTCAAAGCCGCGTGCGCACGAACGTCAGCAGCGCCTCGCACAAGGTCTCGACCGCCTCCTCCGTCACCGCGTTGTAGAGCGACGCGCGCAGCCCGCCGATCGAGCGGTGCCCGTCCAGCCCGACGATGCCGTAGCGCCCCGCGTAATCCACGAACGCGTCGTCCATCCAGGCGTCCTTGAACGAGAACGCCACGTTCATGCGCGAGCGCCAGCGCGGCGCGGCGTGGATCGACACGGCGTCGCCGAGCGCGTCGAGCGTCGCGAACAGCCGCGCCGACTTGCGCGCGTTGATCTCGCCCATCGCCGCCAGCCCGCCCACCTCGTCGCGCAGCCAGCGCGACACCAGCGTCAGCACGTAGATCGCGAACACCGGCGGCGTGTTGTAGTTCGAGCCGTGCGCCACATGGATGCGATGGTCGAGCATCGCCGGCAGCGTGGCCGGCACGCGCGCCAGCAGCGAGCGATGCACGATCGCCACCGTCACGCCCGACGGGCCGAGGTTCTTCTGCGCATGCGCGTAGAGCATCGCATAGCGATCCATGCGCAGCGGCGCGGACAAAAAATCCGACGACATGTCGGCGATCACCGGCACCGCCAGTTCGGTATCGAGCGCGTCGAACTGCAAACCCTCCACCGTCTCGTTCGACACGTAGTGCAGATAGGCCGCGTGCGGATCGGGCGCGAGCGCGCGCAGGTCGGGCAGATCGACGAAGCCGCGCGCCTCGCCGTCCCACGCCACCGTGGCCGGGCCGACGCTGGCGGCATCGCGCGCGGCGCGGCGGCTCCAGTAGCCGGACACCACGTATTCGGGCGGCGCATGGTCGGGCGTGGCGAAGTTCATCGGGATCATCGCGAACTGCAGGCTGCTGCCGCCCTGCTGGAACGTCACGGCGTAATCGTCGGACAGGCCCAGCAGCTCGCGCAGGTTGCGTTCGGCCTCCAGCAGCAGCGCGCGAAACCATTCGGAGCGATGGCTGGTGCCGAGGATCGACAGGCCGGTGTCGGGCAGCGCGACGATCGCGTCGCGCGTCTGGGCCAGCACCACCTCGGGCAGCGCGCCGGGGCCGCCGGAAAAATTGAGGGCGTTGGGATTCGTCATGCTCGGGCGTCGGGAGATTCGGGAGATTCGGGAACGTCAGGAGAACCGATGAAACCGGCGGCGTCGGACAAAGCCGCGCGCCGCGTGATCATCGCGAGGAACGCGTCGAACACGCGCTGCATCTGCGGCAGCTTGTACGGGTACAGCGCGGGATCGTCGATGTCGTGCACCACCATCGCGGTGGCCGTCTCGAAGATCAGCAGCGCGCCGTCGCGCGTCTCGGCGCAATCGAGGCCCACGTAATCGAGGCCGGTGCGCGCCGCGATGCGCGCGAACGCCTCGCGGTGGCGCACCGCGAAATCGGCGTCGAAGCTGGCGAAGCAATGCGCTTCCTCGTCGCGCCGCGACGTGTCGCCGGCCATTTCCGCGTACGGGTAATGGACGATCCAGTGCGACGAAATCCCCATGTGGCATACGAGCGGCACGCCGTCGCACATCACGATCCGGTACTTGCGGTAAAGGCCGTCGTCGCTGCGGTAGTCGACGAACGGCGCGACGTAGAACGCCTCGCCCGCCATGGCCTGCAGATACGCGTCGAAGTCGGCCGGCGCATCGATGCGCACCAGCCCGCGCCCCGCGTGCGAGCCCACCGGCCGCACGATCAGCGGATAGGCGGCGTTCAGGCCGGCCACCGGCGCACCGTCTCGCGCGGCGTCGGCCAGCCGTTCGCGCGGCACGCGCACCGTCTCGGCCATGCGGATGCCGGGCTGATCGCCGAGCAGCGCGAACGCCGCCTCGCGCGCGGTCGAGCCGATGCGTTGCGGCGCGTTGATCAGCGGGCGCGGGCTGCGCGCGGCCAGCGCCGCCATGCGCGCGAGGCGCGGCGCGTTGGCGTCCGACGCGCAGGCCGCCACCAGCAGCACGTCGTGCGGCGGCAACGCGGCGGGCAGCGGCAGCGCGTCGTCCACGTACAGCACGTCCACGTGCAGATCGGCCCGCTCGATCAGGCATTCGAACGGCGTGTTGGCGATCAGATCGCCGGGCGTCTTCAGCACCAGCAGGCGCGGCGCACCGGGCGACGCGGCGCGCGGCGGCACGTAGTGCTGACGATTCGCGAGCGCCAGTTGCTGCACCTGCGCGGCCGCCTCGGGCTGGTACTTCAGTTCGAGCACGAGCGCGAGTTCGAGCAGTGCATCGGGCTCGTCGTGGGTCTCCAGATAGCGGACCAGTTGCGCGCCGAGCGGCGTGAGGTCCAGCCCCTGCCCGGCCGCGCGCAGCAGCTCGGCCAGCCCGAGCGGGCGGTACGGCTCGCCCGCGCCCTCGGTGGCATCTTCGAGGTTCGGCGCCATCGTTCAGCCGCTCCGCTTCGGCGACGGCGCCACGTCGGCGCGGTCGCCGACATAACCGATCCATTCCTCGAACCAGCGCGGCGGCAACGCCGCATCAGGCATGGCAGGCGGTGGATCGTCCTGCGCAAGGTGCGCGGTCCGGTGCGCGGCGCGGCACCCGGCATCGCGTCGGCCGGCAACCAGCGTCAACGCGCCGCGACGCGCCGGTTTGAGAGGCACATTCGACATCCGGCAATTCCCCATGAGACGGCCCGGCGCGCGGCGGCGAGCCGGGCACCGTGTGTTGAAATCCGGGCGGGGAGGCGTGCGCGGCGTGGCGCGAGTGCCCCGCTCCGGTCGGCGACCAGCATGCGGGGGCGGGGCTTAACGGATGCTTAACTTCGGCGTTACAACAGAAAAATTCGCAGGAAGATTTGCGCAATCGTGTCTTACACGGGATGCGTCATGCGGCGGTCATACCGGCGCGTGCGCCTCGGGTTCGGCGCGCGCGAGCAGATCGAGCGCGACGTCGACGATCATGTCCTCCTGGCCGCCCACCATCTTGCGGCGGCCCAGCTCGACGAGGATATCGACCGTCTTCAGGCCGTACTTCGCGGCGGCCACCTCGGCATGGCGCAGGAAGCTCGAATACACGCCGGCATAGCCGAGTGCGAGCGTCTCGCGATCGACCCGCACCGGGCGATCCTGCAACGGCCGCACCAGGTCATCGGCCGCGTCCATCAGGCGGTACAAATCGCAACCATGATTCCAGCCGAGCCGCGCGGCGGCCGCCACGAACACCTCCAGCGGCGCGTTGCCGGCGCCCGCCCCCATCCCGGCCAGGCTCGCATCGATGCGGTCGCAGCCTTCTTCCACCGCGACGATGGAATTCGCCACGCCGAGGCTCAGGTTGTGGTGCGCGTGAATGCCGGTTTGCGTTTCAGGCTTCAGCACGTCCTTGAACGCGCGGAACCGCTCGCGCACGTCGTTCATGCCGAGCGCGCCGCCCGAATCGACCACGTACACGCAGGTCGCGCCGTAGCTTTCCATCAGCTTGGCCTGCGCGGCCAGCTTCTGCGGCGTGGTCATGTGGCTCATCATCAGGAATCCGACCGGGTCCATGCCCAGCTCGCGTGCGTATTCGAGATGCTGGCGCGACACGTCGGCCTCGGTGCAATGCGTGGCCACGCGCACCACGCGCGCGCCGGCGTCGTAGGCATTGCGCAGGTCGTGGGTGGTGCCGATGCCGGGCAGCAGCAGCGTGGCGATCTTCGCGCGCGTCACGCTCTCGGCCGCCGCCGCGATCCATTCCACGTCGCTGTGCGCGCCGAAGCCGTAGTTGAAGCTGGAGCCTTCGAGGCCGTCGCCGTGCGCCACTTCGAGGCTGTCCACGCCGGCCCCGTCGAGCGCGGCGGCGATCGCACGCACGTTGGCCAGGCTGTATTGATGGCGGATCGCGTGGCTGCCGTCGCGCAGCGTGACGTCCGAGATATAAAGCTTGCGGTCGCTGACGCTCATTGCGCGGTCTCCTTCAGTGCACGCGAGATGCCGGCTTCGATCCGGCGGCGGGCCATCATGTCGCCGCACGCGAGCGCGGCCGAGGTCATGATGTCCAGGTTGCCGGCATACGACGGCAGGTAATGGGCGGCGCCCTCCACTTCGAGGAACACCGAGGTCTTGATGCCGTGCCGCAGCCCGAGGCCCGGCACGTTGAGCGGCTGGTCGGCCGGGATCGTGTCGAACTGCACGCGCTGCTTCAGGCGATAGCCCGGCACGTAGGCCTGCACGCGCGCCACCATTTCGGTAATGCTCTGCTCGATGCGCGCCGTGTCGGCCGCCTCGGACAGCACGAACACCGTATCGCGCATGATCAGCGGCGGCTCGGCCGGGTTCAGCACGATCACCGCCTTGCCGCGCGCCGCGCCGCCGAGCTTCTCGATCGCGGCGCGGGTGGTCTCGGTGAACTCGTCGATATTGGCGCGCGTGCCGGGGCCGGCCGACTTGCTCGAAATCGACGCGACGATCTCCGCGTAATGCACCTTCGCCACCTGCGACACGGCCGCCACGATCGGGATCGTGGCCTGCCCGCCGCACGTCACCATGTTCATGTTCGACGCGTTCTCGGCTTCGAGGTTGATCGCCGGAATCACGTACGGGCCGATCGCGGCCGGCGTCAGGTCGATCACCTGCACGCCGTGCGCCTGCAATACTTCGTTATGCCGAGCATGCGCGCCTGCCGAGGTGGCGTCGAACACCACGTCGATCTGCGCAAACACGTCGAGCTTGAGCAGCCCGTCGAGGCCCTCGGCCGTGGTCGGCACGCCCAGCCGGGCCGCGCGCGCGAGGCCGTCCGAGTTCGGATCAACGCCCACCATCGCGCCCATTTCGAGGTGCCGGCTGTTGCGCATCACCTTGATCATCAGGTCCGTGCCGATATTGCCCGGCCCGATGATGGCCACTTTCACCTTGCGATTCATCATTCACTCCCGTTCGCCGGCGGCCGGCCTTTCTTTCGCCGCCGCCGGCATCGCATTCAACGCTTCACATGGAACCCGGCGCTGCCGAGCTGCTCCATCTCGACCGAGACGTATTGCCCCGGCGCGATCCACTCGGCCGGCGTCGCGCCGCCCGCCATCACGATCCAGCCGGCCTGCAGCGGCTCGCCGGCCTGCGCCGACAAACGCGCGGCGGCCACCAGCGAGCGCAGCGGATGGCCGAGCAGCGCGGCGGTCGAACCGACCTGCACCACACGGCCGTCGATATTGAGCGTCAGGCCCAGGTTGCTGAAATCCGTTTTCGGATCGCGCCACGCGCCGATCACGAAGCCGCTCGACGACGCGTTGTCGGCGATCACCTCGGGCAACGTGAACTTGAAATCGCGGTAGCGCGAATCGATGATTTCGAGCGCGGGCGCGATCGCTTCCACGGCGGCCAGCGCCTGCGGGCCGGTCACGTCGCCGTCGAGCGCGTGCTTGAGCACGAACGCGATTTCCGGCTCGACGCGCGGGTGCACGAAGCGCGAGAAATCGATCGCGGTGCCCTCCTCGATCTGCATGGCCGAGGTCAGGCGGCCCCAGATCACGTCGGACAGCCCCATCTGCACCATCTTCGCGCGGCTCGTGAAGCCCATCTTCACGCCGACCCGGCGCTCGCCGCGCGCGAGACGGCGCTCGATCGAGGCAGCCTGGATGCGGTATGCATCGTCGAGCGACAGGCGGTGGTCGGTATCGAACTGTTCGATCTCGCGCGCCTCGCGCGCGGCGTCGTCGAGCAGGCTCGCGTATTCGGTGATCTGGCTCATTGGCGGGCCTCGCTCGCGGATGCGGTGGAATCGGAGTCGAACACGGCGCGCACCGCGCCGAGCCCGTTGATGCGGGCCTCGAAGATGTCGCCCGGCGCAACCGGCACCATCGGCCCGAGTGCGCCCGACAACACCAGGTCGCCGGCCTTCAGCGGGGTGCCGAGCCGCGCCATCGTGCGCGCGAGCCACACCACGGCGTTGATCGGGTTGCCGAGGCAGGCCGCGCCCGCGCCCACCGACACCGGCTCGCCACGGCGCTCCATCGCCATGCCGCACAGGCGCAGGTCGAATTCGGACAATTTGCGCGGGCGGGTTCCGAGCACGTAGGCCGACGACGATGCGTTGTCGGCGATCGTGTCGGCGATGCGGATGTTCCAGTCGGCGATGCGGCTGCCGACGATTTCGAGCGCCGGCAGCGCGTAGTCGATCGCATCGAGCACGTCGAGCTGGCCGGGGTTGTCCACCGCGATGTCGCGGCCGATCACGAACGCGATTTCCGCCTCGATCTTCGGCTGCATCAGGATCGACGCCGGAATCGGTTCGCCGTCGCCGAAGCCGAAATCGTCGAACAGCATGCCGAAATCGGGCTGGCCCACGCCCAGTTGCTTCTGCACCGCCGCCGAGGTCAGGCCGATCTTGCAGCCGACCAGGCGGCGGCCTTCGGCCAGGCGGCGCTCGGTGTTGACGCGCTGGATCGCGTAGGCGTCGTCGATCGACAGCCCCTCGAACGTCTCGCGCAGCGGCGCGATCGCGCGCCGCGTGCGGGCGGCGTCGGCCAGCGCGTCGGCGGCCTGGCGGATCGCCTCGGGCGTCATTGTCCGTTCTCCTGAACGTCGGGCTTCGGCGCGGACAGTTCGTCCTTGGTCTGGCCGCCGACGGCCCAGAAGCTGGCGGGCGTGGTGGTGGCGTACACGCGGATGGTGTCGAGCGGCGCGCCCAGCGTTTCGTGCACGGTCTGGGCGACGGCCTTCACGCAGGCCTTGATGGCGGCCTCGTCGCGGCCCTCGACGAGGGAGATATGAACAATCGGCATGATGGGTCTCGGTTCGACAGCGGGGGAATGGGGGAAATCGGTCAGGCGGCGGTATGGGTCGGCGGCGAGCGCACGCACGAACCCGGCGCGAGCACGGCGCGCGTGACGTCCTGTTGATTGCCGATGCGCATGCGGGTCTCCATGTAGGACGGCGGGCGGCTCGCCTTCCGTCTCGATGGAACGCATGATGCGCGGTGGGCGCGGATACCGTCCAATACCGATTTTTGAAAAACCGATACCGGATCGGTATGGTCTTATTCCCCGAAGCCGAACAGCCGGCGCGGCGTGTCCCACAGAATCCGGCGGCGCACGGCCGCATCCGGCACCAGTTCGCCGAACAGCGCCAGCAGCGGCGCGTAGTCCATCCGCTCGGGCGCGCGCAGGAACGGCCAGTCCGAACCCCACACGCACTGTTCCGGGCCGAATGCGTCGAGCAGCGCGAACAGGTACGCGTGCGCATCCTGATACGGATGCGAACGCTGCGAGAACTTCTGCATCCCTGACAATTTCACGGTCACGCGGCCTGTTTGCGCAAGCCGCAGCAAGGCCTGGAACGCCGGCTGGCCGACGCCGTGCGCCACGTCCGGTCGGCCGCAATGATCGATCAGCACGCGCGCACGCGTCGATTCGATCAGCGGCAGCAGGTGCGGCAACTGATCGCCGGCCACCTGGATCTGCGCGAACAAACCGTGATCGGCCAGCATCGCGAACAGCGTGCCGGCATCGTCGAACACCTCCAGCCCTTCGAGCGCCGGGTTGAGCGCCACGCCCACCACCCCCGCATCACGCAGCGCGAACAACGCCTCGGGCGCGATGTCGTTCTCCACCACCGCCACGCCCTTGAAGCGGCCGCCGCCGTGCGCGATCGCGTCGAGCATGCAGCGGTTGTCGGTGCGATAGCCGCTGGTCGGGCCGACCAGCAGCGCGTGCCGCACGCCGCATGCATCGAGCACGCGCGTGAACTGCGCGGCGGTGCCGATCTCCTGCTGGCTCGGCCGGTACGGCGTGGTGGGCGAATACGGAAAGCGCCGCGGATCGAAGACGTGGTTATGGCAATCGATTTTCGGTTCGTCGAACAGGTTCATCGTGTCGGGCAGGCAAGCTCGGGGAAGGAAAACCGGGGGCGCAAGCGCCCCGGCGCGGGTGGGCGGCATGGCGCTCATCGTATACGGAAGCCGCCCGGCGCAGCCGGCTTGCCGCCGCCCCGATCTTGCGTTTCAATACGGCAAAACGGCAAAGCGATACCGCAACGGTATCGGCCGCGCGCAAGGAGGCGGGATGGAAATCAAGCAGATGCGCTACTTTCTGGCGCTGGCCGAGGAGCTGAATTTCAGCCGGGCCGCCGAGAAGCTGCATATGGCGCAGCCGCCGCTGACGCGGCACATTCGCGCGCTGGAGGAGGAAATCGGCGCGCCGCTGTTCGTTCGCACCACCAAGGGCGCGGAGCTGACCGAGGCCGGCCACGCGCTGCTGGCCGAGGTGCCGAACATCCTGTCGCTGTCGCGCCGCGCCGAGGAGCGCACGCGGCTGGCCGGCCAGGGCTACGTGGGCAGCCTCGACGTGGGCATCTTCAGTTCAGGCATCCTCAACGTCATTCCGCGCCTGCTCGCCGAATTCCATGCCGAGCGGCCGAACGTGAAGATCAGCATCCGCAACCTGTCGAAAGCCGAGCAGATCGCCGCGCTGCGCGAGCGGCGCATCACGATCGGCTTCAACCGGCTGGTGCCCGACGAACCCGATATCGGCGTGGATTGGGTGCAGCGCGAGAAATTCCTGGTAGCGCTGTACGAAGGCCATCCGCTGTGCGCGAAAAAGCGCATCACGCTGCGCGACCTCGATGGCGAACCGATGATCCTCTATCCGAACGCACCCGTGCACGGCCTCGCGCAAGAGGTGGCGGCGGCGTTTCGCGCCGAGGGCGTCGCGCTGCGCGTCGAGCAGGAAGTGGAGGACGTGGTGACGTGCATCGCGTTCGTATCGAGCCGCTTCGGCGTGTGCGTGACGACAGAATCGGCGGCCAACCTGCGCCTGCCCGGCGTGGTCTATCGGCCGTTGCAGTCGAGCCAGTTGCGCGACATCGAATTGAGCTGCCTGTACCGCAAGCAGGAAAGTTCGCCGATCCTGCTCGCGTTTCTCGACCTGATCCGGCGCACGCGCACGCGCAGCATGCGCGTGGCGTATTGAGCGCCGCCGGGCGGTGCCGGCATCAGCGTCAGGCCGCGCCCGGCTCGCGGAACGCGTCTACCACGTGCAGCGTGTGCGCGTACACCGCGCCGGCGCGCAGCACGACGGCGATCGCATAGGCTTCGTCGAGCGCCGCAGCGTTGCCGGGCGTGGCCAGCGCGGCGTCGTGGAAAACCTGCCGGCGCGCCTCGTTCGATTGCGTGTAGGCCGCGGCGGCGGCGGCCACCCATACCAGCCCCGGCGTCAAGTCTTCGGTATCGAACACGGCCTGCGCGAAACGCAGCCGCGCGCGGGCGATGTCGCTGCCGCGCAGCGCCGCTTCGTCGGCGATCGCGAGTTGGCCGCCATCGAGCGACACGGCCGCGTCGCCCAGCGATTCGAGCGCGGCGCTCAGGTAGCTGACCGCCAGCGCTTCCTGCTCGTTCGCACCGCAGCGGCGCGCGAGCGCCGCGTGATGCTCGATGCAGAACGCGCAGCGCGTGACCTGCGCGATCGCGACGGCCACCAGATGCTTGTCCTTCTCCGACAGTTGCCCCGCGCGCCACACCGGCGCCGACATCGCGCGAAACGCCTTCGGGCCGGCGTGCTGCCGTTCGAGCGCGCCGAGAATCCGCGCTTCTTCGTCATGCAGGCGTGAACCGCTCATGATCAATGTGTCCTGTTGGAAAGGGGAATCAGCGCGGGCCGGCCAGCGTGGCTTCGCCGCGAACCGGCGATGCGTCACTACCCGCAGCACCGCCCGCACCACCACCCGCCGCGCGCCGGGCCGGGTCCGCCGCGGCCAGCACCGCGATCAAACTCAGCGCGCCCAACGCTGAAATATAGGCGCAAATCAGCCACGGCGAGCCGCCGCCCACCGCGAGCAGCGCCGCCGCCACGAACGGCGTCAGGCCGCCCGAGATCAGCGTGCCGATCTGGTAGCCGAGCGAGATGCCGCTGTAGCGCACCTCCACCGGAAACTGTTCCGCGAACCAGGCCGCACCCGGTGCGTAGATCGCGGCGTCGAACACGGCCAGTTCGATCGCGAACACCAGCGGCAGATAGCGCAGGTCGCCGTGATCGAGGAACCAGAAGAACGGCCAGACCAGCAGCGAAATGCCCACCACGGCCCAGATCGCGGGCCGGCGGCGGCCGACCCGGTCCGACAGCGCGGCCCACAGCGGCGTGGCGACGATCGCCACCGCCGAGCCCACGATCACCGCGCCGAGCGCATACGAGGCGCCGTTGCGCTTGAGGTTCAGATAGCTGATCGCATAGGTGGTGACGATCGCGTACATGGCCGGCTGCAGCAGCCGCAGGCCGATCGTGACCAGCAGCGCGCGGCGGTGATGGCGAAACACTTCCGCCACCGGCAGGCGCTTGAGCCGGCCTTCGGCCTGCGCGGCGAGAAACGGCTCCGGCTCGCGAATGCGCGTGCGCACGAAGATCCCCACCGCCACCAGCACCACGCTGAACAGGAACGGCAGGCGCCAGCCCCAATCGGAGAACGCCTCGGGCGTGAGCCACGCGCGCACGCCCAGGAACGTGCCCGACGCGAGCAACATGCCGGCGGCCGAGCCGACCTGCGTGAACGAACCGAGCAGCCCGCGCGTGCGCGCGCTGGCATGTTCGACCGACAGCAGCGACGCCCCGCCCCACTCCGCGCCGGTGGCGATGCCTTGCAGCAGCCGCAGCGCGACCAGCAGCACGGTGGCCAGCAGGCCCGCCGTGGCGTAGGTCGGCAGCAGCCCGGTCAGCACCGTGGCCACGCCCATCAGCACCAGCGAGAACACCAGCACGCGCTTGCGGCCGATGCGGTCGCCGAAGTGGCCGGCGATCACCGCGCCCACCGGCCGCGCGAAAAAGCCCACGCCGTAGGCCGCGAACGCGCCGAGGATGCCCGCCAGCGGATTGGTGCTGGGCGGAAAGAACGCATGACTGAAGATCAGTGCCGACGCGGTGCTGTAGATGTAGAAGTCGTACCACTCGATGGTGGTGCCGATGAACGCGGCAAAGCCGACGCGCGCGGCGCCCGCCTTCGGGCTGCGCGATGTTGCGGAGTGAGTCGACATGATTCGGCCAGGCAGCAGGAGACGAGAAAAGCCGGCCAGTAGAGCACCGAAACCTTCATCAGGCCAACGAGGTTTTCTGCTTTGCTTTGCAGTTTGTCTGCGATAACGATATGCCGAACCGGCGATGTCGGCCGTGCGCCCCGCCGCCTAGAATCGCTGGTTTTCCAGCCAGCCACGGGCGCTTTCCGCGATGCCACGTCAACTCCGCTTCAACGCCTTCATGATGAACTGCGTGGCGCATCTAGCGCCGGGGCAATGGACCGCCGAGGCCGACGCCTCGTTCGGCTATCTCGACACCGCGTATTGGGTGAACATCGCCAAAACGCTCGAAGCGGGCCTGTTCGACGGCCTGTTCCTCGGCGACGTGATCGGCGTGTACGACGTGTTCGGCGACGGCCCGCAAGCCGCGCTGCGCTCGGCCGCGCAGGTGCCGATGAACGATCCGGCCGTGCTGATCCCGCTGCTCGCGCACGCCACCGAGCACCTCGGCTTCGGCCTGACCGTGTCGGTGGCCTACGAATCGCCGTACCTGCTCGCGCGCCGCTTCACCACGCTCGACCATTTGAGCCGCGGCCGGGTGGCCTGGAACATCGTCACCTCGTATCTGCAAAGCGGGGCGCGCAATCTCGGTCAGGACGCGCTGCGCGCGCACGACGCGCGCTACGAGCGGGCCGACGAATTCATGTCGGTGTGCTACCAGCTCTGGGAAGGCAGTTGGGAAGACGGCGCGGTGCAACGCGATCGCGAGCGCGGCGTGTATGCGGACCCGTCGCGCATTCATGCGATCCGCCACGACGGCCCGCATTTCCGCAGCGAGGGCGTGTTCCAGTGCGAGCCGTCGCGGCAACGCACGCCGCTGCTGTTCCAGGCCGGCGGCTCGGCGCGCGGCACGCGCTTCGCGGCCGAGCACGCCGAATGCATCTTTCTGGGCGCGCCCACCCGCAAGGGCCTGCAGGCCTCCGCGCGAGCGGCCCGACAGGCGCTGGTCGAGGCCGGCCGCGCGCCCGACAGCGCGAAATTGTTCGCCATGCTGACGGTCATCGTCGACGAAACCGCCGAACTGGCGCAGGCGCGCCACGCCGCCTATCGCGCCCGCGCCGATCACGAAGGCGCGCTGGCGCTGCTGTCGGGCTGGACCGGCATCGATCTGTCGCGCTACCGCCCCGACGATACGCTGGCCTATGTGGATACCGACGCGGGCCAATCGGCGCTGGCGTCGTTCAGCAAGCTCGATCCGGAGAAGGTCTGGACCGTGCGCGACGCGGTGGAGTTCGTCGCGATCGGCGGGCGCGGCGCGGTGGTGGTGGGCGATGCGGCGCAGGTGGCCGACGAACTGCAGGCGCTGGCCGAGGACGCGGACCTCGACGGTTTCAACCTGGCCTGGGTCGAGTCGCCGCGCACGTTCGAGGATGTGGTTCGCTTGCTGGTGCCCGAGTTGCAGCGGCGCGGCGCGTACAAGACGCGCTACGAAGCGGGCACGCTGCGCGAAAAGCTGCTGGGCGGTTCGGCGCGCCTGAGCGCGCCGCATGTGGGTGCGCGCTACCGCGTGGCGCGGTAG
>NZ_BAAILN010000044.1:176266-205031 GCF_054589155.1 Burkholderia sp. 3C
GGCGGGCGTGGCTCAGTCGAGGCCGGCGTGCAGCGACGGCTCGCGATCGAACCCGGCCTGCGCTCGCGTTTGCTGTGACGCGGCGGCATAGCCGCGCCCGGCGACATCGGCGTTGATGGCGGCGACCCGGCGCGTCAGGCGCGGATGCGAGCGGTTGATTTCGGTCAGGAAGCCGAATATCGGCGGCACCATCCGCTCCTGCGCGATGAACGCCTCGCAATCCATCTCGGCGTTCAGGCGGCGGCAGCCGCAGCCGAGCATCTGCAACGCGCTGCGCGAGGACGCCGCATCCTTCGCCAGATAGGTGCCGATCCGGTCGCACGTATATTCGCGCGAGCGCGAATAGGCCTTGCCGAGGAACGGCACCACATGGGCCGGCAGCTTGATCATGTTGAGCCACGGGTTCAGGTGGCCGGCCGCGTGATGGCCGATTTCATGGCCGATCACGAAGCGCACCTGCGCGTCGTCGTTCGCCTCCACCAGCGCCGACGTCAGGAACACATACCGCCCGCCGCCGAACAGCCGCCGCGCGAACGCATTGAACACGCCGTTCGAGTTGTAGATGAAGGTTTCGGGCGGCACGGCCAGGCCGATCGCCTCCGAGGCCTCCACCACCATCGCGTGCAAGCGCGGAAACTGCTTCGGGCCGATCAGCACCATGTTGCCGTAGGCGGTGGCGCGATACGCGGCGCCGGCCAGCCAATGGAAAATGCCGAACATGATCGCGTATTGCACGAACATCACCGCGAAGGGCCGGTGTTTCGGACTGTCCATCGCCGCGACGACGGATACGTAAATGGCAAACCATAACAACACGCCGCAGATCAGCATCGCCCAGTGATACGGCTTCTCGCGCTTGTTACGGAATTGATTGGCAAGCTTCGACATCGGTTCTCTCCAGGTTCCAGGCTGTTTTACAGACAGCGAACGACGCGAAGCATCGGCCCGATATCGATCCGATATCGATCCCACGCGCGCGGGAGAGCCCGTCCCGTATGGGCGAGCGGATTCCGGACTACCCCCGAGCGGCGATCCGTGCTTGATTGAACGCGCCGCGCCTTTTCATCGAAACTTCATGGGCCCGGCGGCAAAACATTTCCGGGCGCATGCGATTCGTTTGATTTTCTGATAATCCGGTGACGCTGAATCGCGGCACAAAACGGAATGCGCGCTATTACAGCGTAATTGTCGAGGGCACACAAGCGGATACGGCAAGCTCGTCATCCCGGTGCATCGACACCGGCAATAAAAAACCCGCAGGCCGGCAATGCCTCGGGCGTTTCAAGCCATGGGTTGTCCGGCAACGCCGGAGAGAATCAGGCCGGCTGGGCGCTCTCGGCCGCGCCGGCTTCGCAATCGTCCCAGTAGCGGAACGGATCGCGGTGTTGCGGGAAATGCTCGGCGAGCCAGCCCGACAGGCGCTGCCACTCGGGGTGCCGGTTGCCGGTCATGGCCGACCAGATCGACGAGCGTTCGAGGATCTTGCCGGTCGCGCGGTCGCGAATCAGCAGGCTGCCCATGCCGCTCGAACTGTTCGACTGGGTTTCGACCTGGTAGCGCGTGAAAATGCGTACCTCGGCATCCTCGGACCAGCCGTACACGGCGCGCACGGCGTTCGACGCATCGCGCAGCTCGATCGGGCCGGAGGGCGGGCGCACGGCTTTCCAGCCCTCGGGGAACTCGGCCACCACCTCATGGCCGGCCTCGCGCACCCACCGCACGCGCCAGGCACGCACGATCGCGGCATGCACCTGCGACACCGACGTATAGCCGGCCGGCAATTCGATCGCGATCGGCAGCGTGATCAGGTTGTCTTTCCAGAGGCGGCTTTCGTCGTCAGGCCGCTGAACCGGCGCGAGCGGGTTGGTGGACATCGGGCTCGGGCCAAACGGGTTGACCGGCTTGCTCGCCGAACGCGTGCTGGTGCCGGTGCTCAGGCCGGCGCCCGGCAGCCCGGCAAAAAGGCGTTCGGCATCCTGGCGAGTCAGTTTGGGTTTTGCTTTCTTCATCTTTCGTCAATTCAATCGTTCGATACCGGTACACAGACCGACATGATGCACCCTGCCCGGCCCGGCGGCCATCCGCACAAGCCTATGGGCCGGTTCGTTTCCACGAGCGGAACAGATCCAGCAGCACCCGCACCTGGCGGCTCGGCACCGCGTCGCGACGCCACACCGCGCCGACATCCATGGTCGGCACCTCGACGCTCAGGTCGCGCCGGCTGATGCGGCTGCCTTCCAGCGACCACGGCCGGTAGACCAGGTCCGACAGGATCGTCACGCCCTCGCCGAGCGCCACCAGGCTGCGCACGGCCTCGATCGACTTGCTCTGCATGCGCACGCGCGGCGCGACGCCGAACTTGCCCCAATAGCGGGCAACCGTCTGGACGTGCTCGTCCATGTCGAGCAGCAGGAAATTCTCTTGGGCGACATCTTCGAGCGTGACGCGCTGCGCTTCGAGCAGCGGGTGATCGGGCGGCGTCCACAGGCGGCGCGGCGAGCGGATCATCGTCTCGCCCTTCAAATCGTCGTGGAGAGCCGTATTCGACACCAGCAACAGCGCCGCGTCCAGTTCTCCTTCGATTAATTGCTGTTCGATGGTCTCGCGGTCGCGTTCGACCACCTCCACCTGGAGGTTGCGGAACCGGCGCGTGACGACCGACATGATGGCCGGCAATAGATAGGCAGAAATGGTTTCCGTCATGCCGATCCGCGCCAGGCCGGCGATCTGCCCCGGTTCCTCCTGCGCCGCCACCACGGCTTCGTCGACCGACTGGCGGGCCTGCTGCACGTGGCGCAGGAAGCGCATGCCGGCGTCGGTCAGGCGCACGCCCTTGGCGTGGCGCGACAGCAGCGGCACGCCCACCGCGTCCTCCAGGTTCTGCAAGGCGATCGTCATCGACGACTGCGAGACGTTGCACAGATTCGACGATTGCGAGATCTGCCCGGTATCGGCCACCGATACGAAGTAGTCGATCTGGCGCAGCGTGATCTGTCTCGGCATGGTGCGCTCCCGGCGTCGAGATATTGAAAAAACCGATATTGCCGGATCAAAAAGATGAATTTGGCGGCGTTTGTGGTTTCGTAGGATCGTCGCATGGAACCCGATACCGCACCTCCCACGCACGAAAAGAAGGGCTACTGCACGCTCTGCCGGTCGCGCTGCGGCACGATCAATGTCGTGCGCGGCGATCAGTTGACCGAAGTTCGCCCCGACCGCGAGCACCCCACCGGCCACGCGATGTGCCTGAAAGGCAAATCCGCGCCGGAACTGGTGCACAGCCCGCACCGCGTGCTGCATCCGATGCGCCGTACCGCCCCGAAGGATGCGGCCGACCCCGGCTGGGTGCGGATCGGCTGGGACGAGGCGCTCGACGCGATCGCCGACAAGCTCGGCAGCCTGCGCCGCGAGCACGGCGCGGAATCGGTGGCGTTCGGCGTGACCACCCCGAGCGGCACGCCGATGAGCGACAGCATCGACTGGGTCGAGCGCTTCATCTGGTCGTACGGCAGCCCGAATATCTGCTACGCGACGGAAATCTGCAACTGGCACAAGGACGTGGCGCACGCGTTCACGTTCGGCTGCGGCATGCCCACCGCCGATTACCGGCACGCCGAGGTGATCCTGCTGTGGGGCACCAACCCGGCCAATACCTGGCTCGCGCAGGCCGACGCGATCGCCGCGGGCCGCCGCAACGGCGCGAAGCTGATCGTGGTCGACCCGCGCCCGACCGCGCTGGCCCGCGAGGCCGACGTGTGGCTGCGCGTGCAACCCGGCACCGACGCGGCGCTGGCGATGGGCATCGCGCGGCAACTGATCGCCAACGGCGCCTACGACGACGCGTTCGTGCGCACCTGGACCAACGCGCCGCTGCTGGTGCGCCGCGACACCGGCCGGTTCCTGCGCGAGCGCGATCTCGATCCGCACGCGGCGGCCAACCGCCATGTGATCTGGAACGCCAGGCAAGGCCGCGCCGAAGCGCTCGGCGAGGAAGCCGCCACCACGCCGGCCGATTTCGCGCTCGACGGCACCTACGCGGTGGCGTCGATCCCGTGCGAGCCGGCCTTCGCCTGCTATGTGCGCGCGCTCGACGCGTTCACGCCCGAGCATGTCGAGGCGCTCACCGGCGTGCCGCCGGACGCGCTCGAACGCGCCGCCGCGCTGCTCGCGCCGGGCGCCCGCATCGCCTATCACGCGTGGTCGGGCGTGGGCCAGCACACCAACGCGACGCAGACCGAGCGCGCCATCGCCACGCTCTATGCGCTGACCGGCGCGTTCGACCGGCGCGGCGCGAACCGCGAGTACGTCAAGCAGCCGTCGAACGCGGTGAGCACCTATGCGCTGTGCCCGCCGCAACAGCGCGCCAAGGCGCTGGGCCTCGACGAGCGTCCGCTCGGCCCGCCCGCGCAGGGCTGGGTGACCGCGCGCGACATGTACCGCGCGATGCTCGACGGCGAGCCGTACAAGGTGCGCGCGCTGTTCGCGTTCGGCACCAACCTGCTGGTGTCGCAGCCCGACGCGCAAACGGCCCACGCGGCGCTGAGTCGGCTCGAATTTCATGTGCACTGCGATCTGTACGAAACGCCGTCGTCGCGCTACGCCGACATCTTCCTGCCGATCAACACGCCGTGGGAACGCGAGGGGCTGCGGATCGGTTTCGAGATCGACGAGCGCGCGGTGGAACTGGTGCAACTGCGCCAGCGCATGGTCGCGCCGCGCGGCGAAAGCCGCGCCGACTACGACATCGTGTTCGCGCTGGCCACGCGGCTCGGCATGGGCGAGGCGTTCTTCGGCGGCAGCATCGAGGCCGGCTGGAACCACATGCTCGCGCCGCTCGGCCTCGACGTGGCCACGCTGCGCGCGCACCCCGAAGGCATCGCGCGCCCGCTCGCGCAGCGCGAACGGCAATACGCGCAACCCGGCGCCGACGGGCCGCGCGGCTTTCGCACCGAAACGCTGCGCGTGGAGCTGTATTCGGAGAAGCTGCTGCGCCACGGCTACCCGCCCGTGCCGGCCTACGTGCCGCCGGCCGGCCTCGCCGCCGAGGCCCGCCTGGATCGCGAGGCCTACCCGTACGTGCTGACCTCGACCAAGAACGGCTATTACTGCCACAGCCAGCATCGCGGCGTGACGCGCCTGCGCAAGCGCGCGCCCTATCCGCTGGTCGAGATCAGCGCCACGCTGGCCGCGCGCAAGGGCATCGTCAACGACGACTGGGTGGTGCTGCGCACCGAGCACGGCGCCGCGCGTTTCGTCGCGCGCGTGGAGCCGGCGCTGGCCGACGACGTGCTGATCGCCGAATACGGCTGGTGGCAGGCCTGCGACGAACTCGGCCACGCGGGCTTCGACGCGCGCGGCCCGCTCAACAGCAACTTCAGCAACCTGGTGTCGGGCCGGCAATACGATCCGCTGTCCGGCTCGATGCCGATGCGCGCGCTGGCCTGCGACCTGCAAGCCGATCCGGCGTTCGAGCGCGAGCGCCGCGCGTGGAGCGGCTGGCGCGATTTCGTGGTGACGCACCTGCAGGACGAAGCCGAAGGCGTGCGCACCGTGACGTTCGCCGCGCGCGACGGCGGCGCGCTGCCCGACTACCGGCCGGGGCAGCACGTCACGGTGCATGTCGCCGGGCTCGGCGAGCGCGGCACGACGCGCGCCTATTCGCTGGTCGGCGCGGCGCAACAGGCGGGCCGCCGCAGCTACACGATCTCGGTGCGCCACCAGGAACACGGCGCGATGTCGAGCCACATTCATCGCGCGCTCGCCGTGGGCGACGCCGTGCAGTTGCGCGCGCCCGGCGGCACGTTCGTGCTGCCGCTGCATTCGCGCCAGCCGGTGGTGCTGTTCGCCGGCGGCATCGGCATCACGCCGTTCGTGTCGTATCTGGAATCGCTGGCGCAGGCCGGCGCGCGGCGCGCCCTGCCCGAGGTGTGGCTGTTCTACGCCAACCGCCACGGCGCGGCGCATGCGTTCCGGCAGCGCATCGACGCGTTGCGCGAGGCGCTGCCAACGCTGCGCGTGATCGATTGCTACGCGCATCCGCGGCCCGTCATCGACATCGCCGGACTCGACTACCAGCGCACCGGCTATCTCGATGCCGGCGTGGTGGACGCCGCGCTGATCGAGCGCCGCGCGCGCTTCTACCTGTGCGGCCCCGAGCCGATGATGAGCGCGATCATCGACGGCCTCACCGCACGCGGCGTGCCCGCGTTCGACATCTTCAAGGAAGCGTTCCGCTCGCCGGCCATGCCGCGCGGCGATGCTTCGCAGAGCTTCACGATCACGTTCGCGCGCTCGAACCGCACCGCGCGCTGGACGCCCGCGCACGGCAGCCTGCTGGCGTTCGCCGAAGGCCTCGGCGTTGCGCTGCCCAGCGGCTGCCGCGTCGGCCAGTGCGAAAGCTGCGCGGTGCGGGTGGCGCGCGGCAGCACCGATCACCTGTCGGGGCACGCGCCCGACGAACCCGACATGTGCTTCGCCTGCCAGGCGATCCCGCTGTCGGATCTGGTTCTGGAGGCGTAAGTACGCCAGCACCGCCGAACAAGCACACCACCGCAACCACACAGCCAAAACCACGCAAGGGGGAATTCACCATGGACAAGCTCGCACGAGCGACACCGCCCGAGGCCGCCACGGCTAACGGCAACACGCTGGAACGGCTGGCCGCGCGCGTCACGCGCTGGGCCGAACGCTGGTTTCCCGATGCGTATATCTTCGCGGCGATCGCCGTGATCGTCGTCGCGCTGGGCGCGCTGGCGGTCGGCGCGCCGGCCCAGCGGGTGGGCATCGCGTTCGGCGACGGCTTCTGGAGCCTGATCCCGTTCACGATGCAGATGGCCGTGGTGGCGATCTCCGGCTACGTGGTGGCGGTGTCCCCGCCGGCCTCGAAGGTGATCGCGCGGCTCGCGCAACTGCCGCGCACGGCGCGCGGCGCGGTGATGTTCGTGGCGTTCGTCAGCATCGGCACCTCGCTGTTCAACTGGGCGATCAGCCTGGTGTTCAGCGGCCTGCTGGCCCGTGCATTGGCGCGCCGCACCGGCCTGCGCATGGATTACCGCGCGGCCGGCGCGGCCGCCTACCTCGGCATGGGCGCGACCTGGGCGCTCGGCCTCAGCTCGGCCGCCGCGCAGTTGCAGGCGAACCCCGACAGCCTGCCGAAAACGCTGCTCGCCATTACCGGCGTCATTCCGTTCTCCGAAACGATCTTCCTGCCGCAATCGATGCTGATGGTGGCCGCGCTGACGATCGTCTCGCTGCTGATCGCGGCGTGGTCCGCACCGGTCGGCGAGCGCGCGCGCACGGCGCAGGACCTGGGCGTGTCGCTCGACGACATCGATACGCATCTGGACAAGCCGAGCCGCCCCGGCGAATGGCTCGAATACAGCCCGCTCGTGACGATCCTGATCGTGCTGCTCGGCCTGGTGTGGATCGGCCACGAGTTCACCACCAGGAACCCGCTGCTGGCGATCTCGAACCTGAACACCTACAACTTCGTCTTCATCCTGCTCGGCATGCTGCTGAACTGGCGGCCGCGCCGCTTCCTGAACGCGGTGGCGAAAGCGGTGCCGTCCACGGCCGGCGTGCTGATCCAGTTTCCGCTGTACGGCGGCATCGCGTTCATCCTGACCAAGGCCGCCGCGCCGGGCGGGCTGCCGCTGTCGGAACATCTCGCGCACTTCTTCGTGGCGATCTCGTCGCAGGCGTCGTTTCCCGCCGTGATGGGCGTGTATTCGGCCGTGCTCGGCTTCTTCGTGCCGTCGGGCGGCGGCAAGTGGATCATCGAGGCGCCCTACGTGATCGAGGCGGCCAAGGCGCTGCAGGTGCACCTCGGCTGGTCCGTCACCGTCTACAACGCGGCCGAGGCATTGCCGAACCTGATCAACCCGTTCTGGATGCTGCCGCTGCTCGGCGTGCTCGGCCTGCGCGCCAAGGACGTGGTCGGCTTCACGTTCACGCAATTGATCGTGCACGTGCCGCTGGTGGTGTTCATGTTGTGGGTGCTCGCGCCGACGCTCGCGTACCACCCGCCCGTGATGCCCTGAAACCCAACCCGAACTCCCGAACCATCGAACGCCCCGAACCATGAAAATTCTCGACTCGACCGCCACGCGCGATGCGCTGCCCTTCCCCGAGCTGATCGACGCGCTGCGCGCGATGTTCGTGGCCGGCTGCCACGTGCCGCTGCGCCACAACCACAAGATCGCCGCCGAGGGCGGCGACGGCACCGTGCTGATCATGCCGGCCTGGCAGGACGGCGGCTATCTCGGCATCAAGACGGTCAACGTGTTCCCCGGCAACGCCGCGCTCGGCCTGCCGGGCCTGCATTCCACCTACGTGCTGTACGACGGCCGCACCGGCGCGCCGCTCGCGCAACTCGACGGCAACGAGATCACCTCGCGCCGCACCGCCGCGGCCTCGGCGCTGGCGGCCGACTATCTCGCTCGGCCGGACGCCGCGCGCATGACGCTGCTCGGCGCGGGGCGCGTCGGCAGCCTCGTACCGGAGGCGTATCGCGCGGTACTGCCGATTCAGGAAGTGGACGTGTGGGATGCGGTGCCGGCCGCCTCGGTGCGGCTCGTCGCGCACCTGAACGCGCTGGGCTTCGCGGCGCGCGTGGTGGACGACCTGCCGGCCAGCCTCGCGCGCGCCGACGTGGTCACCTGCGCGACGCTCGCCACCGAACCGGTGGTGCGCGGCGCATGGCTCGCGCCGGGCTCGCATCTCGACCTGATCGGCAGCTTCACGCCGGCCATGCGCGAGGCCGACGACGCCTGCTTCGCGCAGGCCAGCCTGTTCGTCGATACGCCCGAGGCGTTCCAGAAATCGGGCGATCTGCTCGGGCCGCTCGAGCGCAAGGTGATCGGGAATCCCGAACAATGGCCGACGCTGGAAACGCTGTGCCGCGGGCAGGCGCAAGGACGCGCGAACGCGGCCGAGCGCACCGTGTTCAAGGCGGTGGGCACGGCGCTGGAGGATCTCGCTGCTGCTGCGCTGGTCTACGCGCGTCACGCGCCGGCCGCCGCCTGATTCAGAACCGTTCGCGCAAGCCGGCCGCGATCACCATCTGCGTGTTGCCCGAGGCCAGCGGCTGCCGATTGATGTCGGCCGTCAGCCCGGAGCCGCCATCGTGCGCATGCTGATACAGCACGCTGGCGTACACGTCGGTCAGTTTCGACAGGTTGTAGTCGACCAGCAGCGACGGCTCGAACCAGTTCGGCCGGTGCGTCTGCGCCTTGCTGGTGATCTGCGCGGCCGTGTAGGTCAGCGCGAGCGTGGTGCTCAAGGCCGCCGTGAAGCGGTATTGCGCGTTCAGTTCGAAGTTGTCGAAGTGCGCGCTCGCGTCGCCGGTGGCGATGCCGAGCGAGCCGATGCCGTTGATGGTTTGCAGGTGATCGAACTGCGAATGCGTCCAGAGCGCGTCGACGGTGGCGCGCCCGGCTCGCCAGCGCGCACCGGCGCCGTAGATGCTCTGCCGTTGCGCCACGAACGTGCGGTCGCTCAGCGTGACCGCGCCGTCGGCATTGGCCGGGCCGGCATCGGTGTCGAGCCGCAGCCAGGCCGCGGCCACCCGCACGCTGCCGAGGTTCCAGGCCGCGCCGACGCTGGCCACGCGATCGTTGGCCGCCGCGCCGGCGTCGTTCGAGAAACCGTACAGCGCACTGACCTTCCAGGTGTCCATCGAACCGTAGCTGTACTTCACGGCGTTGTTGACGCGAAAGCCGTGATTCAGGTTGTCGTTGTCGAACACGTGCGCGGCCAGGTTGTCGACCACCGGCTTGTGGATCGGCGCGAGGAAATCGACCACCGAATCGTATTGGCGGCCCACCGTGAGCGTGCCCGCGCGCCGGTCTGCCAGGCCGACCCACGATTCATAGCCGAACAGGCGGTTGTTCTGCGTGGCCGCGCCGGTGCTGGTGTTGAAGCCGTTGACGAGCCGGAAGATGGCCCGCGTCGATTCGCTCAACGGCTCGCTGCCGACAAAGCCCCAATGGCTGCCTTGCAGATCGCCGCTGGTTTCGCGCACGAGCGACTTGCCACCGGCATTGCTCGTATACGACACGCCCGCCGTCACCACGCCGAACAGCGTGACGCTGCTCTGCGCATGCGCCGCCATGCACCCGGCCGAACACGCACCCGCCATCAGCAGGCGGTTCGAAAACCATTTGCTACGCGATCCGAACCATTGCCGCACCGGGCGCGTGGGCGCGCCTCGTTCGATTCCCGCTTCCCCTGCCGCCATCTCGCTCACCGCCATCAAGAATGATTTGTCTTCGCAGTCGCATTCTATTTTTGGGGTCCTCAAGAAATCGTCAAGAACCGGGGCGATTTCTTGACGATTTAGTGACGATTGCGCGATGTCGCGGCAGGGCTTGGCCGCTACGCCATCAATACGGCGTGAGCTGGTTGTTGCGGAACGTGTAGACGGTGGTAGGCGCACCCTTCAGGTTGCCGTTCGCATCGAACGCGTAATGCCCGGCGATGCCGTCGTAGCTGATGCCGGCCAGATACGCGCGGATCTTCTCGCGATCGGTGGTGGTGCCGGTGGCCTCCATCGCCTTGGCGATCATCATCACGCCGTCGTAGAAGTTCGACGCGTACACCAGCATCTCGGTGTGATAGCTGGCCTTGTAGCGCTCGACGAACGCGTGCCCGGCCGGGGTCTTCTCGATCGACGAGCCGCCCTGCGCACAGAACGCGTTGGCCGACATGTCACCGGCCAGTTGCGCCAGTTCCGCCGAGCAGATGCCGTCGCCACCGAGCAGCTTCGACGACACCGCGGCCGAACGCATCTGCTTGAGCATCGGGCCGGCCTGCGCCGCGTAGCCGCCGTAGAAGATCGCTTCCGGCGCCTGCTCCTTGAGCTTGGTCAGGATCGCGCGGAAATCGACGGCGTTCGAATTCGTGTACTCGCGCGCCACCACCGTCAGGCCGATCCGCTTCGCCTCGGTGATGAACTCCTGCGCGATGCCCTGCCCGTAGGCGGTGCGATCGTCGATCACGGCCACTTTCTTGGCCTTCAGCTTGTCCTGCGCGAAATCGGCCATCGAGCTGCCGAGTTGCGCGTCGCTCGCGCCGATCCGGAACACCGTGTTGTAGCCCTGCGCCGTCAGCGCCGGGTTGGACGCCACCGGCAGGATCGCGACGCCGGCCGACTGATAGATGCGCGCGGCCGGAATCGCCACGCCCGAGTTGTTCGGCCCGAGGATCGCGAGCGCGTGGCTGTCGGCCAGCTTCTGCGCGATCTGCACGCCGACCTTCGGGTCGCCCTGGTCGTCTTCCGAATCGAGCACGAGGTGCACCTTCTGGCCGCCGACCGTCAGGCCGTGGGCGTTCAGATCGGCGATCGCGAGCTTCGCGCCGTTCTCGTTATCCTTGCCGCTGCCGGCCTGCGCGCCGGTCAGCGGGCCGGACAGGCCGAGCGTCACGGTGGTGTCGGCCAGCGCCGCCACGGATACCGCGAAAAGACCACATGCTGCAACCAAGCGGGTAAGTGTTTTCATGTCCTGTCCTGCGGGTGAATGCCATCGGGTTATCGGGGAAAGCGGGCACTGCCGGCGCCAACGCGCGCCGTCCATTCGTATTCCTGATCAAATCGTCTGAACAAATCGCCTGAAGCAACGCCGCGAGCGGCGTTGCAGCAAGGCTTATTTGCGACCTTACTTGCGGGACTTGATCAGCTTGTCGTCCACCGCCTCCAGCCAGGTGTCCGACAGCGTGAAACCGGTCTGGAAGCGGTCGGTCGGGTCCACGCCGACCTGCGAGATCGCGCTGATCCAGGCCTGCCCCGACACCACCGGCACCACCGCCGGCACGTCGCCGAGCAGGGTGGTGGATTCGACGCGGCTCTCGAAGCGCGAGCCGATGATCGATTCGTGCACGAACGTCTCGCCCACCGCGATCTGCCCTTTCGCGTGCATCACCGCGAGGCGTGCCGAGGTGCCGGTGCCGCACGGCGAGCGGTCGCAGCGGCCCGGCGACACGATCACCGTGTTGCGCGAGGTCAGCACGCCGTTCTCGCGGCGCAGCGGCATGACGAATTCGGTCTGCGTGATGCCCTTGATCAGCGGATTGAGCGGATGCGGCGACGGCAGTTGCTCGGCCGCCGACGACTTGATGATCTGGCCCAGCTCGCACAATTCGCGCGCCTCGTCGGGCGTCACGCCGAAGCCGAGCGCCTCGGCGTCGACGATCACATAGGTCATGCCGCCGTAGCCCACGTCCACCTTCAGCGTTCCCACGCCGGGCACCTCGATCATTGCGTCCAGATGGTTGGCGAACGCCGGCTGGTTCGTGAATTCGACCTTGGTGACCTTGCCGCCCGAGCACTCGCAGCGCACCGAGATCAGGCCGGCCGGCGCTTCGAGCACCAGTTCCGTGACCGGCTCGACCATCGGCAGGATGCCGGTTTCGAGCAGGACGGTCACCACGCACATCGTGTTCGAGCCGGACATCGCCGGGTATTCGGTCGATTCGGCGATCACGTAGCCCATCTGCGCGCGCGGGTCGGTGGCCGGCAGGATGATGTTTACGCTCTGGTTGGCCGAGCCGCGCGGCTCGAACAGCGCAATGCGGCGGATGTCGTCGCGGTGCTCCTCCAGGTACATCATCTTCTCGAACATGGTCGCGCCCGGCACGTCGAACACGCCGCCCGTGACGACGTTGCCCACCTCGCCCTCGGCGTGGCAGTTGACCACCGTGAATGTCCTGTTCCAACGCATGACGGAATTCCTCGCTGACTGACAGCGCTCGACCAGGCGCCGATCGCCTCGGATATCGAACACTGACTATTGTATCCAATATGCTGTAGTCGATTTTTACTGTCAAGCACCGGGTGCTATGGCATGATTTCGTCTGAATTCAAGGCTCCCCCATCCGTATGCAAGACCTTTCCGATCGCCGTGGCGCCGCCACGTCCCCCGCCGCTTCCGGCAAGCTGGTCCGTACCACCATCGTCGAGCAGGCGGTGGAAATCATCCGTGGCAAGATCCTGCGCGGCGAACTCGCGCCGGGCGACCCGCTGCGCCAGGAGGCGCTGGCCGACGAGTTGGGCATCAGCCGCGTGCCGGTGCGCGAGGCGATCACGCGGCTGCAGGGCGAGGGTTTCGTGACGATCTTTCCGCACAAGGGCGCGTATGTGTGCGGGATTTCGGCCGACGAGGTGCGCGAAACCTTCGAGATCCGCATCCGGCTCGAACCGTGGATCTTCTCGCGCGCGATGGCGCATTCCGACGAAACCACGTATGCCGCCGCGAGCGCGATCGTCGACGAGATGGACCACGCCACCGAAACCACCTGGGGGCAGCTCAACTGGCGCTTCCACGAAACGCTCTACGCGCCGTCCGGGCTGGATCTGGCGATCGACACGCTGCGCCGGCTGAACGACCTGAACGAGCGCTACTTCCGGTTCCAGGTGGTCAACGTGCCGATCCGCGAGAACACCCGCAGCGAGCACCTCGAAATGATCGAACTGAGCCGCGCGCGCGATGCGCGGCGCGGCGCCGTGTTGCTGCGCGAGCACTTGCAGCGCGCCATGCAGCAGATCGTGGAAGTGGCCAGCGGCCTGCTGGAGCCGCGCGGGCAGAAGCGCTAGGCGGTCGCGAGCGGGCGATGCACGCGCGCCACAGCGCCGGCCTTGGGCGGTCGAATCTGGCCCTGATCTATGTCATATTGACGCCTCGCTCCCTCACCAACCCGTGTCCGCGGCAATGAACCAGCATCCGGCGCGCCCGCGCCCCGCTCATCGGATCGTCTTCGCACTCGCCCTCGCCGCCGCGACACTCGTCGCCAGTTCCTCCGCGGCCGCGCAGCACCTCGCCCCTCAGCCTCCCCAGCCCCGCCATTGCCTCGACCTGGCCGGCGTGCAGATTCCCGCCAGCGGTATCGGGCTGCCGACCGACGGCGCGATCGTGCAGACCGCCACGCCGATCGGCGCGACCGCCGTCGGCAACCAGGATGGCGACTATTGCCGGCTGACCGGCGTGATCCGCGCGACCACGGCCGGCACGCCCGACATCCGCTTCGAATTGAACCTGCCCGCGCGCTGGAACCGCCGCGCGCTGCAATTCGGCGGTGGCGGCTACAACGGCGTGGTGGTGACCGGCACCGGCCCGACGCCGTTCTCGCCCGACATCGCCCCGCTCGCGCAGGGCTACGCCACGTTCGGCGACGATTCCGGCCATATCGGCAACCCCGGCGAAGGCACCTTCGGCCTGCTCGACGAGGCCGTCACCAACTTCGGCTACGCGCATCTGAAGAAGGTGCACGACGTGGCGCGCGCGCTGATCGTGCGCGGCTACGGCCGCTCGCCCGACAGGATGTACTTCGCGGGCGGCTCCACCGGCGGGCGCGAGGCGTACACGGTGATCCAGCGCTACCCCGACGACTACGACGGCGTGATCGCCAACGCGCCCGCGCTGAACTTCACCGGCGTGCGCCTGATGGGCGTGGCGCTCGGCCATGCCGAATACCGCAGGCCGGGCGGCTTCGTGCCGCCTCGGCTGCTGGAGCGCGTGTACGAACGCACGCTGCAGGTGTGCGATGCGCTCGACGGCGTGGCCGACGGCATCGTCAGCGATGTCGAAGCGTGCCGCGCCCGCGAGCCCGAGATCATCGATTCGCTGCGCTGCCCGGCGCAGCCTGCGTCGGCGGTGGCGGCGGCTTCGGCCACGTCGGCCTCCGCCGCGCCGCTGGCGAGCGGGATCGTCGCCAGTTCCGGCACCACGGCGCACGGCGCGAGCGCCAGCGGCGGCTGCCTGACCGAGTCGCAGCTCGCGACGCTCGAACTGCTGCGCGACGGGTTGCGCCTGCCCTACCCGCTCGCCTGGAACGTCGGCGGCTATCGCGGCTACAACGTGTTCCAAGGCACCCGCTTCACGAGCGGGCTCGGGCTGGCGCACTCGCCGCATCCGCAATCGAATCCCGAATTCCACGAGAACGGCTACCTGTATGCGCAGGGCGACGCGTATATCCGCTACTTCGTCACGCGCGACACCGCCTTCGACGCGTTCCAGTTCGACGTCATGCGCCCGGGGCGCTACCAGGCGCGGCTCGTGTCGCTGTCGAAGACAATCGGCGCGATGAACCCGGACCTGTCGCGCTTCATCGCGCGCGGCGGCAAGCTGATCACCATGCAGGGGCTGGCCGACGAGGTGATCAGCCCGAACCAGACGATCGCCTATTACGACGGGCTGGTCGCGCGCTACGGGCAGGCGCGCGTCGACAGCTTCATGCGCTTCTACATGGCGCCCGGCTTCCAGCACGGCAACGGCGTGTTCATCCCGTCGGTGGACATGCTCGGCGCGCTCGACCGCTGGGTGTCGCACGACATCTCGCCGGAAACGCTGCTCGCCACCGACATCCTGCCGGCCACCAACGGCCGCACCCGGCCGCTGTGCCGCTATCCGGGGTTTCCGCGTTACGTCGGCCGGGGCAATGTGAACCGGGCGAGCAGCTTCGTGTGCGCGATGTCGTGAGGGATGGCCGGGAAGCCGCCGACAGAACTCGGTCGGCTTGAATAACGAAAAATCCGATCCGGGGCCAACCGACATGACACGTCGAGACGTGCACGACCTGGTGATCTTCGCCCGGGGCTGCCTGTATGGCATGGGCGGCAGCCTGCCGTCGGCGCTGCTGCTGATCGGGGTGTGGATCTTCGCGGGTTATACGTTGGTCGGTGCGTTGGGCTCGACCGGCGACGATCGGATCGGACCTTGCGTGATATCGGTCGCCGCGCTCGTGACGGCCACCTCGGGCTGCGTCGGGCTGTGCCGCGCGCTGGTTCCGCCGTGGCGATCAACCCGGCGCAGTATCGTCAGAACCCTGTGCTGTCTGATCGGCGGGCTGCTCGCGATCAGCCCGCTCTCGTATGCCGAGATCGGCGACATCGTGCGGCGTCGTGGCGGCCACGAGTTCAGCCCGCTCGACCTGATCGTGTTCGTGTTTGGCGGCCTGGTGCTGCTTTATTTCGTCGAGGCGGGCGTGACGCTGGCGTGGCGGCTGTGGCGACGGATGGGGAATGCGAACGCCTAGGTACGGGCCGGCGGGGACGAAAAGCGGGCCACCACCAATCAAACAAGGGAATTTCCCAAACATGGACACACTCGGGCCACTTCGAGAAGCCGATCAGAAAGTGCTGGCCGATACACGGCAGGCGCTGAAGAAGATTCACTCGCTCGCCGCGTCGCCTTGCGACTCGCCTGAAGCGGGCGTCGATATTCTTCGGCGGCTCCGCATGGATGTTTATGAAGATCTCAATCAGATCCTGCACGAACATCTGATCGTCCGTGCCGCAGAGTGGCTGCTCGCCCATGGCCGCGTTGCGGGCGATATTGCCTGGTTCTGGAATCCTCGACAAACCGGCGACAGCTCCGAACCCGATTTGCGCGGCATGTGCCGCGAAGGCGTGGTGATTTCCGCCGAGGTGACGGCATCGGAACGGCCGATCGGCACGATTGATCGCCGAATGCACACGACGCTTGCCAAGCTGTCACGCATGGCGGGCGAGCAGTTCTATTTCGTCCGAACCGAATCCATGCGCAAACGTGCATCGACCAAGATCGACAAGGCAGGCTGGGCCATCTCGGTGGTGAAACTCGACGCGCCCCTCGCGTCGAACGAACTGCCGATCGCCGCCCTGGAAGACCCTCTCGCGGAACCGCTTTAACGCCCGCCCATCGTCCCCAGAAACGTCGCGACATTCGCCTTGCTGGTTTTCTGCAAGCGCGACATCAGCGCGTGATCGACGCGACTGAGCCCGTAGGTCTGCGCCATGTCGCGTTGCAGACGGCACCACAAGTGCCCCGCCATTTCCGCATCGACCATCGCCCGGTGGGCGCGGCCCGTTTTCGGCAGGCGCAGCATGTCGGCCAGATTCGACAGCCGGTGGCTTTGCGCGTGCGGATAGATGCGCCGCGACACCAGCAGCGTGCAGGCGAATTCGTGCGCCGACGACTCGCCGAGTTGCTCAAGCTCCGATTGCCAGAAGCGCCGGTCGAACGCCGCGTTGTGGGCCACCACGGGATGGCGGCCGACGAACGCCGCCGCCTCGCGCATCACGGTGGCCACCGGCGGCGCCGACGCGATCATGTCGTTCGTGATGCCGGTGAGCGCGACCACGTCGGACGGAATGCGCCGCCCGGCGTTCATCAGGCTCTGGTAGCGGTCGACGATCTCGCCGTCGCGCAACAGGATCACGGCGATTTCGGTGGCGCGGTCGCCCTGGGCGGGGGACAGGCCGGTGGTTTCGAAGTCGAGGACGGCTACGGTTTGCATGGTTCCTGGCTGAGACGGCGGGGTTGAGTCGGCGCGGCGGCGGGTCGCGAAAAACGAACCCCGTGGAGGATAGCAAATTGATGCCTGGCTGCCTGCTCATCCTGGGCGGCAGGCGAATCGGTCGCACCGATGCCGGCGAGCACACCGTTCGCCCCCGACCGAAGCGCGATCACCGTTTCAACTCGCCAATGCCGCTGACCTGCCGGTATTGACTTGACCCAACCTGCCGCCACGATTCCCGGTGCATACGTGTCATGCCAAAACCAGGATTAACGGCGCACGCACCACCAACCATTTCAACCATTCAAACTTTCGCCTCGATAAACGCATAACTTAAAGAAAAATCGATATCGGCACGTTCCTGAAACTTGATCCGCCAAGCGCCCTGGCGCACATTATTTTTCTCGTTTTACTGCAATGACTTGCGAATGCCCACGACGCCTACGCCGCCCGCGCCGCCGCCGTGAAATACATGCCGTCACGAAAGCGAATTGATAATAAACAGGCCCCGATTTACGGCTATCCTGCGTCAGCAAGCCGTCCATGCCGCAGCCGGCGAAACATCGAATGTTCTGGTAATTATTTCAAGCACGCGAGGTTCCGATGACTTGGTTACACGACATTTTTCAAAAATCTCCCGAGATCGCATTATTCCTTTCGCTGGCCGTCGGCTACTTCGTCGGGCAGATCAACTTCGGCAAGTTCCAGCTCGGCGGCGTGGGCGGCTCCTTGCTGGCCGCGGTGGTGATCAGCCAGGCCGGCGTGACCGTGGACGACGGCATCAAGTCGGTGATGTTCGCGGTGTTCATCTACGCGGTGGGCTACGACTCCGGGCCGGGCTTCTTCAATTCGCTGAATCGCAATTCGCTGCGCGAGATCGCGATGGCGCTGTTCCTGGCCGTGTCGGCGCTGCTGACCGTGCTGGTCTGCGCGAAGCTGTTCCATCTGAACAAGGGCCTCGCGGCGGGGCTCGCCGGCGGGGCGCTCACGCAATCCGCGATCATCGGCACGGCCGGCGACGCGATCGCGCGGCTCGGCCTGCCGGCCGATCAGGTCAAATCGATGCAGGCCGATGTCGCGATCGCCTACGCGGTGACCTACGTGTTCGGCTCGCTCGGCGCGATCATCGTGTGCGTGAACGTGCTGCCGAAATTCATGGGCCAGGGCCTGCGCGAGGCCGCGCTCGATGCCGAGCGCGAGTTGGCCGGCGGCCACGCCGCCCCCGCCGCCGGCCAGGTGGCCGCGCTGCCCGAACTGGTCGGCCGCGTCTATCGCGTGCGCGCCGCCGCCGGGCGCACCGTGCAGGCGATCGAGGTCGAGCATCGCGATCTGCTCACCATCGAGAAGATCCGGCGCGACGGCAAGGCGCTCGAACCGCGGCCGGACCTCGCGCTGCAAGCCGGCGACGTGGTGCTGCTGGTAGGCCGGCGCGAGGGCATCATCGATGCGGCCGGCACCATCGGCGAGGAGCTGGCCGGCGCCGACGCCGACGGCTTCGGCGTGGTGATGCAGACACGCCAGGGCGTGTTCACGCGCCGCGGCATGAATCACACGACGATCGCCGCGGTGCGCGCCAACGTCGACCGCGAGCTGCGCCACGGCGTGTTCGTCTCGGCCGTCACGCGCGCGGGCCAGCCCCTGCCGCTGCTGCCCGACACGGAGCTGCTGCACGGCGACGTCGTGACCTTCTACGGCTCGCCGGGCGACACCAAGCGCGCCGTCGATGCGGCCGGCTACGAACTGCCCTACACCAACAAGACCGATTTCATCTACATGAGCGTGGGCCTGGTGGTGGGGCTGCTGCTCGGGCTGATCGTCGCGAACGTGGGCGGCGTGCCGCTCACGCTCGGCTCCGGCGGCGGCTGCCTGCTCGCGGGGCTGCTGTTCGGCTGGATGCGCGGCAAGCATCCGATGTACGGCGTGATGCCGTCGGCCGCGTCGCGGCTGCTGCAGGATTTCGGGCTGGCCGTGTTCGTCGCGGTGGTCGGGCTCAATTCGGGGCTGCGCGCCGTGGCCACCGTGAAGGAAAGCGGCGTGACGATCTTCCTGCTCGGCGTGTTCGTCACGCTGTTCCCGCTGCTGCTGACCATGCTGTTCGGGCGCTACGTGCTGCGCTACCGGAACGCGGCGATCCTGGCCGGCGCACTGAGCGGCTCGCGCAGCGCGAACCCGGCCTTCGGCGGGATTCTCGACAAGGCCGAGAGCGCTGTGCCCACCGTGCCGTTCGCCATCACCTACGCCGTGGCGAACGTGCTGCTGACACTGCTCGGCCCGCTGGTGGTGGGGCTGGTGTAGCGCGGCGCGCTACCGTTCACCTTTTCCGGCGCGTCCGGTTTTCATCTTCCCGCAACGTGTGTCGCGCCGGCCGCTACCGAAGCGACCACAAGCGACCACGAGCGACCATTCACGATGGAGTCCTTATCATGGCCAAAGACAAGCGCAAATCCGACGACCGGGCAAAGCTCGCGGCACTGAGCCCGTTCGAACTGAAGGACGAACTGATCAAGGCGGCCGGCGGCGCCGCCGTCGAACGCCCCGCCAACACCGCGATGCTCAACGCCGGGCGCGGCAATCCGAACTTCCTCGCCACCATTCCGCGTCACGGCTTCTGGCAGCTCGGCCTGTTCGCGATGCGCGAATCCGAGCGCTCGTTCGCCTACATGCCGGAGGGCGTGGGCGGCTTTCCGCAGCGCGACGGCATCGTGGAGCGCTTCGAGCTGTTTCTGCGCGAGGAAAAGGACAAGCCCGGCATCGGCTTCCTGCGCGGTGCCGTGTCGTACGTGCGCGATCAGCTCGGCCTGTCCGCCAGCGATTTCCTGTACGAGATGTGCGAGGGCATCCTCGGCTCGAACTACCCGGTGCCGGACCGCATGCTGAGTTTGTCCGAGCAGATCGTCGGGCAGTATCTGCGCCGCGAGATGATTGGCAAGCATCCGTTCGTGGGCGAGTTCGACGTGTTCGCGGTGGAAGGCGGCACCGCCGCGATGACCTACATCTTCAACACGATGCGCGAAAACCGGCTGATCCAGCCCGGCGACACGATCGCGCTGGGCATGCCGATCTTCACGCCGTACATCGAGATTCCGAAGCTCAACGATTACCAGTTGAACGTCCTGCATCTCAATGCGTCGGTCGAGAACAACTGGCAATACTCGAACGCGGAACTCGACAAGCTGCGCGACCCGAAGGTGAAGGCCTTCTTCCTCGTCAACCCGAGCAATCCGCCCTCGGTGAAGATCAGCGACGAGAGCCTGCGCTACCTCGCGGAAATCGTCGAGGCGCGGCCCGACCTGATCCTGCTGACCGACGACGTGTACGGCACCTTCGCCGACGATTTCGTGTCGCTGTTCGCGCTCGCGCCGAAGAACACGATCCTCGTGTATTCGTACTCGAAGTATTTCGGCGCGACCGGCTGGCGGCTCGGCACCATCGCCACGCATCGCGACAACGTGCTCGATCGCCTGATCGGCGAACTGCCGAAGGCGGTCAAGCGCGAGCTGCACACGCGCTACGAATCGATCACGACCGACCCCGATTCGCTGAAGTTCATCGACCGGCTGGTGGCCGACAGCCGCACCGTGGCGCTCAATCACACGGCGGGCCTGTCGACGCCGCAGCAGGTGCAGATGGTGCTGTTCTCGCTGTTCTCGCTGATGGATACGCCCGACGCCTACAAGAACGCGCTGAAGCGCCTGATCCGCAGCCGCAAGCGCGCGCTGTACGAGGAAGTGGGCATTTCGTTCGCCGACGACGATCCGAACCAGGTCGACTACTACACCATCCTCGATCTCGAATTCCTCGGCGAGCAGGCGTTCGGCCGCGAGTTCGTGGATTGGCTGTTCAAGAATACCGAGCCGTCGGATCTGCTGTTCCGGCTCGCCAGCGACGCGCGCGTGGTGCTGCTGCCGGGGCGCGGCTTCGGCACCGCGCACCCGTCGGGGCGCGTGTCGCTCGCGAACCTGAACGAATCCGACTATCGCCAGATCGGCCGCGCGCTGCGCAAGCTGATCGAGGAATACGTCGAGCGCTTCAACGCCGATACCGGCAAGAAGCTCGATAGCGGGAAGGTCAAGTAAGGGCGGCGCACGCGCGCGCGGCGGCGGGCCTCACCCGCCCCGCGCTCAGTTGTGCAGCATGTAGGTTTCGTATTCGAGCCGCGAGAACTTGCGGTCGAGCACCAGCACCGCCACCACCACGAGCACCAGCAAGGTGGCCGCGAAACCGTAGCCGTACGCGTTCGGGCTCATCTGCAGCGTGACCCAGGTGAGCACCCCGTTCAGCAGCGCGAAGGCCGCGCACAGGCGCAGCACCGTGCCGCGCGCATCGAGATAGAAGAACACGTTCAGCAGGCCGAGCAGCACCACCTGCAGGCTGGCCGCGATCGCGTCGACGGTCAGCAGCGGCATGTAGAGCGTGGAAATGTGCAGCGCCTGCAGCAGGTTGCTGCCGAACGCCACGATCAGCAGCAACACGATCGCCTGGATCTTGACGATCTCGTACAGGCCCGAGCGCACGCTGCTCACCATCATGTCGCGCATGTCGTTGATATGGCGCAGCGTCGCGCCCTTGCGCACCGCGTCGTAGAACGCATCGTAGTACTCGACGAAATCGGTTTCGATACGCACCAGGAACGCCGCCATGCCCGGCATCACGCACACGTAGGAGATGAACACCGGCATGTCGTAGATCACCGACGCGCGCAGCGGCCCGATCACCGGCGCGCTGGTGCCGGCCGAATACCAGAACATGAACTTGTCGATCCACACGCCGAGGTTGAACAGAAAGCCGACCATCGCGAGCGACGGATACGCGAAGCGCCGGTCGAACGCCTCGAACGAGATCAGCCGGCCGCCGCGATAGCCGCGGTAGATCAGCCCCGACAGGCCGGCCAGCAGCACCACGTGCCCGGCGACGAAGCCGCCCAGCAGGCCGGCCAGCCCGTGCCGGTTCAGCAACAGCGCGAACCCCACCGTGCAGCCGTAGCCGACCATGAACGTGTAGAGAATCTGCCGGTACTGCTTGACGCTCGACAGGAAGATCACCGAGATCCAGATGTTGCTCAACACCACGAAGCCCACCACCATCAGCACGCGATAGGCGAGCGTCTCGCCGCGAAAGCCGAGCGCCATCGCGACGCTGGCGAACAGCCCGGCGGCCAGCGTCGTCACCAGCACCACGCCGTTGTAGTTCGACAGCACGAGATCGTCGCGCTTTTCGAACAGGCGATCCGAGATGAAGCGCGTGAACGCGAGCTGCAACGGCCCCGTGAGGATCAGGCTCAATGCGATCAGGTAAGTGACCGACACCTGGAACTGCACGATCGCGAACTTCGGGATCACCACCGCCAGGCTCATCACGCCGATCAGCAGAATGCCGAAGATCGACAAAATCAGCGGCCCCGAGCTGATCAGGCCCGCGTACGCATAGGCGCGCGCGGCGCCGAACAAGCTGTCCTTGCGCAGGATCTTGCGCAACTCGAAACCGATCCCGGCCATCAGCGAGTCTCCTTCGCGGGCTTGGCGCCATGCGGCACCGGGCAACCGCCCATTGCGTCCGCCGCGCCCGCCGCCGGCCGCGCATCGGGCGCGGCGGCAAGCTGGGTGTAGAGCGCGGCGTAGCGGTCCGTCATCTGCGCCTTGGTGTAGTAGCGGCGCACGCGCGCGAGGCCGGCCTGCTGTGCGGCGCGCCAGCGCGTGTCGTCATCGAGCAGCGCCAGCGCGGCCCGCGCGAATTGCGCCGGATCGGCGATCGGCACGACCGCGCCGGCGCTGCCGAGCGCGCGATCCTCGTCGCCGTAGCCCTCGATCAACTGGCGGCACGAGCCGACATCGGTGGTGATCGACGGCACCCCGGCCGCGAAGCCCTCCAGCACCACCAGCGGCAAGGCCTCGCTGATCGACGACAGCGCGATCAGATCGACCTTCGGCAGCACCGCATCGATGCGCTGAAAGCCGAGAAACTTCACGCGCGAGGCCAGCCCCAGGCTCTCGACCAGCGCGCGGCATTCGAGCGCGTAGCCCGGATCTTCCTCCTCCGGGCCGACGATCCAGCCTTCGATGTCCGGCATGCTGTGCGACGCGACGAACATCGCGCGAATGAAGGTCTTGATGTCCTTGATCGGCACCACCCGGCCGATCAGCGCGACCACGCGGCGCGGCCCGTCGATGCGTCGCTCGACCAGCGGCGCGAGCGCCGCCACATCGACACCGTTGGGAATGCTGCGGGTTTTCGCGGCGGGCGCGCCGTCGGCGATCTGGCGCAGCCGGTTCGCTTCGTACAGCGCGACGATCTCGTCGGCGGCGTCGTACGCGAGCCGGCCGAGCGCCTCGAAGAAGCGCACCCACAGCTCGCGGAAGTAGCTGATGCGCGAGATGTCGCGCTCGAACGCGCCGCGATTGTCGCGAATCCACTGGCTCTGCAACAGATCGATCTTGCGTTCCTTCGTATAGATGCCGTGTTCGGACACCAGCAGCGGCCGCCCGCTGCGGTAGTGCAGCAGCGTGCCGAGAAAGCCGGCGTAACCGGTGGACACCGTGTGATACACGCGCGCCGGCGGCAGTTGCTCGGCCACGTTCGCCAGTTGCCACAGCGGCTTGTGCATGATCCGCACGGTCCAGAAGTAATCGGTAAACGACGGGTCCGTGCAGTGCCGCTCGTACTGATCGACGATGAAATCCCAGGCGGCGCGGCTGGTCGAGAACTGCTTCTCGTTGAGCATGCCGTGCGCGCCGAGCGTGGGCGCCATCTGCGCCATCAACGCGGCCACGCTCGTGCTGCTGTCGCCGCCCGCGCCCTGACGGCCGTTTGCGCCGCGCAGCGCCTCGTGCAGCCGCGCCGATTGCGCGAACGCGGCCGGGTCGCCCGCGACCTCGCGCGGCTTGTGCTCGACGCTGGCGGCCGTCGCGTACAGGTAATGCGCCTCGAAATGCACGACGTTGTCGGGCAGCGCATACGCGGCGCCCTGGTAATCCTCCTCGCGGCTGCCGATGAACACCACGGCGAAGCGCAGGTGCGGATACGCGCGCAGCATCTCGTTGACCCAGCTCGACACGCCGCCGCGCACGAACGGGAACGTGCCCTCCAGCAGCAGGCAGACATCGGCATCGGCGGCGCGCCGGTTCAGGGACGGATTCATCGGGACCAGTAGGTAACAATCGGTTTGAGCGTGGGCAGCACCGCGGCGTTGCCGAGCGAGGCGAGCAGCTCGCGCGTGAGCGCGTAATCGCCGCGCAGGAACGCGACCTCGGCAAGCCACGGCGTCAGGCGCTCGCGCGGAAAACCGAGTTCGAGCGCGCGCGCCATCGCCACGCCCGCATCGTCGGGGCGGCCCTCGGCGAGCGCGAGGCGGCCGAGGATCAGCCACAGCGCGGCGTCGCGCTCGTCCACCTCGAGCGCGGCGCGCGCGTACCGTTCGGCCTGCGCCAGCGTGTGCCGGTATACCGCGCCCTGCACGAGGCTCTGGTAGATCAGTTCGAAATACAGTTCGGCAAGCTGCCGGTTCAGCGCGTAGCGCTCGGCATCCGTTGCGGCTTTCGCAAGCGCCTGCCCCATCGCGTAGATCTTCTGCATGATCTCGTTCTCGGCGTGATCGAGCGTGCCATACGCGATCAGCCGCACGTCCTCCACCGGATCGGCCAGCAATTCGCGCAGCAGGCTGCCGGTGGTGCGGGTCGGCATGCTCTGGATCGCCACCAGCGCGGTCAGCCGGTCGGTGGACGACACCTGCGTGTTGACGAGCCGCGCCTGCAAGCGCGCGCCGCCGCCGTGCGCGACGCGCGACACCAGGTGCGTGATGAACTCGGGGCGCCCCACCTCGGCCAGCCGATCGTTCTCGCGCTCGGCCGGAAACCACGCCGCCCAGGCGCAGCTCGCGAGCACCAGCAGGCCGCCCACGAGCGGCATGAACATCAGCAGCGCCCACAGCAGCCAGAGCGTCGCGCGGCGCGGCTCGCGGTAGCGCGCCGGCAGGATCGGGCGCAACAGCCAGGCCTGCACGGCGGCGGCGAGCGCCTGCAACGCGAGGCCGGCCAGGAACGGATCGAGGTGCGCGCCGGCCCGCTCGCACGCCCACCAGGCGAGCGCCTCCACCAGCAGGCAAGCCAGCGCGCGCAGCACGCCTGCGAGGAAGGCGACCAAGGCGACGAAGGCGGCGGGCTTAGACATCGGCGCCGCTGCGCTTGAGCAGGCGCTGCAAGGCCGCGCCCGGTTCGAGCGCGCCCAGGTGCAGCGTGTGCACGCCGATGTGCGCGCGTTCCATGTCGAGCCCGAACTGCGCGTCGAGACTGTTTTCGATCCGCGCCAGGTAGCCGTCGACGCCGGTCGTATCGGTGGCCGGCATCAGGTTCACCAGCACCGAATGCGAGGCGGTCTGCAGCGGCCACATCAGGTCGAGCGCGCGGCGGCGGCGCAGCACGTGCTCGAACAGCGAATCGCCCTCCTCGCCGCGCGGAAACGCCAGCGCCACCAGCGACGACGCAATGCCCGCGTCGCGCTGCAAGCGCGAGAGGCGGCCGAGATCGAGCGCGAAGTCGTACGGGCATCCCGGCACGTCGGCGAGAATGCCGCGCACCACGCTCGCATGCTCGACGCCGTCGGCGTAATACGCGAGCAGCACCAGCAGCAGTTGCAGGCTGTCGAAGTTCAGCGACAGGAACGGCATGCGCCGCACCACCAGCAGCGCGATCACCTCGCCGTCGGCGCTCACCAGCGGCGCGCACACCAGGTAATCGGTCTGCGCGATGTCGGCGCTTTCGCCGCGCAAGTGCGCGACGCTCTTGGTGCGCAGCGCGTGCAGCACCAGATCGTCGCTCGCGACCAGCGAGAACGCGTCGCCGACATGCGCCACCGCCTCGGTCCCGGGCCGGTCGTCGCGCACCGGAAACACCGCGCCGATCTCGATCTGGCACACCTGCGCCACGAATTCGAGCATCCCCGCCACCGACGGCAGCGCGCGCAGCGGCGCGGGCGCCTCGGCCGGGCCTCGCGGCTCGGCGCTGACCGACAGGCGCCGCAGTTCGGTGATCGAGTCGCGCAGCGTGGTGGGCTTCGACAGCAGATCCTTTTCGAGCCGCTCGTGCGACAGGCGCATCAGGTAGTGGCTGTTGGTGATCGCGACCAGCCGTTCGTTCAGATAGTCGTTGATGGTCGAGGCGCGCCGCGCCCGATGACCCCAGGTGTCGCCGAAATGGCCGGCGATCACCGTCTGCAGCAGGCCGCCCGCGAACATCATCACGGGCCACGGCGCGCCCGGCGGATAACCGAGCTTCCAGGCCGCCACCATCAGCGCGCCGCCGAACAGCCCGAGCAGCGTGCCGTATCGCAGCGCGACGATCATCGGCGCGAACCACAACCACGGGAAGCCCGCCTGCAACAGCAGCGGATCGTGCGGCGAGCACAGGCGGCTCACGGCCAGCACCAGCGCGACGAACACGGCGGCCTCGACGATCGCGAACGGCCGCGCGACGGCCGGCGCGATAAACCGGCGCATCGGACCGAGACGGCCGAGCGCGTTGGAGCTGCGCGTCTTCGACGCGTCGGCGGCGGATTGCATCGCGGCGGGATTCACGGCCGGTTCCTTTTCATGAGTTCGGAAGCGCGAGGGCGAACGCGTGGCGGCCCAGCCTCAACGGCGCGGCGCGAGCGGCGCGAGCACCTTCGCGATCAGCCCGGTGGCCACGCCCGCGAGGCTCGAACGGCTCCAGCCGTTGCGCGTGCCGGTGGCGCTCCAGACCACCTTGCCGGTGTTCACGTCGGTCAGCTCGAACGTCAGGCCGACCACCGGCTCGCCGTCCACGCCGGTTTTATAGCGCCATTCCTCGACCGAGCCGGACAGCACGTAGCGAATTTGCTGCGACTGCGCCCACGCCAGCTTCTGCTGGCCGTCGCTGCGCTGCGCGGTATCGAACAGCGCGCTCGAACCCGCGTCGTCCGGCGCGAAGCGCACGTCCGCGAGGCCGTCCGCGCGCAGCACGTTGGCCGCGATCGACGCCGCGCTCTGGCCGGCCGACGGCGTTTCGGTGTAGTTCGCGATCGCCCCGACCGCCACCGCATCGTGCGCCTGCAGCGCCGGCGCGGCGGTGCCCTTCAGCGTGCCGCAGCCCGCCAGCAGCAGCGTTGCCGTGGCCGCCGCCGCGCACCACGAGAGGGCCCGCTTGCTTCGTTCCATTCCACTCATTGCCCTGCTCCTTCGTTCATGTCGTCATTCGTTCGGCGCGCACGGCCCAGGCCGGCGCACGCGTCAATAGAACCAGCTGTAGCGCCCGCCGATCACCGTCACCGGTTCCGAGCCGGCCTGGGACACGCTTTCGCGCTCCAGATAGAACACCGCGTGATCGCCGCCGAACACGCTGCCGGCCGCGCCCGCCGTGATCTGCGGCCCCCAGCCCTGCACCGAGTCGTGCACGATGCCGATATCGAGGAACGGCCGCCAGCGATGCGTGTAGCGATCGAGCAGATCGGTGCCGAAGCCGAACGAGAGCCCGTACTGCGCATAGGTCGGCGGCATCGCGCCGGCGGCGGTCAGCGGCCCGAGCGCGACCGGCGACAGCCGCGCGAGCAACGGGTCCGCGGTGCCGGTGGCCGAGTATCGGCCGCGCGCACCGCTCAGTCGCAGCGTGAAATCCGGGTAATCCAGGCGCAGCTTGTATTCGATTTCGCCCGAAGTCAGCACGCCGCTGCCCAGAAAATTGCGCGCCTGGCTGTAGAAGCGGTCCGCTTCCACGCTGCCCGTCACCAGCAGGCGCTGCGAGATGGTCCAGCGCGCGCCGCCGATCAGGTTGTCCTTCATGCCGCCCACCGACAGCAACTGCGATTCGGTGGCCCGCTGGTTGCGTCCGATGCTGCCCGTCAGCCCCACCGGCGAATTGCGGCCGAGTTCGCCCGACACGCTGACCGTGTTGAAACTGTCGAGGCCCTCGCGCCGCCCCAGCGTCAACTGCACCGCGGTGTTGCGCGTCTGGCGGCGCAGGTGGACATCGACCGAGCGGTCCACGCCCGGCACGTTCACCAACTGGGTTTGATCGGCGCTGCGCTGGAAGCGCTCCAGCGCGGTCACGCCCACCATCAGGTTGTCGCCGATCTTCACGCTGCCGCCGATCCGGTGCTCGACGGTATCGAGCGGATGCTCGACCTGGCTTTCGACGCCCGTACTGAGCGATTGCGGCCACGCCATCGCGGTATCGACCAGGCGCTCGTGCAGCAAGGCGTTGCGCGGCGCGCCGGCCAGGCCGTCGAACGCGAGCTGTTCGGCTTCGCCCGGGCGGTCGAGCGCGAGCAGCGCATCGATGCGCCCGTCGATCGGCAGCCGCGAGCCGCGCTGGTCGACCAGCCGCTGCATGGTGGCGGTGTCGCCCTCGGCCAGCGCGAGCGTCAGTTGCGAATCGGCCGGGCGCGCGAGACGGCTCGCGTATTGCCGCGCCAGCCAGCGCGTCGCGAGCGGGCTGGCGTCGTGCGACAGCGCCGAGGCGATCGCCACGTCGATCGCCACCGCCGAGCGCAG
>NZ_BAAILN010000044.1:205188-264023 GCF_054589155.1 Burkholderia sp. 3C
CAGCGTGCGGCGCGTCGCGGCCATGGTGTCGGTGCCGCCGTCGTCTTTCAGCAACTGGCCGAGCAAGGCCGCCGCCGCGTCGCCGTTCTCGAAGATGTCGGCCAGCAGCACGCGGCGGCCCCGCAGCTCGTCGCGCCGCTCGACATCCTGCCCCGCGCGGCGTGCCCGCAGCGCACGCGCCGCGCTGCCGCCCGCCGTCTCGGCCTTCACGTCCTGCGCCATCTGCAGCCAGACCTTGCGGCGGATCGACCACGCCAGATCCGGGTCGCCGGCATCCTCGTGCGCTTCGGCGAGCGTGAGCAGCCACAGCGGATCGCGCGACATCGACGCGCCCTGCCGCCGCAGCAGATCGAGCGCGGCGGCCGGCCGGTTCATGCGCATCTCGGCCGCCGCGAACGGCCCCCACAGCGCGCTGTCCTGCAACGCGCGCGAGCGCCACGCAACCATCATGTTGCGCAGCTCGGCGTCGCTGCCGTAATCCACCAGCGTCCAGATCAGCGCGGCGCGCACGTCGTCGGTCGCGCCCGGCAGATCGACCGCGCGGCGCAGGTCGGCGAGCGCGGCCAGCGGCGCGCCGGTCTCGCGGTAAAACTCCGCGCGCGCGCCGAGCACGCCCGGCGATTGTTCGGCCCGCGCACGATCCTCGGGCGAGAGGCCCTTGAGCAGCGCATCGACGCGATCCATCGCGCGCGCCAGCGTGTAGTAGTAGATCGCTTCCTGCAACGCGCGCATCGTGTGATCGCGCTCGAACTGAAGCTGCGAGGTCCGCCCCGCGTCGAGCGGGTACGGATCGTAGAAGTACGTCATCGCGCTCAGGTCGTCCGGGGTCGCCACGCCGCTGGCCAGCAGGTGCCGGTAGGCCGCGTCGGCGACGCCGTCCTGTTGCAACAGGCGCGCGAGCTGCGCCTCGTTGCGCCAGAACTGCGTATCGGTATCGGCCGCGCCCGGCTGCGCGGCCTGCAGCATCGCGAGCGCCGGGGCGTACTGGCCCTGGCGATACAGGATGCTCGCGCCGTGCAGCGCGTAGGACGTGTTGCCCGGTTCCGCCTGTTGCAGCTTGCGCCAGATGCCGAGCGCCTCGTCATCGTGGCCGGCGCGCTCGGCGAGCAGCGCCATGCGTTCGTCGAGCGCGTGGCTGCCGGCGGTGCGCAGGCGCGCGTGCAGGAAGGCCAGCGCGTCCTCGGGCCGGCCGAGCCGTTCGAAGGTGGCCGTGGTGGTATCGACCAGCCGCATGTCGTTCGGCGACGCATCCGACGCATGCACGAGCGCCACGACGTAGCTCGCATCGTCGTGCAGCATCGGCGCGAGGCGCAGCACGTTGGACCAGCCGGACGGATCGTTCGACGCCTGCGCGTAGCCGAGCCACGTATGCAGCGCGAGCAGCGGCGCGTTGTTCCATTCGGCGATCTGCGCGAGACGCTTGAGCCACAGCGCCGAATGCGGATTCTTCGCCACCTGGTCGGTGGCGACCTTCTGCGCGTTGGCGAGATCGTTCGATTCGAGGAACGACTGGTAGAGCAGGCTCGGCAGATCGTCGGAGGCGCGGCTGGCGGCGGGTGCGGTGGTGGCACCGCCGTCGGCCGGTGCCTGCCCCGTCGTAGCGGCAACCCGCACGATCCGCACCTCGCCCGCCCGCGTCGCGATACGCCGCGCACGCGGCCAGCCCTCGCCGACCGGGCCGTCCATGTAGAGGAACGCCGCCGCGTGCACACGGCGCGGCGCTGGCATCGACGCAACCCGCAGCGCGGCGCGCTCGATCCGGCCCACGTCCACACGGCCCATTTGCTGCGTGGACAAGCCGAGCAGCGTCTTCGCGTATTGATCGACGAGATCGGGACGCTGCGCGGCCCGAGCCAGATTGAGCAGCACGATCAACGTGTCGCGATCGTCGGCCAGCCCGCCGAGATGCGCTTGAGCGGCGGCCAGCGCCTCGTCCAGATGATTGCCGGCGCGCAGCGCGGCCACGCCCGCGATGAAGCAGCGCCGCTGTTCGGCGCGCGTCGTCGCATCGGCCTGCAGGCTGAACCACGCCGCCGCCGCGCGCCGGTAATCGCCGCCCCACAAGCCGTATTTCGCGACCTCGGCATTCCAGCGCCGACGGTTCGGCGCGTCCTGTCGCACCAGGCGCTCGTAGAACTGCGCGGCCAGCGCCGGCAGGTCGAGCGCCGCCGCGTTGCGGGCCAGCACGGTGAGATCGTCGGTGTCCCAGGCATCGCCCGCCACCGCCGCGAGCCGGGCCCGCAGCGAGGCGATCGCGCTGGCGCGGCGCGGATCGCCGGGCGGGAACGCGAACGCCTGCTGCTCGTCCACGTTCAGGCGCAGCAGCGTGGCCGCGCGATGCAGGCGCGCGTCGGGCTGGGCGTCCATGCGCGTGGCGATCCGTTCGGCATCCTCACGACGGCCCAGTTGCTGGTATTGCTCGCCGAGCGTCTTGAGCAGCTCGACGTTGTCGGGCTGCACGCGCAGCCACGCCTCCTGATACGCCACGCCCAGTTCGCTCGGGCCGGTAGTCGAGGCGATCCGCTCGCGCAGCGCTTCGCGCGGCCACGCCGTATAGAGGATCGCCACCGCCCCCGCCGCCAGCAGCAGCACGAGCCACGGCGGGGCGATGCGCGGGCGGTCAGCGGCCACAATCGATCTCGACGGCTTGATACGTGACGCGCGAACCGGCCACGCCGGTCGTGTCGAAGCGCAGCAGCGCGCCGTCCGCGTGTGTCGCGACCGGCTGGCCGGCGACCCGCACGCTGCAACGCTGCGCGTTCGCCAGTTCGACGAACGGCTGGTAGTAGCCGCCGAATTCGAACGCCAGGCCGTGCGGCGTCACCCGGAAGTGGCGCACGAAGCCGTTGGCCACCGCGATGTAGGGGCGCTGCGGCGCTGCGGCTGCGGCGGCCGGCGCGAGCGTGAAGCGCGCGGCGCCGTCGTCGATGTGGAGGTAGTTGCCGTCGGGGCCTGGCGCATAGCCGGTCACGCCCGAGGCGTGCGCGAGGTCGGGCACCTCGCTGCCGGCCCAGTGCAGCTCGCGCACCATGCCGTTCCCGCGCACCAGCCAGCCGTCGCGCGTGCCGGTCTGGCGCGCCACCGCGAAGGTGTGCCAGTCGAGCACCTTGCGGATGTAGTCGGTCACGTGCACCGGCAACAGCGGCTGCTTCAGCACGGCCGCGAAAATCTTGTCGAGCGAGCGCAGCGACGCCACCTTGGTGCCGCTGTACATGTGGTAATAGATGTCAATCGGCTTGAAGCGCAGCGGGCTGTCGGTCATCGAGAAGGTTTCGAGCACGCGGTCGAAGCCGTAGAACGGGCCTTGCCAATCGTTGGTGTAGACGTTCTCGTCCTGGTTCGGCGCGTAGACCTGATACGCGTTCGGCCCCTTGTCGACGCCGATCGGCGCGATCGCCGTCCAGGTCGGCTGCGAGCGCGTGATCACCGTGTCGCCGCCGTTGAAGTTGTAGACGCCGGCCTCGTACACCTTGCGCACCACGATGCCGGGCGGCTGGCAGTCGCCCGACCATTGCAGCACCACCACCTTCTTGTCCTGCGGCGCGAGCTTCGCGTTGATGTAGTCGATCGAGCCGGTGATCTCGCGGTCGATATTGAACTTGTAGCCCGGGATGTTCAGCGAGAACGCCGCATCGCCGCCGCCGCGATCGACCTTCGCGCCGGTGCTGCCGTCCACGTCTTCCCACTGGAACGGGTGCGAGTAGGTGTGCGTACCGATCTCGACCCACGGCAGCGCGAACATCTTGCGCGCGATCTCCTCGAGCCGTGGCGAAATCTTCGGATACAGCCCCGCCGGGCCCACCTCGCCCTCGATCACCGACAGCGTCATCGGAATCTTGTAGCGCGAGAAAATCTGCTCGTAGAGCGCCTCGCCCGAATAGTCCGGGCCGGGAAACTCGGTGCGCGACGCGAAACCGTCGCCATCCACGTGCGTCATCAGCAGGCGGCGGCCGTTTTCGGTGGTCACGCTCGGCGACGGCAGCGCCGGCAGCCGCAGCGCGGCCGTCAGGAACGACATCGGCTGGATCGCCCAGCGCTCCATCTCCACACCGTCGAGCGACACCACCGTGTATGGCGCGAGCGCGTAGCCGCCCCACGGCAGGATCGCCACCGGGTCCAGTTCGCCGCCGTTCACGCCGAGGCGCAGCAACGCATGGCCCGTCGCGCCGACGTGCACGCCGAGCAAGTCGCGCGGGTCGTTGCGAGGATTGATTTCGAAACCGATCATCGGATCGCGGGCGATCACGTTCACCGGCCCCGAGAACGGCCCGGCCACCGTCTGCAAGCCCAGCCCGGCCCCGAGCGGGCCGGCCGGATCGAAGCCGAGCTGGTCGAGGAACGCCACCGGCACATGGTCGACCACGCGCGCGGCGATCCAGCGCTCCCAGGCGCGCGTGTTCGGCACGCCCGTGCCCTGCAGCCACACCACCACGCCCGCGTAACGGTCGGGTGTGATGTCGTTCGGCAGGCCGGAGGCGAAATCCGCGTATTGCACGTCGTAGCCGAGATAGTTCAGCGGCGTCGCGAGATCGCGCACGCCGATGCTGCCGTCGAGCGGCTGCTTCGGGTTGTGATCCTGCACCACCAGAATCTTGCGCGGCAGCACCTCGATCGCGCCGATGCCCACGATGTCGCGCGCGGGGCTCGTCGCGTACGGCTCGACGCCGAGCGCCAGCACCGTTTCAGCGGTCTGGCGCGCGCAGTTGCGATCGGTGCGCGCGCAGGATTCGATCGACACCACCGGCACCCCGGTTTGCGCGGTGAACGCGCGGGCGGCGGCCGCGCGGCTGTCGCGCAGCGCGGGCGGCACATCGAGCGGGAACGTGCCCGTCTCGTTCAGGCCATGCACCAGCGAATCGCCCACCACCGCGTAGAGTTCCCGCGCGACCGGCATGGCGGCCTGCAAGGCATCCGGGCCGCCGGCGACGAGCCGCGCGTCGGGGTGCGCCGCGCGAATCGCGGCGACGGCGGCGAGCGCCTCCGGCGAGTCGAGCAGAAAGCCGCGATAGCCGCGCTGCCACAACGGCTCGATGGCGCGTGCCACGAACTGGGCCGGCGCTTCGCCGGCCTCGGCCGTGGTGCGCGCCATCCACAAGGTGTGCGCGAGCGGATGGGCCTGCGGATCGAAACCGCGCGCGGGGTCCACCACTACCGCGTCGAAGGCCTGCAAGGCGTCGACCGGCGGATTGGCGGCGAAGTAGAAGGCCAGATTGGGGCGGTGGGTGGTGGCCGTATCACCGGCGGCCGGGAGCGGCTGCGCGGCTGCCGGCATTTCGGCTCGCGCGGGGGCCGACTGGGCGACCGCCCGAGTGGGCGCATTGATCGCACCAATGAGCAGCCACGACAGGCCGATACACAACGCACGCGACACGGCGCGGCGTTGCGCGTTCCACTGCCGCCTGGGCGCGCACAATGCAGCGCCCGACAGGTCGGTTTGATTTCGCATGCAAGTCTTCGGATTGCACCGCGCATGAAAGCGCAATGTCATTCTGGGTTCGCGAGTGTTCGAAGCGGGAAATCGCTGCGACAGGCTGCCGTTGCCACGGCGTCGAACGACGCTGCGGCCGCGTCCCGCCTGCGGATTGTCCGGGCGGACCGGCGCGGCGACGCATCGATGAAACGGCGCGGATTTTAACTTGATTCACCAAATCTTACGCAGTATTTCTTCGTTCATGCGTCGATTGGGGCTTAATTCCAACGGATACGGATTGATTGGTTTTTTAAAACCACATATTGGAATTCCCGCAAACGTTTTCTGGTTTTCTCCCTAGACGAATTGATCTGTCCCGATAGTCTCGTTTTGGCGCCGGCATATATCGGTTCAATCGCGCGGACGCTTCGATCGAAACGCGCATCTCGAAAGCTATTTGTTAGCCAATACATAATCATGGTGTGGGATTGCCCAATCTATGCAGCGACGATCCGCTCAGGATTGGGCGTGTCGCTCCGGCAGCGCATGCGGATGACATCGCCAAGGTGCCTGCCTATCGCGCCGATCTCGCCTTGTGGTCAGCAGCGAGGCAAAGCCATCGGCGACCTGGGACGAGAAAACGGCGCGGTTTTGACGCTGATCGCACTGGTTGCATCGTCGTCCGACCCCAGCGAGAAAGATGTCACCAGATTCAGGTCTTCAGGAGCACCCAGTCCAAATCGACTGCAGCGTAGTCGACCCAAATCGGATACGAGGTTTGTTCCACCGACGCTGCCTACATATCGTAAATAGTCGTCGTTAAGTCCGGTGATCGCCGCAAGACTCTCGGCATGTGCCGCGGTCGTCGCGGACACGATTGCAAGCGCGCCGAGCATGGTGATCAGCTTCAAGGTTTTCCTTGTCATGTATTGCCGCGAACGGCCCTCGTCGATTGCCAGGATGAGTGAACGACCGAGGCTTTCCGATTGCTTCCAGAGCACGCCGAGACCGCCAGTTTCTCGGAAATGCATGCCGACTCCGCATGAATCAATCGCATTGATGCGAGCCCGCGTATTGTTGCAGTTCGACGTTATCCTCGCCTGACTGTCAGCCTCTCGAAGATTGCGCGCCACCCGGTGTAATCGTTGCCGCGATCGACGGAATCGACAGTTGCTCGGCGAGTGCGTTGACCATCATCACCGCGCCACCCGGCGCCAGGTGCCCGGTGTCGAAGGCCGAGATCTCTCCCTTCCCCTCCCCGACGCGGGTGTAGCAGCCCCGCTCGTTGCACAGCGCGTCGAACGAGTCGGCGAAACCGACACCCGTCTCGGCCGCCACCGCACGTACCTGCGCATTCACGATGTCGAAGTTCGGCTGCAGGGCGAACTTCGAGCGCGCCGGCAATATCGCGTGCCCGTTTGCGCGCCAATAGGCCCAATAGACGTTCGGCAGCGAGTCCTGCCAATGCGGCACCGCGCCCACCAGGACGATATGGCGCACGCCGGCCGCGCGCAGCACGGTAACCGTGGCCGGAATCTTCAACAGATCCGACGCGGTCCAGTTTGCGTCGAGGATCACAAGGTCAGGCTTGCCGCGCCGGATCGCCTCGATCGACAGCTTGTGCACCTCGGCGCAACGCGCGTGATCGGCGTCGCCGGGCAGCAATGGCGGGCAACCGGACGCAGTGTATTGGGCCAGTTGGTATCGATAGTGCCGCTGGAGGTCAACCAGGCCCGGATAAAGAGCGGCAGCGAAGGAATCGCCCCAGAGCGCCACGAGCGGCCCCTTGCCGTGTCCGTCGCATGCTGCAGGGAATACGCTCTTGTCGTCGCCCTCGAGGAAACACGAATGCTCGCGCCACGCCGTCTTCATGTCGAAATCCGTCGAGGTGAACCGGTTTGCCATGGTGGACATTCGGAAGCCCATGCCGTCACGTTTGTACGCCAGATAACCCGCCACGCCGATACCGGCGATCAGCACGCAGAGCACCAGTACATGCCACGCACAGCGCAACTTCATGCGACGAATCGGACGCTCGATGGCGAACGTGGTCAATGCCGCGAGCACGACGGCCAGCACCACCATGCCGGCGCGCAACGGCCACGACGGCACACCGGCTGCCATGATGCGAGCGAAGGCCAGCAGCGGCCAGTGCCAGAGGTACAGCGGATAGCTGATCAGACCTACCCAGACGACGGCGCGGCGCGACAGGCCGCGGTTGAGCACCGTGGACGGGCCACCGGCGATCACCAGGGCCGCGCCGAGTGTCGGCAAGAGCGCCCACCAGCCGGGAAACGGCTTCGCATCGTCGAGCAGCAGCACGGCAGCACCGATCAGCGCTGCGCCCGACCACGATGCAAGCTCGTTGGAACGCATGAGCCGGCCTTGGCCATCGGCCGCGAGCCACGCCAGGGCGCAGCCCGTCATCAGTTCCCAGAAGCGGCTCAGAGGCGAGTAGAACGCCGCGACACCGTCATGCTGCACGGTCAAGACGTTATATCCGAACGACAGCACCCAAACCGCGGCAATCGCCAGGCCGGCGCTGCGACGCAGCCGGTGAATCAGCATCAGGATCAGCGGCCATACCAGATAGAACTGTTCCTCGATCGCCAGCGACCAAAGGTGCAGGAGCGGCTTTTTCTCCGACAGCGTGTCGAAGTAGCCAGCCTGGTGCCAGAGGACAAAGTTCGAGATGAAGGCTGCACCGCCGGCGATCTGCGCACCGAGCAGCTTGAAGTCGTCGGCCAGCAACTCGAACCAGCCGAACGCGAAACACCCTATCAGGATCAACAGCAAGGCCGGGAAGATTCTCTTTACGCGCCGCGCATAGAAATCGGCCAGGCTGAACGAGCCAGCGGCCAATTCGGACAGAATGATGTTGCCGATCAGGAAGCCCGAGATGACGAAGAAGATATCGACGCCCACGAAGCCGCCTTTCAGTGCGGACGGAAACGCGTGGAACAGTACGACCAGTGTGACGGCCACCGCACGCAATCCGTCGATGTCAGGGCGGTACTTCAAGGCGAAGCTGTGCGCCGACTCAGGCGCGGCATGGCGGGAACCGACGTTCATTTTTTTATGCGCTTTATATACAAGCCCGTGGTCCCGGGCTCCCGCCCCCGGCAGGAGGCGACATTCTATCCGCGCATTACCGGGCACTTCACATCGTGTCGTCGAATTTTCATCGCAAGAATTGAAAACTTCGCGACAGCGATACAAGCCGCTTTTCCGAATCGCGGCATCAAATCATTTTTTATCGCGATTAGGCAGGAACGTGTCGTGACCATCAGGCTGGGGTGTTTTACGTCGCCTGAGAATGGCGCAGGACATCAGGCGACTCATTTTCCGATTGGAAGCGACGGCGTCGGCCGAGTCGGTGCGCATCGCGGCCGTGGGCGGCATCGTCAAGGCAGCACATTTGTCGGAATAAAGCGCAGCCGCCGGTGTTAACCCAGCGAGCGTGTCCGATCGGCCGCGCCCCACACCGTGAAAGGTTCGCGCCATGCCCTCAGCCCGCTTTGATATTCGTCGATCACTCGCTCCCGCCATCGCCGCCGGCACCATCGCGATACTGATCAACGTTGCGCTATTGGCGATCGCCGACAAGTATGGCCTCGTAACAGCGCGCGGCGGTTTGCTTACCTTATTGAATCGGACGCTGCACATTCCTGGGAACGGATTGGCGAGGAATTGGCTCTTTCAGCAAGCTTTTCACATTGCCGTCGGCATTGGAATGGCGATCGTCTACGCAGGAATCAATGCCAGGCCGGCGGCACGGCCAATTCTCAAGAGCCTTCTTTATGCGGCCGCGCTGTGGCTCGCCAATTCGCTGATCATTCTCCCCTCCATCGGGCAGGGCATTGCCGGAAGCCGCGTGATTTCCGTGCCGGGCATGATCTATTTCGCCTTTGCGCATACGGCGTTTTTTGTCATCAACGGGCTGCTGCTGGCCCGGTTCTCGGCCGAATAGCAGCCAGCGCATCTTGCCGCCCGTCGCTGGCGGCATTTTTCGCAGAGTTGGATAAAAGATAGAATACCGAATCAATTATTGAGCGCGGTTGAATTCAGTTCTCCATTCGCCAACCTTGACTGGCCATCGCGAAATTAAAATAATTCATCGGCAATTTCAATCGGCCAATACAAGACAGGCGGATCATGAAGCCAACCTCCCCTTCCCTCTCCAGAGAAAACGTTCATCCGGATCGCCGTTACGGAAGGGTTGAGGCGCAAACCTACGCACTCCTGCGGGCGGCATTCGGCCTGATTCTGTTCACGCATGGATTGCCGAAGGCGCTCCACATTTCGCATGGCGCCATGAATGATCCGATGGCCGCGTCGATCCACCTGATTCAGCACGTTCTCGGCTTGCCGTTTGCACCGCAGATCGCCTATCTGGTCATGCTGCTGGAAACCGCGGGCGCGCTGGCGCTCGCCGTTGGCTTCCATACCCGCATCGTTGCCCTGCTGTTCTGCGCCGAAATGATCGGGATTTGCTTTTCGCTCGGCCCGACCTGGCCCTGGCTCGACCGAGGCATCGAGTATCCCGTGCTGATGGGCATGCTGGCTTTATATGTCGCTTCGCATGGGGGCGGGCCTTACTCCGTGGATGGCCGCTTTTGGCGCACCTCGGAATTGGAGCGCCCGTGATAGGGCCGCTCGCTTATCGGCGTTCCCCCCGCCTCGTCCAGGCCGATGCGTGCAGCGAGCGTTTGGTGCCCCCCTTTCCGCGCAGCGGCAATGGCGATGCCGATCAACGCCGCGAACCCGGGCCAAAGCCACTCAGGCTTTGACATTGGCAAGAATGCCCAAGGCATTCTCCCATCCGATCTTCTCGAATTGCGCCGCGCTCATGTTCGACGCCTTCAGCCCGTTCGCCGTATCCAGCGGCGACGCCGCCGGGAAATCCGAGCCGAACAGGATGCGATCGCTCGGCATCAACGCCATCAAGGACGGCAGCGTGTACTGATTCCACGCCTGAGCCGTATCGAAGTAGAGCTTCCGAATCAACGCGACGGCACCGGCCGGCTCCGCTTTCATCAACTCCGGATCGCCCGAGACCATGCGCGCGAATCGAAACGTCAGATACGGTACGTCACCGCCACCGTGCGAAAAGATGAAACGAATGTTCGGATAACGAATGGTCACGTGATTCATCAGCAAGCTCGCGACCGTGCGCGACGTCTCCGTGCCGTACTCGACCACGACATCCGGCACCTTGGGCACCACGTTCGTGCAGCATGCCGGCTGAAGCGGATGGACGAACACCGTCGCGCGGCGCCGGTTCAATTCCTCCATCACGGGCGTGAAGACCGGATCGCCCAGATACTTGTCGCCGTAGCTCGTCATCATGCCCACGCCCTGCGCCTTCAGGGTATCGAGGCCATACGCGATCTCGGCAAGCGTCGCGTCGATATCGGGAAGCGGCAACGTGGTGAACATGCCGAAGCGGCCCGGGTGATCGACCGCCATGCGCGCCTGAAACTCGTTGCAATCGCGGGCGAGCGCCTTGGCCTGATCGAAATCGCCGAAGAAGATGCCGGGATCGCTGGTGGAGACAATCGCCATCCGGACGCCGCCGGCATCCATCGCATCGAGCGATTTCTGCACGGTCCAGCCTTCGTTGAAGGCCTGATGAGTGCGCCGCCCCCGCATCATCGCCAGCAGCGCCGGCGACGTGTAGTGGTGATGCACGTCGATGATGCGCAACGCCTGCGCCGGCTGTGCCCAGGCGTTACGGCCCAGCGCGAGCCCCACGCCGAGCGCCGCCGCCGCGCCCAGGAAGCCGCGCCGGCTCGCACCGGAATGGGAATGAGGATGGGGCAAGCCGCAGCCACAGGGCGGCGCGGCCGGTTGCAGATCGAGTCTCGACCATTTCTTCAACATCGTGTGTCTCCAGTCTTGTTGTTTCGATGCGGGTCGTTGCCCGCGCTCACGTTCGCCGGCACGCGATGCATCACAATTTCGCGTCGGATGCCGGCATCCACCGATGGCGCGGCACGCGCAAAGGGTTCCCACCGCGCAGCCGGCGGCAACCCGGCCTCATGCGGTACGCGCACCGCACCGCGCGCCCTATCGCAACGACGCCGCCGCGTTCGCCGCGGTCTGCCCATCCTGCTCGGGCGCCGCGCCGCTGACGCCGATCGCGCCGACGATCCTGCCGTCGTGAACGAGCAGCAAGCCGCCGTCGGCGGGCACCATGTCGGGCAGCGCAAGCACATTCAGGCGGCCCGCCGCGACCCGGTCGGCAAAGCCCTTGCTCGGCTCCTGGAACAGCAGCGCCGTTTTCGCCTTGCCCAGCGCCATCTTCACGCCGGCCAGTTGCGCGTCGTCCATGCGCACGAAGCACATCAGGTTGCCCCCGGCGTCGATCACCGCGATCGACTGGCGCCAATGGTGATCGTGCGCATAGGCCAACGCGGCGTCGACCAGCCCCTGCGCACCGGCCAGCGTGAGCACGGGTGTGTCGACGAACTGCGCGTGGGCCGCCGGAGCGCACGCCATCACGGCCCAGGCCATGACCGATGCCAATCGCTTCATTGAATCCTCCCATCGATACGTTCAGCACAAAGGCGCGCAACACGCGACAGCACACCGGCTACCGGCGTCGCGCAACGGCCGCTCACACCTTCAGGCCTGCAACGCAACAGGCTGCGTGCGCAAATCGATCCGCCTGATCAACGGCATCGCCTTGTGGAGCGCCGGGTTGTCGTTCCCCGCCTTCCATGCGAGATGCAGCTCCACCGACCGGACCGGGTCGATACCGGCGACCTCGCGAAACACGACGCCCTCGTACGACAGATGGCTCGCCGTTTCCGGCACCAGCGCGGCGCCCAGGCCGGATCGCACCACGGCCAGCATCGACAGGACCTGGCTCACATGCTGACGATAGACAGGCATTGCACCGATATGCGCGAACACGTGACGAACGAGATCGTGGAAATACTTCGCATCGTCGGGCGCATACATCACCATCGTCCGCCCGTCGAAATCGCGCAGATGCAGCGCGTCGCGCCGGGCGAGCGGATGATCGAGCGGCAACGCCGCCACCAGCGATTCGCGCGCGACGCAAAGGCTTCGCATGTCGTCGTGATCGGCGGGCAACTGCCGCAGCAGGCCGATGTCGAGCTGGCCGTTGTCGAGGGCATCCACTTGCGCGCGGCTGACCATCTCGCGCAGCTCGAGATCGACATCCGGCAAGCCGAGCCGCAGGCACCCCAGCATCTCCGGCAGGAATTCGTAACCGGCGGTGGCGGTAAAACCGATCGTGATGCGGCCCGCCTCACCCAAGCCGGTGCGCAGCGCCGCCGAACGCGCCCGTTCGGCGAGCCGCAGGATCGTTCGCGCCTCCGGGAGCAGGCTGCGCCCCGCACAGGTCAGGCTCACGGTCCGGTTCGTCCGGTTGAACAGCGCCGTGCCGATCTCATGCTCGATCAGTTGAATATGCCGACTGAGCGGAGGCTGCGTCATGTGCAGCCGCAGCGCGGCGCGGCCGAAATGCAACTCCTCGGCCACCGTCACGAAACAGCGCAGTTGGGTCAGATCGAACACAGTCACTCTCCTTTTCCCTCGCCACCCTCGCACGCAGGTGCGCAACGCCGGTGGCACATGGGATCGCCCCGCACGACGGATGCCGCTCCGCACACGCTCCGCACCCATGCCATCCGGCACGGGCATGGCGCGCTCAGATCGGCTCGTCGACGATCGTGTTGCGCAGGATGCCGATCTTCGAGATCTCGACCTCGACGACGTCGCCCGGTTTCATCCACAGCGGCGGCTGGCGGTACGCACCGACGCCGCCGGTCGTGCCGGTGACGATCACGTCGCCCGGCGCGAGCGGCGTAAAGGTGCTGATGTATTCGATCAGTGCAGGAATGTCGAAGATCAGATCGTCGGTCGGCGCGTGCTGGACGACCGCATCGTTCAGTCGCGTCGTCACGGTCAGCGCCGACGGGTCGCCCAGTTCGTCGGCCGTCACGAGCCACGGGCCGAAGCCGCCGGTACCCGGAAAATTCTTGCCGGGCGTCAGTTGGCTGGCATGGCGCTGCCAGTCGCGTACGCTGCCGTCGTTGTAGCAGGCATAGCCCGCGACGTAATCGAGCGCCGTTTTCGCACTGACATGCCGTGCTGGGCGGCCGATCACCACCGCCAGCTCGCCCTCGTAATCGAGCTTTTCCGAAGCGCGCGGGCGCACGATCGCCGCGTTGTGCGCCGTTTGCGAATCGGCGAAACGGGTGAAGATGGTCGGCTTGTCGGGAATCTCCCTGCCCGTTTCCCTCACGTGCGCGACGTAGTTGATGCCGATGCACAGGATCTTTTGCGGATCGGGAATCACGGGAAGAAACGCGATGTCGCCGATGCCGAAATCGGCCTGCGAACGCGCGGCGATCTCGCCGATTTCGGCGAGGCTGCCACGCAACAGCGCCTGCCTGAGCGTCGCGCCCACCTTCGATGCGTGCGGCGCCATGTCGATGATGCCCGATTCTGTCAGTACACCGAATGATTCGATTCCTGCGCGCTTGAAACTGATGATCTTCATGAGAATGTCCTTGAACTATCCGCTTGAATCAGAACCGGTGCATCAACCCGACGCCGGCCACGATCTGGCTGCGCGACGACGCTGGCTGGGCGTTGGCACCGTCGCCGATCGACGCGACCGCATTGACGATGTCGCCCGCGCCGTTGATGCCGAGCGTCTGGCCGCTCGCACGCTGGAATCCCTCCAGCGCGTACAGCGAGGTGCGTACCGACAACTGGTAGACCTCGGAGAAATTGATCTGCTGATATCGCGCGGCGGACGCGATGCGATTGGCCGCGGTCGCGCGCGTGTAGGCATAGCCCGCTGTCAGATCCACCACGGCCGACGGCTTGTAGTGAAGCACCGCACCGACCGTGTTGAAGATGGCGGTATCGGTGAATGACGAATGCGTGCCGGGGATGTACTGCGTGTTCGAATACATGAACGACACGTCCCACGCCTGATTGAACGCATAGCCGCCCGCGACGGCCACCCGCTGCTGGGCCTGAGCGGTCTGGTAGCCGACATTGATCGCCGAGACGCCGATCTGCGCGCCGTTGTTCGAGGTGGCCGACGACGGGCTCCACGCACCGCCGCCGGGCGTTGCATTGTTGATGCGCCAGAACGCCGCCGCGATCCCGATCGGGCCGTTGATGTACTGCGCGCCGGCACTCCAGGCCGAGCCCGCGTTGGTGCTGCCCGCTACCCCGCCGAACGAATACTCGCCGCTGAAGGTCAGCCCGCGGTAATTCGGCGACGTGTAGACGATCGCGTTGTTCTCGTGATAATCGGTATCGGTGCCGTCGATGTCGCCGGGATGCGCCGCGTAGTAACCGGTCAGCCGCGGCTCCGGGCTGTACGGCTGCAGCATCGTGTAGTACGCCGAATATTCGCGCCCCGCCGTAAGGGTGCCGTATCTGGGGTTGGTCAAGCCCACGAACGCGAGCCGGTTGAACGCGAGCCCGGCCGTCGACTCGGCGCCGTTCGCGCCATTGAACCCCTGCTCCAGCGTAAAGATCGCCCGCGTCTGGCCGCCAAGATCCTCGCTGCCCTTGAAGCCGACGCGATCGGCGGCAAACACCCCGGTCGTCATCTTGACGAGCGAACGGCCACCGCTGGTGGAACCGAGCGTGGTGGCGCTGCTCTGATAGCCGATGCCGTTATCCACGATGCCGTAGAGCGTCACCGAGCTTTGTGCATACGCACCATCGGCCATCAGGAACGCACACGCCGAAATCCAGATTGTCTTGCGCATTGCTTGTCTCCTTCTAGTTGTCGTATCGTCGTTACATCGCCTGAAACATTGCACTCCTAACTTTTATTTCGATTTTTTCGCGGCTGGTTCGTCGCGCCCATCACGTCACGTCATGTCGGAACGCGGCATCGCCGCCGCGCCCGACTCAAGCTCGACTCAGCCGCGGCCGAGGAACGACGGCATTTGCGACGCCATCACCGTGACGAACGGCACGTTGGCATCCAGGCTCATGTTGGCGATCAACAAGACCGTGTTGCCGACGTTCGCCGCATCCATCGTGGGCTCGACGGCGGTGGTGCCGTTCGGTTGCAGCACGCCGTTGGCCATGCGCGCCGTCATCGGCGTGGCGGCGTTGCCGATGTCGACCTGCGAGCTGACGATGTCGAACTTGCGGCCGTCCAGCCCGATCACCTTGGTCAGCCCCGTTACCGCATGCTTGGACGTGGTGTAGGGCGCCGAGCCGGGGCGCGCGACGGTTGCCGACAGCGAACCGTTGTTGATGATCCGGCCGCCGCGCGGCGATTGATCTCGCATCATCCGGAACGCGGCGTTCGCACACAGGAACATCCCGTGGATGTTCACGTCGATCACCTTGGTCCATTGCTCGAACGTGACATCGCCGAAATTCGTCGCGGGAGAGCCGGTGCCTGCGTTGTTGAACAGCACGTCGAGGCGGCCATGGGTCGATGCGACCTGGTCGAACAGCGCCTGCACCTCATCGGGCCGGGACACGTCGGTCGGCACCACCAGGCTTTCGCCGCCGGCCAGGCTGGCGGTCTCCTCCAGGGCGTCGCGCCGGCGGCCGGCCAACGCGACGGCATAGCCGTCCTGCAGCAGTGCGGTAGCAACGGCCCGGCCCACGCCGCTGCCGGCACCGGTCACAATGGCAATTCGCTTCGTCATCCTAATTTCCTATCGTTTGTCAAATGCGTTGTCAGGGTTGCCAGCCGGGTCGAAGCACCCGGCCGGCATTGCTTCGTCTACTCCGGCAAATCGAGATTCGATTGCAGGATGATGTCGGCCGTCGCGCGGTAATGCGCCACCAGCATGTCGATCGCACCTTGCGGCGGCCCGTCGATTGCCGCGTCGATCAGCGCCTTGTGCTCGTTCGTGACGTCACGTGCCGGATACGCGAGGCTCATCGACAAAAAGCGGTAGCGCGCCGCGTGGTCGGTCATCAACGAACAGAAATCCAGCAACCAGCGCGACGGGCACGTGGCGAGCAGCGCCATGTGAAACTGCTTGTGCGTGTCTTCCCACGGCGCGTTCTCCTCGAACACTTCCGAATTGGCCGAGCGATCGGTTCGTGAAAGCCGATGCCCGGCCAGGATCAGTTGCTCTTCCCATTTCATCGTCCGGTGGGCGAGCGCCTCGCGCAGCGCGACGGTCTCGACCCAGCAGCGCGTGTTGGTCAGCTCGACCAGTTCGCGCCGCGATACCTGTGCCACGAAAAATCCCTTCTGGTCCACCTTCTGCACGAAGCCTTCGATCACGAGCTGATTCAGCGCCTCGCGTATCGGCGTGCTGGTCACGCCGTAACGCTGGCTGATCTCGTCGATCAGGAGCTTGGCCGACGGGGTCAGCTTGCCGCACAGAATGTCCTGCCGGAGCACCCGATAGACGGCGCTCGTGCGGGTGAAACTGGTGGCGGGTTTGGAACTTTGCGAAGGCAACATCAAATATCCTCGAACTGCGCGATGGTCAGGCCTGCATTCGTGTCGGTGATGTACATCAGCCCGTTGCGGTCGACGAACACGTCGGCGGACTGCGTGACCTGCACCGCGCCCGGCCGGATGTCCACCACCTCGAGCGGCGCGCCCGGCACGATATGCCCGACCTCGCGCGGCCTGAAAGCATTGGAAATATCGAACACGCGAACGCCAGCATTATGCCAAGTCGCGAAGATCAGGTTTTCGCTCTGAAACGCGCCGGGACGGTTCTCGTGAAGGTTGTGCGGGCCGAACTTGCCGCCGACCGCGCAGTAGTTCAGTTCCTCCGGCTGCGGCAGCGTGGCGATCGAGATCGGCCGGCCCGGTTCGCGCACGTCGAACACCCACGTATGCGCCAGCCCCGCGGCGCAGTTCGAGCTCATCGCCTCGTCGGCGATGATCGCCAGCCCGCGCCCCGGCAACGGCAGCGGCGTATGGGTGCCGCCCGCGAACGGCGGCGACATCACCGTGTGACTGAGCAGCTTCGGCGCCACCGGATCGGACAGATCGTGGATCGTCAGCCCGCCGTCGCGCCACGCGCCGTACAGCTTGCCGTCAGCGGGAATCGCGTGATGCAGCGCCCAACGCTTGCCCGGGGGCCAGGCCGGGGTTTCGTCGCCATCGCGATGCATGCCCGGCAGCGCCCAATGGCCGGCGAGCGTCGGCTTGGTCGGGTCGGCCACGTCGAAGATCGCCAGCACGAAATCCGAGTAGCCGCTCAGATGCGCGGACGCGTAGGCGTAGCGCCCGCCCGTCCACCAGAGCCGATGCAGGCCGATGCCGCCCACCGGGCAGAAGCCGATTTCACGCGGGTTGGCCGGGTCCGAGCCGACATCGTAAATCCGCAGCCCCGCCTCGAACGGCCGTTCTCGACGCGTGAAGCTGTCGTCGATCGCATTCGTGAAATAGTCGTCCTGGCTCTTGTATTGCTGCAGCGCCCACACGTTCGCGCTGTTGACCGCCAGCAGCAGGCCGTCATGCAGTTGCAGATGATGCGCACGCGTGTTCTTCGCACAGGCGATGAAGTTGACCGGCTTCGGCGCTTTCGGATTGCCGACGTCGATCACCGAAATGCCGTCGCTGAACATGTGGCCGATATAGGCATGGCCGCGATCCACCATGATCTGAACGCCGTCCGGGCGCTTGCCCTGGTCGGTGTGGCCCAGGAAGGTCACGTTCGAAGAACGGGAAATGGGATGCATCGTCAACCTCTCGTCAAGTCACTGGAACAGAACATCCGCGGCGTGCGGTTCAGCGGCATTCAGGCGATCTCCGCGAGCGAGCGTTGGCGCGTCTCCGGCCCGATCAGATGCAGCCCCGACGCCGCGATCACCATCAAGCCGGCGATGCAGCCGAACACCGCCCCGAGACCGAACCCGTGCTGGATCAGCGGCAGCGCCGGCACGAACCCCGCGGTCGCGAGACGTCCGATGCCCGCGGCCATGCCGAAGCCCGACGCACGCGCCTCGGTGGGGAACACCTCGGACGCGAAGATCTGCATCGTGTTGCCGCCCACCTGGTAGAAAAAGATCATCAGGAAACCGGCCGCCATCAACTGCAGATTGGTGCCCGCATTGGCGAACGCCACCGCGAACACCCCCGAGCACAGGAACGTGATGAAGGCCGTGCGGCGGCGCCCGAACCGGTCGAGCGCAAACATCATGAACAGGCTCGCGAACGGTGCGGCCAGCGTCATGCCGAACGTGTACGACAGCGATTTCGTGATCGTGAAGCCCTGGCTGTTCATGATGTTCGGCAGCCAGGTGCCGAGCCCGATCGTCACGCAGAAGAACGCGCTGAAGCAGACCATCGCGGCCAGCAGGCGCACCCGGTAGTGCTTCCACACCATCACGAACGGGTCGGCCTTCGTGTCGTGCGCCACGTCGGCCAGCTCTTCGGCCGGTTCGCCGAGCCCCATCTTCTTCAGGATCGCCAGCGCCTCGCGGCCACGCCCCTTCGCGGCAAGCCAGCGCGGCGATTCGGGCAGCGCGAAACGCAGCACGAACAGCACCAGCGCCGCCACGCCGATCGCCCCCCAGATCCCCCGCCAGCCGATCGACTCGCGGAAGTACAGCGTGACGAGGAACGCCAGCGGCCACACCAGCGCGCCGCCGATGAAGTGCACCAGGGCGAGAATCCGGCCACGGATGTCCTTCGGCGCGTATTCACCCGCATAGGTGAACGCCAGGGGCTGCTCCGCCCCCAGCCCGAGCCCCGACACGAAGCGCGCCAGGATCAGCCACATCACGCTGGGCGCCAGTGCGCTGGCGATCGTTGCCAGGCCGAACAGCAGCAGATTGAACTGATACACGGCCTTGCGGCCGAACCGGTCGGTGAACTGGCCCTGCGCGAACGTGCCGATCGCCAGCCCGAACAACTGCGCACCCCCGACCCAGCCGAGCTGGGCCTGCGTGGCGAAATGCTGGTGCAGCATGTCGGGAATGAAGGAACCGAAAATTGCATAGTCAATGACATCCAGGCAGTAGCCGGCCGCGACGAGCGCGATCACCTTGACGTGCGTCGGCGTGATCGCGGCCGAGTCCAGCGTGTCCGAAACAAAAGCGTCAACTGTTCTCATTGTCTCCTCTCTTCTCTGCCAATACCGGCTGCCCGCGGCCGACGATTCGATGATCGTGGACATGCGTCTATGTTTATATATTGCTCGGTATTTAGTTAAAAAATATATCATCGTAAACATCAACGGTACAAAATATATTTCAATTTTGCGTGTGCTTCACCGCCTCCCTCTGTTGATTGGACGATCGGTTGCGTGCCGCGGAATGCGGCGGAACAGGCCGGACCGGGCCACCCCGCAAGGCGTGGCGGCCCGGCGAGCGACCGCATGGGCCGCCCGGATGGTGGCGGTGAACTAGCGGCGCGTCTGGCCGTCGACCAGCCGGCGAAGCTGGAACGGGTTGTCGTCGGCAAGCGCCGCCGGCAGCAGCTCGGCAGGGAAATCCTGGTAACAGAGCGGGCGCAGGAAACGCCGGATCGCCAGCGAGCCGACCGACGTGCTTCGGCTGTCGGAGGTCGCCGGATACGGGCCGCCATGCACCATCGCATGGCAGACTTCGACGCCGGTCGGCCAGCCGTTCGCGAGCAGCCGGCCGGCCTTGCGTTCGAGCACCGGCACCAGCACACGGGCGATCTCGGTGTCGTCCGGGTCCATCTGCAACGTCGCGGTGAGCTGGCCGTCCAACTGCTCGGTCAGCGCCATGAGCTGCGCGATGTCGCGGCAACGAACCAGCAGGGACGACGCACCGAAGACTTCCGCCTGCAACGCGTCGCTACCGAGGAAGGCGTCGGCGTCGGTCGCGAACCACGCGGCGCGGCATCGGTTCGGTCCGCTGCCGGGCAGCCCCCGCGCCAGGACGGTGACCGCCGGATGCTCCAGCAGCGCGGCGACGCCGGCGTCGTAGGCCGAACTGATGTCGGGCGTCAGCATCACTTGCGCGGCGCTGCCCGAGAGCGCGGCGGCAGCCGTCGCGACAAAGCGCTCCAGATCGGGCGACGCCACCGCCAGCAGCAGGCCGGGATTGGTGCAGAACTGGCCGGCGCCGAGCGTCAGCGACGCGGCGAACGCTTGCCCGAGCGCGTCCGCGCGCGTGCGCAACGCGCCGGGCAGCAGATAAACGGGATTGATGCTGCTCATTTCCGCATAGACCGGAATCGGCTCGGCGCGGGCCGCCGCCACCTTCATCAATGCGGTTCCCCCGCTGCGCGAGCCCGTGAATCCGACGGCCTTGATACGCGGGTCGGCCACCAGCGCGGTGCCGACCTGACGGCCCGAGCCGAACAGCATCGAAAACGTTCCGGCCGGCATGCCGGTGCGTTGCACCGCACGCCCAATCGCGCCGCCCACCCATTCCGCCGTGCCCGGATGCGCGTTGTGCGCCTTCACGATCACCGGGCAGCCGGCCGCCAGCGCGGACGCCGTATCGCCGCCCGCCACCGAGAACGCCAACGGGAAATTGCTCGCACCGAATACCGCCACCGGCCCGATCGGAATGTGACGCTGGCGCAAGTCGCTGCGCGGCTGCGGCGTACGCGCCGGGAGCGCCGGATCGAGTCGCGCCTCCAGCCAGCCGCCATCGAGCACGACATCGGCGAAAAGACGCAGTTGCGCCGTCGTGCGCGCGCGCTCGCCTTCGAGCCGCCCGCGCGGCAAGCCGGTTTCCTGCATCGCGCGCTCGATCAGCGAGTCGCCCAGCGCATCGATCTCGTCGGCGCAGGCCTGCAGAAACGCACTGCGCTGCTGCAACGTCGTCTCGCGATAGGCGTCGAACGCCTGCCACGCCAGTGCGCAGGCCTGCTCCACCTCGGCCGTCCCGGCCAGCCCGTAGGCCGGTTCGAGCACCGCGCCGTTGGCCGGATCGGTCGCGCGATGCTCGCCGGTCTCGCCGCGCACGGCGTCGGCGCCGATCAACATGCTGCCTGTCAGCGCCCGCATCACCGACGCGCCCCGATCAGGTTCTTGAGCAACGCGAGTTCGTCGTCCTTGAGATCCGCAAGCGGCGTGCGCACCGGGCCGGCGGAGCGGCCGACCGCCGTCATGCCTGCCTTCACGATCGACACCGCATAGCCGGCCCGGCGATTGCGGATCAGCGTATAGGGCAGCACGAAATCGTGCAGTTCGCGCTGAATGAACGCGTGATCGCGGGCGCGCACGGCGGCGTAGAAGCTCAACGCCCATTCCGGCAGGAAGTTGAAGATCGCCGACGAGTAAGTCGTGACGCCCATCTCCAGATACGGCAGCGCATAGGTCTCGGCGGTCGGGAGGCCACCGATGTAGGTCAGGCGATCGCCGAAGCGGTTGTAGACGCGCGTCATCCGGTCGATGTCCCCCACGCCGTCCTTGTAGCCGATCAGGTTCGGGCACCGCTCGAGGATCTGCGCGACGGCCACATCGTCGAGCATCGCGTTCGCTCGGCTGTAGACGATCACGCCCAGGCGGGTCGACTCGCACACGCGGATCACATGCGCGGCGACGCCGGCGGCATCGCATTCGGTCAGGTACGGGGGGAACAGCAGGATGCCGTCGGCGCCGGCCGCCTCCGCTGCCTGCGCATGCTCGATCGCCTGAGCCGTGCCGCCGCCCGCCGGCGCGATGATCGGCACCTTGCCGTCGACGGTTTCGACCGCGGCCCGCACGACCCGATCAACCTCGGCGGCGGTCAGCGAGAAGAATTCGCCCGTGCCGCCGGCAGCGAAAAGCCCGGCCACCGGGTAACGGGACAGCCATTCGAGGTTCGCGCGATACGCGTCTTCGTCGAATGCGTAGTCGGGGGTGAAATGCGTGATCGGAAAGGAAAGGAGGCCTGCGCTCAAGGTGTCGCGCAGTTCCTGGTGGGTATATCGGGTCATCGTGCCGTCTCCTAGATAATGAAGACGACTTTAGAAAGATTATCGATGCCCGTACATTTCAATCACTGAATGGATTGATACCTTTACTGGATCACGCATCGACCGACGTCACCCGGCGCGGCTCACCCGGCGCCGAGCACCGGATGACTATCGCGCAACGCCGCACACCGCTGCCGCAGGAAACCGTGCAGTTGCGTGATGACCGGGGTCAGTTGCGCGCGATGCGCGCACAGCAGATGCAAAGGCGATGGCTCGCAGTGATCATGCGGCAGCAGTTCGACCAACCGGCCGGCCGCCAGATCGGGAATCAAATCCAGTCGCGACTTGTAGATCAGGCCTTCCCCGGCAATCGCCCAGCGCCGCACCGCATCGGCATCGTCGCTGATGCGGTTGCCCGTCACGGCCACGGTGCGATCGCCACCCGGCAGCGTGAACCGCCACCGTTCATGCACCTGCTCGCTCCACACGAAGCGCAGGCAATTGTGTCGCCGCAAATCCTCGACGTTCGCCGGCTTACCGTGACGCTCGATATACGACGGCGCCGCGCACAGCGCACGGCGATTGCCGTCCACCAGCGACATCGCCAGCAGCGACGAATCCGGCAACGCGCCGTAGCGGATGGCGATATCCAGCGGCTGCCGCACGAGGTCCACCGAACGGTCGCTGATGCGCACCTGCAAGGAGAGCCCGGGATGCCGATGCTGGAATTCATCCAGCCATGGCAGCAACAGGTTGCGGCCGAAGTCGGACGACGCCGACACGCGCAACGGGCCGCTCAATACCGCGCGCCCGGTCGACAAGGCCTGTTCGCCCTGCATCTGCGCACCGAGCATCGAGCGCGCGTGCGGCAGATAACGTTCGCCAGCATCGGACAGTTGCATGCTGCGCGTCGAGCGCGTGAACAAGCGCGCATTCAGCGCTTTTTCCAGCCGCTGCACGCATGCGCTCGCATGGCCGGGCGCGATATTGAGCTGCCGCGCCGCTTCCGAAAAGCTGCCCAGCTCGGCCGTATGGACAAAAATCTGAACGTCGTCGAGGCGAATCATTTTCGTCGAATTAACGAAAGTATTTGGTCATTTCGGGTGTTTTTCCGAATATCCGCCAACGATACCATCAAACCCGACATCACCCAATGACGCTGAAAGCCTTGCCAGTCAAGGCTTCCACGTTGCCCGCCCCTATCCGCAGGATATTTTCATGAAAGCTGTCGGCTTCTACCAGAACCATCCCATCGAGCACCCCCAAGCGCTGGAAGACATCGCGTTGCCGACGCCGGCGCTGCGCGACCACGACCTCCTCGTGGAAGTCAAAGCCGTGTCCGTGAACCCGGTCGATACCAAGATTCGCCAGCGCGGCGACGTGCCCGAAGGGGCCGCTCGCGTGATCGGATGGGACGCGGCCGGCATCGTTCGCGCCGCCGGCCCGCTCGCCACGCGCTTCAAACCGGGCGATCGCGTCTGGTACGCCGGCGACATCACGCGGCCCGGCAGCAACAGCGAACTGCAGGCGGTCGACGAGCGCATCGTCGGCCCGATGCCGACCACGCTCGATTTCGCCGAAGCCGCCTCGCTGCCGCTGACCGCGATCACCGCGTGGGAACTGCTGTTCGACCGCCTCCAGGCGCATGCCGCCGATCCCACCGAGAACGGCGTGCTGCTGATCGTCGGCGCGGCCGGCGGAGTGGGTTCGATCCTGACTCAACTCGCTCGGCAGTTGACCAGCCTGACGGTGATCGGCACCGCGTCGCGCGACGCCAGCCGCGACTGGGTACGCGCCCAGGGCGCGCACCACGTGCTCGACCATCGGCAAGACTGGGCGCCGCAATTGAAGGCGTTCGGGATCGACGAGGTGAGTTACGTGGTGGGGCTGAACGACAGCGCGAGCTATCTGAAACAGATCGCCGGCGTGCTTCGCCCCGAAGGCAAGTTTGCGCTGATCGACGATCCGGACAGCCTCGACATCCGGGCGTTCAAGTCCAAATCGATTTCGATCCACTGGGAATTGATGTTCACGCGGTCGATCTTCGGAACCGCCACGCTCACGCGTCAGCACGCGCTGCTTCGCCGGGTTGCGGAACTCGTCGATCGCGGCGATCTGAAGCACACCATGACGCGCCGCATCGACGGCATCGACGCCGCCGGCCTCAGGCAGGCGCATGCCTGGGTGGAAACCGGCGGCATGATCGGCAAGGCCGTGCTCGCCGCGCGCTGATGCGCGGCGCGGTTTCTCGTTCAACGCGTTCGACACACCCGCGCGCATCGAGCGGCATCGCTCGATGCGTCATCGTCCCTCACCTTGCAAAGCCCGACATGACCACCACGCCCCCTCCGTTCTTCACCACCTCCGTGATCACGCGCGAAGCTGCCGCCGCGCTGATCGATGCCGCGCGCAAGGCGTCCGAGGCGATCGGCTTCGAGCCGGCCATCGCGATCACCGACCCGGCCGGCCACCTTCGTGCGTTCGAGCGCACCGACAATAGTTCGTTCCTGGCTGCCGACATTGCGATCGACAAGGCATGGACCGCCGCCACGTTCGGCATCGACACGAACGTCTGGATCGAGGTATTGAAAGAGCCCGGCGCGGCTTATCTTCAGCATCGTCCGCGGCTGACGCCGGTGGGCGGCGGGTTTCCCATCTCGATCGATGGCAAGCTGATCGGCGGGCTCGGCATTTCGGGCGGCAACCATGCGCAGGATCGCGAGGCGTGCATCGTCGCGTTGCAGGCGCTCGGGTACGCAACGGCGTAATTCGTCGCGCGGCTGGACAGGCCTCCTCAACGTCAAGCGCATTCACCGTGCGGCGTGCCCGCATGCCCTGCGGATGCAACGGCAAGCGGCGCCCGCTCGACAGGTCGGGGCAGAGATCGTGCGACTCGACGCGCAACGCGGCGAGCCCTCGGGCTCACCCCATTGACCGCATGAATTCCAGCGCCTCATTCGGAGAACAATTCGAACAGCAGAACCAGGTTCAACGACAAAACCACGACCATGCCGGCCATGGCAGCAAGGTTCGTCGCCATGTGATTTCGAAATCGTCCCATCACATCCGGCCGAGACGTGAACCAGACGAGGGCGATCATCGGCACCGGTAACGCAATGCTCAGCATGACCTGGCTCAGCACAAGCGCACGCGTCGAGTCGACACCGGCCGCGATGACGACAAAGGCCGGCACCATCGTCAGGAGCCGCCGCAGCCAGACCGGAATGCGCCACCCGGTAAAGCCTTGCATCACCATCTGCCCCGCCATGGTCCCGACGACCGAACTCGAGATACCCGACGCAATCAATGCGCAGAGAAAGAGCGTGGCCGCGGCGCCACCCAGCAACGGGGTCAGCGTTTGCCAAGCGTTCTCGATAGTAGAGATGTCGGCGTGACCATCATGGAAGGCGCTCGATGCCATGACGACCATCGCCATGTTAATGAGGCCGGCCACGCCAAGCGCGATCATCACTTCTCGGTTGGAAAACGTGATCAGCCGTGCGCGCTCGTCGTCGTTGGCCACCGACACGCGATTCTGAGTCAAACCAGAGTGCAGAAAGAGAACGTGCGGCATGACCGTGGCCCCGATAATTCCCACCGAGATCGTCAGCGCCGCATGGTCCGGGATGCTCGGCCGCACGGTATGTATCAGTACTGCAGACCATTGGACAGGTGCAATCAGCAACTCGGTGAGGTACGACATCCCGATTACGCCGACCAGGGCAGCGATCAGCAATTCAAGTGGTCGGAAACCCTTCGACTCGAATTGCAGCAGGCCATACGTGACGACTGCGGTGATCGACATGCCTGCCAGCATGGGTAGATGGGAAAGCAGTGAAACGCCGATGGCGCCGCCGACGAATTCGGCCAGGTCGGTCGACATTGCCGCGAGCTCGGCCAAGCCCCACATCCCGAACACCATGCCACGCGGCAAATGTTCACGGCAGAGTTCCGCGAGATTCCGCCCGGTCACGATTCCGAGTTTTGCCGAGAGCGCCTGGAACAGCATCGCCACGATATTTGCAGAGGCAACCACCCAGAGTAACGTGTAACCATATCCCGCCCCGGCCTGGATATTCGTCGCGAAATTGCCGGGGTCCATATACGCAATGGAGGCGACGACGGCTGGACCCGCACACGACATTGCCGTCCGCGCCCGCCCTCGCCGGCCGGCCAATGCTTCATGGATATCGAATTGCGTTCTTTCCGTCAACGTCCGGCTCGGTGGTACCGCCACGCGGCTCGCGCTTTCGTTCATGGCCCCTCCGCCAATGCATTCGATGATTCGAATTCCGAACGATTTACAACCGGATCGGGAGTGCTCGTGGTGGCGCCTCGGCACTCCCGGCTCACTGCGCGATAGTCAGGCGCTCATGTTGAGCGTGCCGTTGACGCCATTGGGAAAGAAGCCGCCCTTCCCGGCTGCGGTACTGGTGAGGTAGACGATGTTCAGCACGTTCGGATAGTTGCGGCTGTACGCCAGCCCATTCGCGTCGAGCGGCACGATGTTCGACGTGCCGGGCGTGCTGCCGGAAATGCCCTGATCATCGCTGCCGACATGATCCAGGCTTCCGCGCGCCGCGGAGATCGCATTTGCCGCGCTGATGAGGCTCGATGTGTCCAGCCCTTTTGCATAAAGCGTCGTGCGCACCAGCCCGGCGTGATACGCCTCGGCCGCGAGGATGCCTGCGGCCGCCTCGAGAAAGGTCTTGTTGGTGATGAGCGGCGACGCCCCTTTGTATGCCGTCACGCCGACATCTTCGAAGATGAATGCGCCGAGCAAGAAGTTGTTGTCGCTTGCATAGGGGTTGAATACCGCGCCGGCACCGACCAGGCCGGCCGCGCGGGCCGCGACGGAAAACGCGCCGTTGGGATCGACGCCACCGACGTCGATCGAGGGTTGAGCCACCGCGGCGGATCCGAGCGCGGTCCGCAAGAAATTGACATGCTCTCGCTCGTCCATGGCGATTTCGTTTGCATAGGCTTTGACCAGCGGATCCTGGAACGGCACCTGCTGCCCCGCGATGACGTTCCCCATCGTGCCGACACCCGTGGTCATGCCAGCCGGCAAGCCGCTGCCCGTGGTGGCATAGGTATAGAACTGCGCTTCGAGATATTCGAGGTTGAGCGCGAAGTTGAGGATTTCGGCATCGGTCGGTGCGGAGCTGGCCAGCGCGGCGTCACCCGAACCGCCCCCGCATGCACTGATCAGCGTTCCGCCTGCGAGGCCCAATGCCAATCCGCCTGCATTCCTAAAGAACTGGCGGCGCTCCTGTCGCCGCTCGGCACGTCGATTGAAGACCTCGATAACGGCTTCCGATTGATTGTCTTGCATGGTCGTTCCCCTCTACTCAGATCGAAGCAATGGAGATGCGGTACGCCGAAGCAAGCATGACTAGCCACGCCCTGTTGCCGGACGATCGCGCACGCTGACGTGAAGCAGTCGAGATCATGGATGACCCCGCCATCTTCACGTTTCAGATACGACGGTCAACCGAGGGCAGATGCATCAAATAAAAAATTCCGGATCAATCTCACGCACGCGACAGATGCGGCATGGCAACAGACAACACGACCACATGAACGCCAGGCGCGGGATCGTTTCCTGCTGCGACCTCGACGTCGAGGCAACGGAACGGCGTCGATCATGACCTGGGCATGGTTGCCCTTGTCATCGGTGATCGCCCGGGAACCCTGGCGTACCGTGTTGATGCGAATCGCGTGATTGATCCGGAGTACTGATCAGGGAATCTGGCGGGTTGGCCGGAACACGATCTCGTTCACGTCGACATCGGCGGGTTGCTCGATGGCAAAGGCCACCGCACGCGCGAAGGAATCGGCCGAGATGGCATGGGCCTGATAGAAGTCGCGCATGCCTTGCGCGATGTCCGGCTCGGTCACGCTGCCCTTCAACTCGCTGTCCACCGCACCCGGCGACACGATGGTGGTGCGGATATTCCAGGGTTTCGTCTCCTGCCGAAGCCCTTCGGACAGCGCCCGCACGGCATGCTTGGTCGCGCTGTAGACAGCCCCGTTGACCATCACCTTGTGGCCGGCCACCGACGCCACGTTGACGAACTGTCCGCCCTTCTGGCGCTGCATGTGCGGCAGCGCCGCCGCGACACCGTACAGCACGCCCTTCAGATTGACGTCGATCGTTCGATCCCAGTCATCGACCTTCAGTCGTTCCAGCGGCGAAAGCGGCATGAGCCCCGCATTGTTGATCATCACGTCGATGCGCCCGAATGCGTCCACCGCCGTGTCGACGAGACGCTTGACGTCGTCGCGCACGGTGACGTCGGCGGCAACGGCCAGCGCGCGGTGTTGCGGGTGATTCAACGCTTCGGCCAATGCCTGCAGACGCTCGGCACGCCGCGCGCCGAGCACGACGTGCGCCCCCCGCGCGCTCAAGCGGCGCGCCGCCGCCTCGCCGAGACCGCTGCTGGCACCCGTGATGACGATGACCTTGCCCTGGATGTTGTCGCTCATGGAACGCTCCTGTTGATCGGTGAGGCCCCATTGTGGAGAGCGCATTGTCAAAGCACTAGCCGTGTACGTGTTGATCCATTATCAAGTTAAAGTTGACACTGCCCGCCGACACCTTTCAGGAAGCACCCCATGTCCCTCATCGACTTTCGCGCCATCGAGACCTTTTCGAAGGCGATCGAACTCGGCAGCATCCGGCGCGCTGCCGCCGCGCAAGGCATCAGTCCGCAAGCCGCGAGCCAGTCGCTCGCGAACCTCGAGGAGCGCCTCGGCGTGCGCCTGCTCCATCGAACGACCCGCAGCATTGCACTGACCTACGAAGGGCAGCAGTTCCTCGAGGCCGCTCAACCGGCCTTGATGGCATTGGAACGTGTGGTCGATCGGATTCGCACCGCCAAGGACGAGATTGCCGGCCCGCTGCGCATCGTCGCGCCCCGATACGCGTTCCTGCCGTTGCTGTGGCCCCTGGTCGACGCGTTTTGTCACCGCCATCCCGATGTCGAGCCGGACATCAAGCTCGACGACCGCATCGGCAACTGGGTGCAGGACCGGGCCGATGTCGGCTTCCGGATTGGCTCGGCGCCCGAGGATGGCGTGGCCGTTCGCCGGCTGTTCGCCATGCAGTTGATTGTTTGTGCGGCCCCCGCGTATCTGGCGAGGCACGGCGCCCCCGATTCGATCGAACAACTGGCCTCGCACCGATGCAGCGTGTTCCGGCACCCCGGAAGCGGCCGCGTGCTGCCCTGGCTTCTCAAGGTGGGTGGGGAAGTGATCTCCCATGACCTCTCCCCGACGCTCTCGACCAACGACGCCCAGCTCGAGACCGAAGCGGTGCTCGCGGGTCATGTCATCGGCTTGTTGTCCGGGTTGTCGGCGGCGCCGTTGATTCGGTCGGGGCAGTTGGTGCCGCTGCTGGCGGACCATGTTACGGACCACATGGGCGTTCACGTCTACTACGGCAGCCGGACGGCGCAGCCGTCACGGGTTCGTGCGTTTGTCGATCTGACCGTGGAGCGGCTGGCCGGGTCGAATGAATATGTCCTGGATGCCAAGGAACTGGCCACGCTGGAAGCGAAAGGCCGCAGGAAATCGGGGCGACGATGAGATTCAGTTCATCGCTTCCGCATGAATCCAACGACAGCCCACCTTTGCCGCAATGACGGCATCGAGCAACGAAGCCGCGATCGCCTCCGCTGGATTGACCCGAAGTTTTTTCGGCAGGATCGGGGCGAGCAGTCGAAACAGTGTCAGCGCGGCTTGCTCGGCACGCCTTGCTTCATGTCGCTCCCCGCCAATCAGGCTGGGGCGGCAGATCGTGAGCGATTGGAACCCGATGTTCCGGATGTCTCGCTCGACCTCGCCTTTGGTCCGGTAGTAGAAGCTCATGGAATTCGCCGATGCGCCCATGGCGGTGACAATCGCGTAGGTCTTCACGCCGGCGGCATGCGCGGCTTCGCCGATTGCAACGGGCAGTGCGTGATCGACATGACGAAACGCCTGCTTCGAACCGGCCTTTGCCTGGGTCGTTCCCAATGCGCAGATCACCGCGTCGGGTCGATGCGACATGAGCGTTGGAACCAGCGCCTCCAGGTGCGGCCCGACCGGGTTCAGCAGTTTGTCATGCAGCGCCAGCGCTTGCCGGGTTGGCGCAATCACCTCGGAAAACGCCGGGTTGGCCAGCGCCAGCTTCAAGGTTCGGCTTCCCACCAATCCTGTCGCGCCCAGCAGCAGCAGTTTCATCTTCGGTCCCTCCCGGTCGGCAAGCATCGCTGGATTATTGCTTGATTCCCTCGAAGTTGATGGTGACGCGCACCTCATCGCCCACCTCGGGCACATAGGCCTTCATGCCGAAATCGGAACGTTTGATCGTCGTGGTTGCGGTAAAGCCGGCCTTGTAGACGTTCGTTCCGTTCGTATCCTGCGCCCGTCGATTGAACGTGGTCTTGAGGACCAGCGGCCTGGTGATCCCGAGCAAGGTGAAGTCGCCCTGGATGTCCGCCGTCTTGGCGCTCGTCATCTCGATGTGCGTGCTCTTGAACGTCATTGTTGAAAACCGTGCGACGTTGAAGAACATCGGCCCCTGCAACACCTTGTCGCGCGCGGCAAAGCCCGTGTCGACGCTGTCCGCGCCCAGGGTCACCGCGACCGTGCTGTGTTCCGGCTTCGCCGTGTCCAGCAGCAGCGTGCCTTCAAGCTCGTGAACCGAGCCTGTGATGGTCGAGAAGCCGAGATGGTCGATCGTGAAGATCGCCTGCGTGTGGGCCGGGTCGAGGGCATAGGTGTCGGCCGCGAACGCGCAAGCAAACGGCGCGGCGCTGATCAGGGCCGCCGCAAAAAGCGGCTTGAGCGAGAGGGTCATGGCGGTGGATCGTTTCAATGAATTGGAATTCGGAACGGCGTTCAAGGCTTCGATCGAACGTTCCGGAACGGCTTGATTACGCGTGCTGCGTGCCTTGCGCCGAGTTGGATACGGCTTCCCATTTGTCCCAGTTGCCGAGGCGCGCCTGGTAGGCGGCCTTGAACTTCGCGATCGTCGTCGAGCCGAGCACCAGGCGAAGCGGAGGTTCATCCGCGTCCACGGCTTTGAAGATCGCCGCGGCGGTGGCCGCCGGATCGCCAAAATCCTCGGGTTTGAACGACGAGCGTATGGCCTGGCGGATGGGGTTGTAGACGTCGATGGCCGGCGGGGATTGCACCGCTGCGCGAAACCCGGTGGTGAAGTGGCCTGGTTCCAGGATCGTGACTTTGATACCGAATGCAGCCACTTCGGCCGCGAGTGCTTCCGAGATGGCCTCGACGGCAAATTTGGTGGCGGTGTACGTGCCCCCCGTCGGGAAAGCGATCACGCCGCCGATGCTCGACACCGTCAGGAGATGCCCGCTGCGCTGTGTCCGCAAGATCGGCAGCGCGGCCTGAATGACCCATAGCGTGCCAAACACATTGGTGTCGAAGCTGGCTTTGGCCTGCTCGGCTTCCAACTCCTCGATGGCGCCCATGTAGCCATAGCCGGCGTTGCTGACGATGACGTCCAGACGCCCGAAATGCCGATGGGCCTGACCGACCGCTGCAAACACCGCATCGCGATTCGTCACGTCGAGCGGCAGCACCAGAATCGCATTGCCATGAGCCTTGACGAGCTCATCGAGCGCCCCCACGTCGCGTGCCGTGGCAACCACCCTATCGCCGCGTTGCAGCGCAGCCTCCGCCCAGACACGGCCAAATCCTCTCGATGTCCCCGTGATGAACCAAACCTTCGACGACGCCATGTTATCGACTCCTCAATAAATTTGCACTCAGTGCAATATATGCACTGAGTGCAAATTCGTCAAGGGCAATCGACCCTCCGAGGAACGGCGTCCGGGCGTGGCGACGCGCTTCGGAAGTCAGTGGCGTTCGTGCGGCCTGGCGGCCGTCGTTGCGACACCTGTTCGTTCGTCAGCGATCCGCGCCAGAGCGGCGGGGGGTGGCTACGGCATAATCCGGTGGGCGGAAAGCTCACGTACCGATTAGACAATGCCGTATCTCGGCGGCTGTCAGAGTGACAACGATGATTGACATAGAGAACACCCAGAACGACCTGCGTGAACGCAAGCGTCAGTTGACCCTCGATCTGATCGCCCGAACGGGGCTCAGGCTCTTCGTGGAAAACGGCTACGAGGCGACGACGCTCGATGCCATTGCGGCGGCATCGGGCATCTCGCGGCGCACGTTCTTCTCCTATTTGAAGTCGAAAGAGGATGTCCTGCTGGCGCATGAGAGCGGCAATATCCCGCGCCTTCTGCGCCCGACTTTCCTGGAGCAATCACCGAAGCAGCGGCCGATGGACGCCGCCCGGAAGACCTTCCTGATCCTGGCCTCAATGTATGAGACCAAGGAATCCGTCATGGCGGATCGCATCTTGCGGTCGATTGAAACGCTTCGGCTACGCAAGGAAGCGCTTCACGTTCAGTTGGAGGAGGTGCTGGCCGAGGCGATGTACGAACGATGGCCCGATCCGGCCCGGCGGCCGGCCTTGCGCCTGACCGCGATGATGGCGATGGGTACGCTCAGGTTCGCCAAGGAGAACTGGCGGCGGGATGAAGCGGCACATCCGTTGACACACTACATCGACGAGGCGTTCGATCTTCTCGCTGAGCAGTGAAGGCGTGCTCCGAACTCGGCGAATCTCGGTAGCCAGGATGCCCAGACTGGTGTGTTGATCAGCGGCGGACATTGGTCGCCGATCAAGCAATCGGCTGAACGACATTCCCCGTGTGACCTCCCCCCGACCAATCGGCTCGTTACGCCGTCATTCCTGTGGCACCTGAGAGAGTACCGATCGGAGGCTAACCATGAAAGAAATCACGGTTGAATTCGTCAAATCAATTAGCGATAAGGAATTCGACGAGTTGTGCCATGTCTTGATCGCCCCCGATCCCGAACGCGATGGCAACATGCGCGGCACCGACAGTGACTGACCTCCCCCGACCGGCCGGGCATCTGGCTTTCGTGCAAAGCGCATCGAAGCCGCCTTCCCTGCACGGGCCGCGGCCATTCAAGGCAGCGCCGTACCGGCCGATAAAATATTTTCACGGTATTGAACGACCACAATGAGCCACGAAGAGAAAGACCCGGCCGGCAGCCCGCTTCAAGCTGCATTTCTGCGCCACGAAGAGAGCCTTGCCTCGCCCGGAAGCCAGCCCGGCGAGGATAACCCCGCCGTGTATCGCACGCTGCTCGAGTCGACCCGGGCGATCCCCTGGAAGATCGACTGGGCGACGATGCAGTTCGCGTACATCGGCCCGCAGATCGAAAAGCTGCTCGGCTACGCGCCGTCCACATGGAAAACGGTGGAGGACTGGGCCGCGCGCATGCATCCGGAAGACCGCGACGCCGTGGTGAATTTTTGCGTCGCGCAGTCGCAAGCGGGCGCGGATCACGAGGCGGACTATCGCGCGCTGACCGCGGACGGCGGCTACGTATGGATTCGCGACGTGGTTCACGTCGTGCGCAAGGAAAATGGTGAGGTCGACGCGCTGATCGGCTTCATGTTCGACATCAGCGAACGCAAGCGGACCGAGGAAAAAGTCGCGGAACTCCAGCGCGAACTGGAGCGGCTCTCGTTGTCCGACAGCTTGACCGGGATCGGCAACCGTCGCATGTTCGACACGGTCGTGGCGCGCGAATGGGCGAGCGCCGCGACATCGAGAAAACCGCTCTCGCTGGTGATGATCGACATCGATTTCTTCAAGTCGTACAACGACTATTACGGCCACCTGCAAGGCGACGAATGCCTGAAGCGCCTGGCGCGCGTGCTCGGCGAAGCCGCCGGCCCGAACGCGTTCCTGGGCCGGTTTGGTGGCGAAGAATTTACGCTCGTGCTCGCCGACACCCACGCCGATGATGCCGTGCGTATCGCGGAGCGCTGCCGCACGCTGATCGCGGAGGAATCCATCGCGCATCTGCGCTCGCCGCACCAGCAGCGCGTCACCGCGAGCTTCGGGGTCGCCACCGTGGTGCCGACCGAAAACATCGACGTCACGGCGTTCATCAACCTGGCGGATGCGCAGCTTTATCAGGCCAAGGATCAGGGGCGCAACCGCATCGCGGCGGTGGACCGGGCCGGTATCGGTGGCGAGGGATTCAAGCTTCAGTCGCGTTGATGATCTCGTCGAGTGGGTCGTGCACGTTCAAAAATACGCGACACGCGGAAAGCACTGAATGCGGCCGCAATAAAAAAACCGTGAAGCCTGACGCTTTCACGGGTTTCGGGACGTCATCGATGCACGTCGAACTGCGATCTGGTGCGGGGATCAGAATAGAACAAATCCATCTGTTTCCTGTCGTGCAAGAAGGAGCGCACCTCAAGATGGCCAGATGCCCCCATATCTTCACGACCTTGAATCGGCGGTGCCCCCAGCAGCGCCCCGAGCCCTGCCGCCTATTCAATCCCTGAAAATTCGGACGCCGCATCGCCTCGCTCTGAGGCTGCCTGAAAAACCGCCCACGAACTCGCTCAAACTATCAATTCAACCATCGTCGCCGCATCCTGCAAGGCGTCGTCGAACTCGTAGTTAGTTATGGGGTACAGGTTAAGAAGCTCAGCTAGGCGCTCGCGAACCACAAGTTCCACTTGGTTCGCTGCTGCCTGCTCCCTTGCTCCAGACGTGAACCCTTGGTTGGTCACAGCAATCCTGCGGAATCGGGTGCCGCGGAACCTTGCCTGGTATCTCGCCGCACCTGCCACCACCTCCTTAACGGCATCCCAGCCAAGTTCTGCGGATTTCGAACTCTTGCACTGGATGAGCTCGCCATCTCGTTTCTTCAAGGCGACGATGTCGATGCCGCCGTCGCCCCCACGCTTTGGCGTGACGGTCGCTTGAAATCCCTGCTTCTGCCAAAGCAGAGCACAGAAAACCTCGAAGCTATCCCCGTCCATACGGTCAACTTCCTCCATCGTGAGGCGACGCTCCGGCAGAGCCTCCCCAACTGTCCCGTCTCCGACCAGTTCCTTGAAAGACGCATCCTTGCCTGAGCCGTTGAGCATCGCTGTCAAACCACCATCATCGAGCGTGGCACCAGCCAATCCGGCCTTTCGCTTCAAGAGCTGGTCCAGCCGCACTTCGAAGGTGGGGAAGTCGTCTGCGACCACGGTTGGGCAATACACGAACACATCTCGCTCTTGGCCGATGCGGTACGCCCGGTCCGTCGCCTGCGACTCCTTTGAGGGATTCCAAGCGCGCGTGAAATGGAACACGTGGTTCGCGGCAGTCACATTCAAGCCGGCACCTGCGGCCAGGGTCGACAGGATGATGACGTCGAATCCTTCCTTGGCGGTGAATTTGTCGATGTACGCCTGGCGGCCCTGAGAATCGCCGTTGATGATGAATGGCCGCAATCCGAACGACTCTTTCAAGAAGTAGTACAGCGCGGCTTGCGCCTCACGAAGCTCAGTGAAGACTATGGCCTTTTCGCCGGCCTTCCGGACCTCGTCGAGGCGTTCGAGTAGCCAAGCCAGTTTCGGCGAATTCGAGAGGTGTGCTTCGCGCCCAGACTTGTCCACAAGGAACTTGGTTCCGGGAAGGCAATAGGGCTCGGCGCAGACAGCCTTCATCAGGTGGAGCGCACCGAAGGAGAGTTGCGCACGTTTGCGGCCGTTGGACTCGTTGGCTGCATCCTGGAGCTTCTTCAATCCCCCCTTGTAAAGGATGCGCTGATGGTCCGTGATGGCGATTTCCAGGAGTTCCTGCTCGGCCAGCTCTGACTTGAACTGAAGCGCGTCCGCCCCAGCTTTCTTCACCACGAAGAACTTCTTCTTCAGATCAGCAGCGATATCGGCCTTGGTTCGTCGCAGCGTCTGTGGTGCAATCGCCGCCTGCAGTCGCTTCATCGAAGCAACCTGCTCGTCGGTCTCACATTCGATGGGGCGACGGTAGCTCTTGCCAAAGTCCTCCAGGGCCCCAAGCAGGCCGGGTTGAACTAGGTCAAACAGGCACCAGAGGTCGGCAAGGGAATTTTCTACAGGGGTCCCTGTACAAGCGATGCGGAAGTCAGCCTTCAGCTTCTTCGCGGCGAGGGTCACCATCGTGCCAGGCGTCTTAATGCGTTGGGCTTCATCACATATGAGAAGCGCAAGCGGCTGCTTGGCCAGCGAGAACTCGTACGAGGTCAGCACTTCGTATGTCGTAACTATGACCTTGGCCGTGCCTGCCCAGTTTGGCTTAAGCAGCTCGACAATTCCCTTGTCCTGCAACTGGCTGTCGATGAGTCCAAGCGGCTGCTTACGGTCACTCAGTTTGTCGCCGTACAGAACGAGCACTTCGGGGAAGGATTCGTTAAAGAACTTTCGGGCTTCATTCGCCCAGTTCTCAAGCAAGCTCTTCGGCGCGAAGATGATGGATGGAGCCGCATTCGGGTTGAACTCGTAGTACCAAGCGAGCACGGAAAGCAGTTGGAGAGTCTTTCCCAGTCCCATGTCGTCAGCGAGAAGTGCACCTCGGCACTCTGCTGGCCCCTTCGACATCAGGTGCTGGAACCACGCAACCCCATAGAGTTGGTGCTTCTTGAGCTCGATGCCGGGGCGCAGGCATCTCGGTAACTGCGCTGTCCATCCTTCAGGCAAGGCCAGTGACTCACGGCGCTCTTCCAGGTAGTCGACGCCGTGGAAGTTCGTCTTGACCAAGAGCGTCTCCCGAGGCCCCTTTTTTTTCTTGCCCTTGGACTCCCCCTCGACCTTAACCCGATCCTGCTTGCCGAGCATGGAGTTGAACCCATCTGCGAGCGTCCGAGCCTGCCCAGTCGACACGGCGGTCGGCAGGCTCGTGTTTCGCACCTCGGAAGCTCCAGCTTTCTCTGCTTCCTCAACTTGTCGGGTGAACTCATTCACCCACTCCTTCGTGAGGGGGATGACCACTTGTCCTTCATGACCTTGAAGGGTCACCTTCACCATTGGAATCAGGTCGGATGGGAGCCAACCTGAATTATCGTCACCGTCCTTCTTCTCGCGCTGGAAGACGGGCACGTAGATAGGCTTGGCGACTCCGATACCTTCGATGCGACTGCTATACCCATCGAGCTGATAGACGTCCTCGAAGTTGATGCGCTCAGCCGGTTGTGTGCGCCACAAATGCGCCAACTGCAGGCCTTGTTCCAACTGAATCGTCGACTCGGCGTCGATGGTCAGGTCATACTCATCCCACGGAAAGCGCTCCCTGTCTTGTTCGAGCGCAGACCTCAGATCCTGCAGAAACCCATCGAGCTCACTCGGGGTCTTGAACGTCGAGCCGTTTGTACGAGACGCGCCATCTCCGAAGTGCTCCGTCACCAACAGGTCAACCGTGTTGACGCGACCTTGGTCTGTTCTACCGACAATGCTAAAGACCGCTGCCACTGGTCCAGCCTTGGCACGGTCATGTTCGAACTCGTCCTCCTTCAGAACTTCACGTGCGCCGTCCCCAAGAAAGGCGAAGGGGTTGTGGATGAACTTCTCTGCCTTGACGCCAGCAACCTTTCGGCCCGGCATCTCCCTTTTGATAATCGAAAGAACCTTTCGCACCGGCTCGGAGATGACGACGCGCACGCGACCGGGACCTCGCGTCAGATCATAGTGCGGCTGCACTGAGTTAAAGCCGTCAAAGGCAGTGAGCCAGCCGTCCGGTGCGCCCTCGAATGTCGGCGAGACCGTCAGGACCCGGCCAAATGGTGTGTCTTCGCTAGACAATGGCAAGCGGAGGCTGTCCGGAGTGAGGACCAGCGTTGTCTCCAGATACGGGTTAGCGTAAAGCGCTCCAGCTTGGTCGGCAGCACGGCGAATGCGCCCCCAAGCCAGCTCCTGGGAGTGTTGGTTGCGCTCGCTGGTCGGCCGAGTGCGCAGAGCGGCAATCTCAATGACCGTGGACCATGCCCATGGAGAGAGCATCTGCGGTCGACCACCGACAATAGCAACTGCACCTTGCAACCGATCTACCGAGACCGGTCGGGTCCCATCAGACCACCCAGAAATCTCAAGGTCGAAGTCATCGGAGGACAATGTGCCGGCGCCGTCGATTACCGGCCTGAGTGGCCCTTGTGGAGGGAGTTCGAGCAGCTTCAGGGCACCGACGTGCTCAGCCGAGATCTGCAGAGCAAAGATGTCAGCCCAGGAGATGGTTGCGCTGGCAACCGCCAACTGGCACCGACCGTCAGAAGCCAACTGGACAAGGTAGGCACCAAGCACGGTGTCCTCCGCTCCAGCCTCGTGAATGGCATCAAGCAGTCCTTCTGGAGTCGGCTCCGTGAGCTCGTGTGCGAACTCAATCCGTACGCCTGCATCGGTCCAGGCTGTCTTGAGTGTTGGTTCCGAAGACTTGGCTGTCTTGGAACGCTTGAGAAAATCGAACAGGCCCATCAGGTCTCCGGGTAATACCAAGCCTCGCGACTGTTTGCCCACTTGAATCCAAGTGCCTTCAGTTCAGCCGCCAGTTGCACACGCTGAAGTGGGTCTTCGATCCAAAGACGCCCTCCATTTGACGACTTCCGCCGATCGTCGATTGACGCTCCCCGGAACTGGTCGATGACTGCTTTAAGTCGACCCATATCAGGTCCGCCAGTAGTCGAATTCGTCGCTCTGATCGTTGCATTCGACCCCGAGCGATCTCCAACTTCAGACATGCGTCCCGTGCTGGTGGTCGTATCCGGAGGTGAACTCGCCGCAACCCGCCTCGATCCCGCGACATCGGGAATAATCCCCAGTTGTCGAAGTTCCTGCTCTGCTCGGGATGCCCAGCCATCCCGATGAATAATGCGCAGTGCACAACCATTTCGGTAGCCAGCACCCAAGTCGGAAGAGCCTCCCTCGTAGTGGCGCGAATAAGGCTCGAACGGGAGTTGGTCGGCCCGATAGACGTAACAGGCGTTCGGCTTCTTGCTGAACTCGACGATGAGATACGGGCCCAACTTCATCATGAAAGCGTCGACCTCAGGCTTGCTAGTGAGCTGGGCGTAAGCGCCTTCTTCCCGAGCAATGAGCTCACGAACGCCGGCGTTGGTCCGCTTCAGCGCCATTGTGTCAGTGCCGAATACCAGACGGGTCCAGGAAATCTGCTTCATGTACTTCGACCAAAAGGCCAACCGCCCCTCATCGGCATTGTTCCGCGCTGCCAGGATGTCGAAGAAGTCCTTGAGGTTGCGCTCGTTGACCCAGCCGAGCACCATTTGCCATACGGGGTCCGATACGCGGTTCCAAGCCGTTGCGATACCTGCAGCCTTGAGCTTCGGATTCCTCCAAACCGTCGGTTGGCACACGAAATCACGCAGCGTCTCGTCCGGCGGAGCTCCCTTGCAACCGTGATAGCGGATAAGGATGACTTCGACGGCATCGTCCCGGAAGCCGGGCTTGCTCTGGATGAGCTTGATGAGTTGCGGAATAAGCCTGCGGAACTCGACGTCCACCGCGGCTGCAGCCCCGTGGACTGCCCCAAGAACCAGTGAATGCCAGAACCAGCTAGACGGGGGGATGCCAAGGTCCGCTGCCAGACGGTCCGTGGCCTCGGTCTCACCACGCAGATAGGCCCTCGAATACTTCTCGACCGGCCGTGAAGTGAGTACCTCGGCTTCGTGCCGAAGGACATTGACCCAGTCCGGAACCAGGTCCTTGCTCGCTTGGCGGTCAATCAACGGCCACGTGCGTTCAAGAAAAGCGCGAAGCGCTTCCCATCCCGCATGTGTCGAGACGTCCAGACCTCGGTCAAGATCGAAGTGGAAGTACGAGTATAGGAGTCCGTGCCAAGTCAAACGCCACAGCTCTCCGCGCTTCGCCTCAGCCTCGTAAGAGGCAAGTAACGCAGGAAATTGCTTGGAGGCCAGAGCCATTGCGCCAGCCTGCTCGCGGATGGGCTCCGCCACCGCAGAGGCTACAAGGTCACGCTGCCATGTGTCGAGCGGTTGGCCACGCACAAATGTACGTGCTGCGGCGTAAGCGTCCTCCTCGCTGGGCTTGGCCTTCGCAAACCCTTGGAACAGTTGCTCTGCTTCTCGCGTTGGCTTCTCGATCAATTCTGGTTTCCCGAACTCCCCGTCGTGCAGGCCCATTGCTGCCATCGACGTAGCCAAGTCAAGACTCAATCGCTGAAGAGCAGACGTAGCTAGCACCGGCCAAACTCCTTCCCTTTCAGGACATCGCTTCCCTTCGGCACCTGTTCGTCCAATCCCCAAAAGTCAATCTTGAACTCAACTCGGCGGCTTTCGGCCTTGTCCGTCTTAATAGAGTTGAACGAGTAGCCTCCTACAAGAAAAAGCTCTTGGACCTTCCGCAATTGCTCAGATGTCAACCCGTCCGCCGCTCCACTGCTTTCGAACAGGGAACAGACTACGCTTCGACTACGGTCGAGACTGAGCTGAAGGTTATAGAGGTAGGTGCCGTCCTCGTCGGTGAACCCCTCGACGACGACGCTTCGCATCCAGCGCCGACCTTCAGCCGTGTCCTTTGCACGCAGAAGCACGGGGATGTAGCTGCGGAGAAACTGGCCCGCTGTCGTGCTGATGGTATAGCTGCCGCTCTCGAACCGAACCTCCTTACCGAGGTCGATGCGGAAATTCTGTTGGTCAACGCCGACCCCGGTGCTCTTAGGGTCCTGAGCAATCATCTGCATCAGGCGGCTGATCGCAGCAGTCCGCTCGATGGTCGCGCGCGTGGCCGCGTCAATGCTCTGCGTGACTGAAACCAAGGTCACGGCCATTACAACGAGGAAGAGCACCATCAATGCGGACATGAGGTCGGAGAAGGAAATCCAAAACGGACTTTCCCCCTCGTGCTTTGTACCTCTCTTGAGAACTAGCCGTGTCAGCACGTCAGGCCCTCTTCATGCGCTGGACGGCATTAGCCAGCTCTTGCACCACACCGTTCAGGTGACCGGTGCCCTGGGCAAGGTGACGATCAGTCTCGGCGATGGTCGACTTGACCTGACTGACCAGCGAGTTGCCAAAGTCGCTAAAAGCCTTCACCAAGGCCGCATTGACTTGGTCTAAATGCAAGCGGGCTTCTGCCTCCGAATGCCTCATGGCGTCCGCACTTGACTTGATGCTGTTGACCAATTCCTGCGAAACGCCGGCCTCCTTCTTCACGGATTCGATCAACCCCATCAAGGACGCCACCTGCGTGTCTACTGTCTTGCGTGTGGTGTCGTACTGCTCGAACCCGCGCTGTACTGCGGTAGACGCTGCTTGCAGGGACGCCGCCGTCGAAGCCAGCGTGTCCGTCACTTGGGTAGAGCGCTCAAACACGCCAGTCACCGCAGTTCCAGCATTTTCGAAGCGCTGGGCTGCAGAACCCATCGTCAGGGCCCCCTGGTTCATGCCGTCGATGGCCCGTAACGAGACATCGCCAAGCATATCGATGTTGCGCTGTGTCTTGGAAACTTGGTCGGCAACGGTGCCGAGCAAGGACTCGACCTGTGTCGAAAGGCCACCGACCAGTTGGTCCGTCTGAGCCGCCAGCCGCTCATTTCGGCCGGCCTCCTCAGCAGCAGAGGCTTTCCGAACACCTTCCAGGCCCTCCATCGCCATTGCGACCTCGCCGAGGACTTTCATCACGGCCTCATCCATCGCCTTCTTGGAGTTGCTCTGTTCTTCAGATACGAGGCGACGGAAATCTTGGACGAACTCGCGCATCTGGTCGGTGAGCAGTTGCTGGTTGTCCGCCGCTTTCTTCATGGCGTCCTCGAGCGTTCCGCTCATCTGCGAGGCGGCCTGCTCGTTAGTGCGCTTAATGTCTGCCAACAGCCCCTGCAGAGACGATTGAACTGCTGCCATCGAGTCCATCGACCTCTGCATCTGCTCGTTGATGCCCCGCATCTGTCCGCCGAAGGTGTCCTCCAGCTTCGCCATAAAGCCGGTGAGTAGGTTCTCCAGCATTGTGTTCACCTGGTCGCCGTTACCGCGAGTCGTTACCTCAATCGCTTCGCTGACGCGCTTCATCGGCTCAGCGATGGCCGTCGAGATGGACTCGCCGATATGCTTGCCTAACGCCAGCGATGACGCTTCCTGCGCTGCAATCTGGCGATCAACAAGGTTGGTCATCATCTTGTGGAGGTCTTCGACAAGAGCGTCCTTCAACTGCGCCGTACTGGCAGCGCTCTGCTCCGAAGACTTAACCAGCCGTGCCAGATACTCCTCACCGGCACCTGTCTTGTACAAGCCATCAATGCCGTTAGTCAGCTGCTCCGCCAAGCGATAGAAGTACGCAAGGACAAGGCGGCTGAGGAAGACCACCAGCATCGCGCAGAGAATAGCAAAACCGGATGCCACGAAGGCATGCTGGACACCCTCGAGTAGCGGCCCGAGCCCATTAACCGTGTTCTGGATTTTCTCGGGGTCAACCTTGAATTTGTCGAGCCCATTAAGCAGGCCAGCAAACGTCCCGATGATGCCGAGTCCGGTGAGGACGCCTGGTAGATGGCGGGTGAACTCATCGAACAGGCGGCCATCAACCAAGACCTCCTTGGTGAACATTGCTTCGGCGGGAACCGTAGCGCGGAATTCGGTCGAGGCGGTAGCGCCGGAGCCCGCCAGCCGCACTTCGTGCACCGTATGCGCGTATTCTTCCCATAGATGCCGGAACGGCTCCTTCGAGAATATATCGTTGACGTTTTTGGGGTTGGGGGCGGAGCCTGCTAGTTGGCGAACGGCCTTCACCGATGCCGTCAACTGCAACCAGACTTGGGTACCCTTCACGGCGTATCCAATCAGGAAGATGACGGTGAAGGCCGCAACCAGAAGAAAGACGTAGAGCGGCAAGCCATGCAGGCTCGCGAGCGACGGATGGACTGCACCCAAGGCCTTCGATACTTCGTTCACTTCTTTCCCCTCTCCGACCTACGTTCCCCTTTATCGGACGAGTCTTCTAGCTTTCTCGCCGAATCCATTGCACGAGCAGAAGTTTTCAACCAAGACGTCCAACATGTTGGTCAGGCTTCGACGCTCATGTTCGGCGGCCAAAGCTAGAAGCTTCTTAGTTCTGGGCATAACCCTGAAGACATCCCAATGTCTTCTCAGCGCCCATAATTTTTTGTATTGCATCGCGCAATATATATTACAACGTAAAACGCGATCAGTGGAGCAGCCTCCTAAAACGCCGGACACAGCCACTCACTTGAACCAGCGGTAGGCATAACACTGTGTTTTTGACTGACACCAGGCAGGAAGTGATGGACGTGTTGACGTGCCCAGAGCGTCGACTTCAACATCGAGTTAGTTGGTTTGCGCACCAGTATCTGCCTTGATTTTTTCCAAATAATCAGCCTACTTCTGCATCACTATTCTTCGCTCCTTGATGAATTTCGTTCGGTTGTACGCTTTTGCAAGGTTATCGGGAACGGAGTGGGCTAGCTGATGCTCGATCACCTCTGGCTTTTGCTCTAATTCTTCATGAAGAATTGTTCCCGCCATCGCGCGAAAACCGTGTCCGGTGATTTCAGTTCGTGTGTCATAGCCTAACCTCCGCAGCGCCGATCGCTCATAGGACGCGAGGCCGATCGCGCACCCGGAAACACATATCGGCCATGACCAGTGAGCGCACGAAGCTCTTGCAAAATCTGAACAGCTTGGCGAGCCAACGGGACAAATTGCCCCGTCTTGGTCTTCGTGACGAGATATCGCCACTCGCCAGGTCGAGTGAATAGCAGGGGGCAGCTTGAGCGCACACAGGACAGGGGATGTGCCTGAGAAGCCATCAAACGCTCACAGCATATCCGCCACCTTGCGTGGCTCAGTGATAGATGCAAATGGGTCGTCTGTGCTGGCGGAATTGCGTCAACAAGATCACGAGCCGGGTCGGTGGTGCAATACCCGTCCTTGATCCCATACCAACATGCACGCCCAATCTCCCCTCGAACACGGTGAGCCGTAAACCGTGCACCTCGGCTATCAATTCGTTTCAAGACCTGAAAGATCTCGGGGGCGTGAGCTCAAATATCGGCCGCTTGCCGATCCACGGGATGACGTCCTTCTCAAAACGAGACATCGTTTTAGCCCATGAGCCCTCAGTGACATATGGCTAACGTTCGTTCATGAAGCCTCAAGCGACGGATTCGAACAAGTGAGAGGCCGCTAATACCGCTGCGCGCTTGTCCGCCTTTTTGGCCTCCCCTGGGTCCACGCCTGCGGCGAGCTTCTTTCGGGCCCATCCCTTTCTTCACGCGCCGCCGCCAGTGACACATATAAAAAACCCGTGAAGCCTGACGCTTTCACGGGTTTCTGAACTTCATCGATGCACATCGAACTGCGATCTGGTGCCGGGGACCGGACTCGAACCGGCAAGCCAATAAAGGCGGCGGATTTTCGTCACACTGCTTCTTTCAAAGCCGGCTACGCTTGACGCGGCCGTTCGTGCGCTGGACTATGCCTTCGCCGTCGTCTGCGCGCGTAACCCGCACGCGTGACCTTAGGCGCCCCCCGTCTAGTCTCTACACCTTCCCGAGCGTCGCGCACGCGACAATCGGGCTTGGCTCGGCGTTGCCTCGGCACACCGTTGCGCGCCAGGGGTTTCACCGAATTTGAGGGGTTCTGCACCAGCCGTTTCCGACCGGGCACTCAATCATTTAAGTCCGCTATGTCTACCAATTTCATCACCCCGGCTGAAAGGGCGGTCCGCATTCTACCACTGGTCCGGCACGACTTCGCAGCGCTCTGCCGCCATCCATGTAGCGGCGCAAAAACAACAGCGCGCAAGGATCGGCCGGCCGTCACGGAAGCGTCACAATCGCTGCCGATAATCGACAATGTAAACGTTTACATCCGCGAGATTCCATGACTTCGACCATCAAGGATGTGGCAGCCCTGTCCGGCTTTTCGATCGCGACGGTGTCACGCGCGATCAATGCGCCGCACACCGTCAGCCCCGGCACGCTGGCGACCATCCGGGCGGCGATCGACACGCTGCAGTTCCGCCCGAACCCGCTTGGCCGCCAGTTGCGCAGCGAACGCACGCAGCTGGTGGGGGTGATGTTGCCGACACTCGCGAACCCGGTGTTCGCGGAGTGCCTGCAAGGGCTGGACGAACTCGCCTCGCAGGCCGGCTTCAAGCTGATCGTGATGAGCACGGAGTATGACACGGCGCGCGAACGGCATGCCATCGAAACGCTGCGCTCGCAGCGCGTCGAAGGGCTGATCCTGACGGTCGCGGACGCACACGCCCACCCGCTGCTCGATGCGCTCGACGCGGATGGCCAGCTCTACGTGCTGATGCACAACGACACGCCGCACCGCCCGTCGGTGGCGGTGGACAACCGGCTCGCGGCCTACGACGGCGTGAGCCGGCTGATCGCGCGCGGCCATCGCCGCGTGCTGATGCTGGCCGGCTCGCTGTCGGCGTCGGATCGCGCCAAGCAGCGCCACCTCGGCTACACGCAGGCGCTCGCCGATCACGGCCTGACGCCGCTGCCGGTGCTCGAGGTGGACTTCAACGCGCCGGTCCTGCCCGACGCGGTGCTCGCGCACCTGACCTCGGAAGCCACCCGCCCGACCGCGATTTTCTGCAGCAACGACCTGCTCGCGATGGTGGTCATGCGCGGCCTGCGCGGCGCGAATTTCAACGTGCCCGACGATTTCTCGGTGCTCGGCTTCGACGGCCTGGCGATCGGCGAACTGCTCGCGCCGTCGCTGGCGAGCGTCGCGTCGCCGAACCGCGAGATCGGGCGGTCGGCCTGGCGGCGGCTGGCCGAACGGCTGGCCGGCAATACCCACGAGAAGCCGGCGCTCACGCTGCCGCACACGCTGCGCGACGGCGGCTCGATCGCCACGCTGCCCGGCACGCCGGCGGCGCGGCTGCCGCGCCGCGCCACCGACGTGGAGGTGGGCACCGCCACGAACGCCGACGACGCCGCCGCCGGCAACGCGGCGCCGAACGCCTGAAGCCGCAGCCCGATGTTCACCGTGCCCCGCTCGCCCCGTCCAACCCACCGGCCCGATTCGCGCCGTCGTTTCACTTCGGTATCCATACCGATCGGGCCGGCCCCGGCACACGGCGGCGCCCGCCAGCGCCACGCATCGAGCGCGCGGCACGTACCGCCCGCCGCCCCGTTCCCGGCAGCGCATGTCGCCCGGCATACCGACGCCCTCGCCCCCGTCAGGAGACTTGCTTGATGTTTCGCCCACGCTTCCCGCGCGCGCTGTCGACCGCGCCGCGCCGCGCCGCTTGCGCGCTGGCGACCCTGGCCGCGCTCGGGTCGCTGGCTGCGATCACACCGGCCGCCGCGCGCGATGACGACACCGCGATCTGCTACAACTGCCCGCCCGAATGGGCCGACTGGGCGGCGCAGATCGCGGCGATCCGGCAGAAGACGGGCATTCGCGTGCCGGCCGACAACAAGAACTCGGGCCAGGCGCTCGCGCAACTGCTCGCGGAGCAGAAAAGCCCAGTGGCGGACGTGGTGTACCTCGGCGTGTCGGCGGCGATGCAGGCCAAGGCCCGGGGCCTGGTCGAGCCGTACAAGCCGGCGCACTGGGATCAGATCCCCGCCGACATGAAGGATCCGCAAGGCTACTGGTTCGCGATCCATTCGGGCACGCTGGGCTTCTTCGTCAACAAGGATGCGCTCGACGGCCGGCCGGTGCCGCGCTCGTGGGCCGACCTGCTCAAGCCCGAGTACAAGGGGATGGTCGGCTATCTCGATCCGTCCAGCGCGTTCGTCGGCTACGTGGGCGCGGTGGCGGTCAATCAGGCGCTCGGCGGCTCGCTCGACAACTTCGCGCCCGCGCTCGACTGGTTCCGCAAGCTCAAGGCGAACCGGCCGATCGTGCCGAAGCAGACGTCCTACGCACGCGTGCTGTCGGGCGAGATCCCGATCCTGATTGACTACGATTTCGACGCCTATCGCGCCGAATACAAGGACCGCGCCAACGTGGCGTTCGTGATCCCGGCCGAGGGCACGATCACGGTGCCCTACGTGATGAGCCTGGTGAAGAACGCGCCGCATGCGGCGAACGGCCGGAAGGTGCTCGATTTCGTGCTGTCCGACGACGGCCAGAAGCAATGGGCCGACGCCTACGTGCGCCCGGTGCGCGCGCAGACGATCAGCCCGGCGGCGGCCGCGAAATTCCTGCCGGCGAGCGACTACGCACGTGCCAAGCAGGTCGATCTGAACAAGCTGGCGGCGGGCCAGCAGGCGTTCGGCCAGCAGTACCTGCAGGCGCTGCGGTAAGCGGGCGGAGCGAGGCCACACGATGCGCGATCTCACGTTCCCCGCTGGCTGGCGCATCGCGCTGGTCGCACCGGCGCTCGCGGTGTTCGCGGCGTTCTGGCTGCTGCCGATGGCGGTGCTCGCGCGCGTGTCGGCCGGCGACGATCTGGTGGCCACCTATCTCGCGCTGCTCGGCAACGCGCGCTACATGACGAGCCTGGCCTCGACGGTCGCGCTGTCGGCCGCGGTCACGGCGCTGACGCTGGCGCTGGCGACCGCGTCGGGGCTGCTGCTCGCGCGCCGCCGCTTCGCCGGCAAGCGCCTGCTGGTCGCGCTGCTGACCTTCCCGCTGGCGTTTCCGGGCGTGGTGGTGGGCTTCATGGTGATCATGCTGGCCGGGCGGCAAGGCCTGATCGGCATGCTGTCGGCCAGGCTGACCGGCGATCGCTGGGTGTTCGCCTATTCGGTGGCGGGCCTGTTCGTCGGCTACCTGTATTTCTCGATTCCGCGCGTGATCGTCACGGTGATCGCGGCGGCCTCGAAGCTCGATTCGTCACTGGAGGAAGCGGCGCGCTCGCTCGGCGCGTCGCCGTGGCGCGTGTTCATCGACATCGTGCTGCCCGCGCTCGCGCCGGGCCTGATCGCCTCGGGCGCGATCTGCTTCGCCACCTCGATGGGCGCGTTCGGCACGGCGTTCACGCTGGCCACCGAGCTCGACGTGCTGCCGATGACGATCTACACCGAGTTCACGCTGAACGCGAACGTGGCGACGGCGGCGGGCCTGTCGATCGTGCTCGGCCTGGTGACGTGGGCGGTGCTGGCCGTGGCGCGCAGCCTGACCGGCCAGACGGCGGCGGCGGCATGAACGCGCCGCGATCCACGCAACATTCGGCGGCACGTCTCGGACGGCGGCTGCCGCGTCTGCCGCATCTGCCATCGGGCCGTGCCGTCGCGGCCGGCGTGCAATGGGCCGTCACGCTCGCGCTGTGCGCGTTCCTGCTGGTGCCGGTGGCGATGTCGGTGCTGGCCGGGTTGACCGTCAATTATTTGCGCGGGCCGTCGAGCGGCCTCACGCTGCGCTGGCTCGGCCAGGTGTGGACGCAGTATCACGACTCGGTGTTCCTCTCGCTCGAAGTGGCGGCGGCCACGCTGGCCGTCACGCTCGCCACCGGCGTGCCGGCCGCCTACGCGCTGGCGCGCAGCCGCCATCGCGCGGCGCGGCTGGTCGAGGAAGCGCTGGTGCTGCCGGTCGCGCTGCCGGGGCTGGCGTCGGCGCTGGCGCAGCTGGGCGTGTACGGCGGCTTCACGGCGTTCCGCACCAGCCTGTGGTTCATCGTCGCCGGGCACGTGGTGTTCACGCTGCCGTTCATGGTGCGCGCCGTGGCGGCGGTGGCCGCGCGCGCCGACCTGCGCACGCTGGAGGAAGGCGCGGCCAGCCTCGGCGCATCGTTCCCGACGCGCTTCGCGACCATCGTGCTGCCGAACCTGCGCCCCGGCATCGTGGCCGGCGCGCTGGCCGTGCTGACGCTGTCGATCGGCGAATTCAACCTGACCTGGATGCTGCACACGCCCGACACCAAGACGCTGCCGGTCGGGCTGGCCGATACCTACGCGTCGTTGCGCATCGAGGTCGGCAGCGCCTACACGATCCTGTTCCTGCTGATGACGCTGCCGCTGCTGGTGGCGATGCAATGGCTCGGCGTCGATGCGACCGGCACGCGCGTGGGCGACGCGTCGAGCGCATCAACGCGATCACCTCGATCGCGCGAGCCGTCCGCCTGAATGCAACCCATGCTCCCCTGCCTGCCCTGCACTGCCCGCCGATGAAGCTCGATTCGATCCCCGTCACGCTGACGCGCTGCGCCAAGACCTTCCGCGCCACGCGCGTGCTCGAACCGCTCGACCTGGCGATCGGCGCGGGCGAGACAGTGGTGCTGCTCGGCCCGTCCGGTTGCGGCAAGACCACCACGCTGCGCCTGATCGCCGGCCTCGACACGCCCGACGCGGGCGGCACGATCGCGTTCGGCGACGAGGACGTGACCGCGCTGCCGATCGAGCGCCGCCAGGTGGGCATGGTGTTCCAGAACTACGCGCTGTTCCCGAACCTGTCGGTGCGCGGCAACGTCGGCTACGGCCTGAAGATCCGCCGCACCGATTCGGCCACGCTGCGCGCGCGCGTCGACGAGCTGCTCGCGATGATGCAACTGACCGCGCACGCCGAAAAACCGGTGACCGAACTGTCGGGCGGCCAGCGCCAGCGCGTCGCCCTGGCCCGCGCGCTGGCGGTGCGTCCGCGCGTGCTGCTGCTCGACGAGCCGCTGACGGCGCTCGATGCGAAGCTGCGCGACACGCTGCGCCGCGACATGAACGCGCTGCTGCGCGAGCTGGGCGTGACGACCGTCTACGTGACGCACGATCAGGCCGAGGCGATGGAGCTGGGCGACCGCATCGTGGTGATGGGCGCGGGCCGCATCGAGCAGATCGGCACGCCGCGCGAGATCTACTACCAGCCGGCCAACCGCACGGTGGCGCAGTTCATCGGCACGCTGAACCGGCTCGCCGGCGTTTGGCACGACGGCGCGCTGCACACGGCCGGCGGCGCGGTGCCCAGCGCGCGCCCGGCGGCCGAACTGTTTTTCCGCCCCGAGGACGCTCAACTGGCCGATCCCGACGATCCCGCCACGCATCTGCGCGGAACGGTGGCGGCCTGCGCGTTTCTCGGCGAACGCACCCGGCTGACCATCGAACATGCGGCGCCCGATGCGGTCGTGATCGACGTGCCCGGGCGCATCGCGCTCGCGCGCGGCACGGCCGTCGGCCTGACGATCGCCGCCGAAGGCCTGATCGCACTCCCCTGATTCCACTTCGCCACACACCAGGACACACCATGCTGCTCGCCCAGATCAGCGACCTGCACATCAAGCGCCCGGGCGCGCTCGCCTACCGTCGCGTCGATACCGCGGCCAGCCTCGCGCGCACCATCGCGCGCCTGAACGCGCTCGCGCCGCGCCCCGACGCCGTGCTCATCACCGGCGACCTGACAGACTTCGGTCACGACGAGGAATACCAGCACCTGAAACGGCTGCTCGCGCCGCTCGAAATTCCGTATTACCTGCTGATCGGCAATCACGACGAACGCGGCGCGCTGCGGCGCGTGTTCGACGAGCGCGCCGAACTGCAGGGCGGCGAATTCGTGCAGTACGCGCTCGATCTCGGCCCGCTGCGCCTGATCGCGCTCGATTCGCAGACGCCCGGCGTGAGCGGCGGCACGCTGTGCCCGGCGCGGCTCGGCTGGCTCGCCGACGAACTCGACGCGGCCGCACGGCGCCCGGTGATCGTCGCGCTGCATCATCCGCCGTTCGCCTCGGGCATCGATCACATGGATCGCCAACGGCTCGACCCCGAGGCGTCGCGCCGCCTCGACGCGCTGCTGCGTCGCCACGCCAACGTCGAGCGTGTGTTGTGCGGGCATGTGCATCGCACGCTGTTCGCGCGCTTCGGCGGCACCATCGCGTCGACGGTGCCCGCGCCGGCCCATCAGGTGGCGTTCGACCTGCGCCGCGACGCGGCGCCCGCGTTCGCGATCGAGCCGCCGGCCTTCGCCGTGCATCGCTACGATCCGGCCGAGGGGCTGGTTACTCATCATGTCTATGTCGAGGATAGTGACGGGCCGCATCCGTTTTATGACGCGGCGGGGGCGCTGATCGACTGACGGGCGGGGGGTTTCGGGGTTTCGGGGTTTCGGGGTTTCGGGGTTTCGGGGTTTCGGGGTTTCGGCACTTCGGCACTTCGGCACTTCGGCACTCGGCACTCGGCACTCGGCACTCGGCACTTCGCAGCGTGGCGCAGAAAGGCACCGGGAGGCGCTGGACCGGAAGACGTGAATCGCCACCGCGCAACCAGATCGCCGCGTCGGCAGAGTTCATGCCGCTCCGGTATGATCGGCAGCCTTTGTCGGTCGGTCGGGCCGGCGCGTGCGCATGCGTTGCGCGCACGGCGTCTCATCGCCCCGGCGCCGCCACGCTTCGATCCGCTCTCGCCATGTCCAGCTCATCCCGCTCCGCCGCTTCGCCGTCCGACGCCCACCGCCACTACTCGCGCGGCCTGCTGCTCCTGCTCGCGACCATCGCGGGCGTATCGGTCGCCAACATCTACTACAACCAGCCGCTGCTCGGCGCGCTGCGCAACGCGTTCCCCGCCGACGCCAACTGGATCGGCGTGGTGCCGACCGCCACCCAGCTCGGCTACGCGGCCGGCATGCTGCTGCTCGCACCGCTCGGCGACCGCTTCGACCGCCGCAAGCTGATCCTGCTGCAGATCGCGGGCCTGTCGGTCGCGCTGCTGGTGGCCGCCGCGGCGCCCGCGCTGCCGGTGCTGGCCGCGGCCAGCCTGGCGATCGGCGTGCTCGGCACCATCGCGCAGCAGGCCGTGCCGTTCGCGGCCGAAATCGCGCCGCCGGCCGAGCGCGGCGCGGCGGTCGGCACGGTGATGAGCGGGCTGCTGATGGGAATCCTGCTGGCGCGCACGGCGGCCGGCTTCATCGGCGAATACCTGGGCTGGCGCGCGGTGTTCGTGGCGTCGGTGGTCGCGTTGATGGCGGTGGCCGTGGCGGTGCTGCTGCGGCTGCCGCGCAGCACGCCCACCTCGACGCTGCGCTATCCGCAGTTGCTGGCCTCGCTCTGGCATCTGGCCGTGGAGCTGCGCGGGCTGCGCTACGCGGCGGCCACCGGCGCGGCGATGTTCGGCGCGTTCAGCGCGTTCTGGCCCGCGCTCACGCTGCTGCTGGCCGGCGCGCCGTTCCACTACGGGCCGCAGATCGCGGGCCTGTTCGGCATCGTCGGCGCGGCGGGCGCGCTGGCCGCGCCCTATGCGGGCAAGTCGGCCGACCGGCGCGGGCCGCGCGCGGTCATCACGCTGTCGATCTGGCTGGTGGCGGTGTCGTTCGGGATCTTTGCCGTGTCGGCGAGCAGCCTGATCGGCCTGGTGATCGGCGTGATCGTGCTCGACGTGGGCGTGCAGGCCGCGCAGATCTCGAACCAGTCGCGCATCTACGCGCTGAAGCCCGAGGCGCGCAGCCGCGTCAACACGGTCTACATGGTCTGCTATTTCATCGGCGGGGCGCTCGGCTCGTCGGCCGGCGTGGAAGCATGGCACCTGGCCGGCTGGAGCGGCGTGTGCGCGGTCGGGCTGGCGTTCGCGGTGCTGGCCGGCGCGATTCATCATCGCGGCGCGCGGCATACGGATTGAGGCGGCGCGGGTGGAGCGCTGCGGGTACTACGGATGCAGGCGGTGCGGATAGAGCGCTGCGGGCATTACGGGCACAAGCGGTGTAGATAGAGCGCTGCGGGCACTGCTCGGACGCAGACGGCACGGATACAAGCGCAGGGGGCACGATCGGCACTGGCGGCGCAACACACCCGCCCCCGAACCGCCCGTCACGCACGGCTCGCGCCGCTCCCAGCCCACCCGCCACCGTCCCACCGGCCGGCAGCCCCCACCCTCACCTCACCGCGCCGGCTTGCGCGCCGGATCGCAGACGAACGACAAGCCCACGCTGCCGAGAATCGCCAGCGTGGCGATCACCGTGGCGGTCGTCACCGGCTCGCCGAGCAGCAGCGCGCCGAGCGCCACGGCGACGATCGGATTCACGTACATGCAACTGCTCGCCAGCACCGGGCTGGTGTTGCGGATCAGATAGCCGTACGCCACATACGCGATCATCGTGCCGAAGATCATCAGGTACAGAAATGCGAGCGTCGGCAGCGCGGCGAAATGCACGCTGCGCTCGCCGAGGAAGAACGCCGCGGTCGACGAGGCCAGCCCGCCCAACCCGATCTGCAGCGCGGTCGAGAGGAACAGGTCCGACGGCAGCTTGAGCCGGCTCGACAGATGCACGCCGCCCGCCCAGAACAGCCCGCCGCACAGCACCGAGATGCTGCCGAGCGTCGAGCCCGGCGTGGACGGCCCGCCCGAATTGAGGATCACGATGCCGACCATGCCGAGCCCGACGGCTACCCACTCGCCGCGCGCGACCGCACGCCCGGCGATCGCGGCGATCACGGTGGCGAACAGCGGCACGGTGGCCACCATCACGGCCGCCGAGCCGCTGCTGACGGTGCGCATGCCGAGCGCGATCAGCCCCGACGACGCGGCCACCAGCATGGTGCCGACGATCGCCGCGTTGCGAACCTCGATCAGCGACGGCATCGCCGGCTTGCGGCGCATCGCGAACACGAACAGGCCGATCCCGGCGATGCCGTTGCGCATGCCCGACAGCAACAGCGGCGGGAACGCCTCCAGTGCGATATGGAGCGCCAGATACGTGGAGCCCCACACGAAATAGATGAACGCGAGGGCCAGCGCGACGCGCCCGCCTCGGCTTTCGGGCAGACGGAAGCGGATACGCCCCGCGAGGGCGAGCAGTCGATCGAACGGGGTCATGGTTCAGCTCGACGCGAACGTGGCGATCAGCGCGGACGACGAGGCGACGGACGACGACGCGAAACAAGGTCGAGGCGCGCCGGACACGGGCGGCACCGACGGCGCGGCCGGGGCCTCGGCGAGCGGCGCCGCGAAGCGATCGGAACGAAGGGAACGAGCGTGCGCGCGCGGCCGGCAATGAGCCGGAGCGGCAGGGAAAAACAGGCGGGACGGCATGTCGTCGAGAACGGAACCGAAGGAAGTCGAACTGGCCCGGCAGCGCGGGAGCGCTGCGACCGGCAGCACGTCGAAAGCATTATGCATGAACGCCACGAACGAAATTCGGGGTCAATCAGGAAATGCGCGGCGCTGACGTTTCGGCGCGACACAGCCACCCGGCAATTGTCGTCAAACGACCGGAATCAGCCGCCAAACGACAGCACCAGACAGCGCCAACCCACGGCGCCCACCGCCAACGCCGGACCGACAGCGCCGAATCGCCCCCGGCGTTTTCCAACCATTTTTGCGGCCGCCAGCGGCCAGGGGCCTGCCTCGATGGCCTGCCACGGCGGCAATCGGTATCCCGACCGGTTGAAACCTCGGCCGTCCGGGTGTATCGTTCGGCCTGCTAACGCGGGGGTCCTGCGTTGCGCGGTCCGGCGTTCGGGATTTCGCGCTTCGCGGGTGAGAAATACCCTTTGAACCTGATCTGGATAATGCCAGCGCAGGGAAGCGTACGGGCTTGCGCCATCCGTCGTCCTTCCGGCCAGCCTGCCGCCTATTTCGTCTCCTGCTTAGCGCCCCACATCAGGAGATGAACGCATGAATGCCAATCCGAAGTTCCTGTCCGCCGACGCCCGCGTCGACGCCGCCGCCGTCGCTCCGCTGCCGAATTCGCGCAAGGTCTACGTGACCGGCTCGCAGCCGGACATCCGCGTGCCGATGCGCGAGATCACGCAGGCCGACACCCCGACCGGCTTCGGCGGCGAGAAGAATCCGCCGATCTACGTGTACGACACGTCCGGCCCGTACACCGACCCGGACGCCACCATCGACATCCGCTCGGGCCTGCCGGCGCTGCGCCAGGGCTGGATCGAGGCGCGCGGCGACACCGAAACGCTCGACGGCCTGTCGAGCGAATACGGCCTCGAGCGCGCGGCCGACCCGGCCACCGCCGAGCTGCGCTTCCCCGGCCTGCATCGCAACCCGCGCCGCGCGGCGGCCGGCAGGAACGTCACGCAGATGCACTACGCGCGCCAGGGCATCATCACGCCGGAAATGGAATACATCGCGATCCGCGAGAACCAGCGCCGCGCCGAATATCTCGAAAGCCTGAAGACGAGCGGCCCGAACGGCGCCAAGCTGGCCGCCATGATGGGCCGCCAGCACCGCGGCCAGGCGTTCGGCGCCGCCGCGTTCGGCGAGCAGGCGCTGACCGAGATCACGCCGGAATTCGTGCGCGACGAGATCGCACGCGGCCGAGCGATCATCCCGGCCAACATCAACCACCCGGAATCGGAGCCGATGATCATCGGCCGCAACTTCCTCGTGAAGATCAACGCGAACATCGGCAATTCGGCCGTCACGTCGTCGATCGGCGAGGAAGTCGACAAGATGACGTGGGCGATCCGCTGGGGCGGCGACACGGTGATGGATCTGTCGACCGGCAAGCACATCCACGAAACGCGCGAGTGGATCATCCGCAACAGCCCGGTGCCGATCGGCACGGTGCCGATCTACCAGGCGCTGGAAAAGGTCAACGGCAAGGCTGAGGACCTGACCTGGGAAATCTTCCGCGACACGCTGATCGAGCAGGCCGAGCAAGGCGTGGACTACTTCACGATCCACGCCGGCGTGCGCCTGCAATACGTGCCGCTGACGGCCAACCGGATGACCGGCATCGTGTCGCGCGGCGGCTCGATCATGGCGAAGTGGTGTCTCGCGCATCACAAGGAGAGCTTCCTGTACGAGCACTTCGAGGACATCTGCGAAATCATGAAGGCCTACGACGTGAGCTTCTCGCTCGGCGACGGCCTGCGCCCCGGCTCGATCTACGACGCGAACGACGAAGCGCAGCTCGGCGAACTGAAGACGCTCGGCGAACTGACGCAGATCGCCTGGAAGCACGACGTGCAGGTGATGATCGAAGGCCCGGGCCACGTGCCGATGCAGTTGATCAAGGAAAACATGGACCTGCAGCTCGAATGGTGCGACGAAGCGCCGTTCTACACGCTCGGGCCGCTGACGACCGACATCGCGCCGGGCTACGACCACATCACGTCGGGCATCGGCGCGGCGATGATCGGCTGGTTCGGCACGGCGATGCTCTGCTACGTCACGCCGAAGGAACACCTCGGGCTGCCGAACAAGGCCGACGTGAAGGAAGGGATCATCACGTACAAGCTCGCGGCGCACGCGGCCGATCTGGCCAAGGGGCATCCGGGCGCGCAGGTGCGCGACAACGCGCTGTCGAAGGCACGCTTCGAGTTCCGCTGGGAAGACCAGTTCAACATCGGCCTCGATCCGGACAAGGCGCGCGAATTCCACGACGAGACGCTACCGAAGGATTCGGCCAAGGTCGCGCACTTCTGCTCGATGTGCGGCCCGCACTTCTGCTCGATGAAGATCACGCAGGACGTGCGCGACTTCGCGGCCAAGCAGGGCCTGACGGAAAACGAGGCGCTGAAGAAGGGGATGGAGGTCAAGGCCGTCGAGTTCGTGAAGACCGGCGCCGAGATCTATCACCGCCAGTAAGGCGGTTCGCGGCGGGCCATGGTCGCACGGCCTTTCAACAGGCAAGCGCAAGCCGTGTGCCCGCCGCGATACATTTGATTACGCCGGACAAAACGGCTTAACAAGTCCTTACAGCAAGGTCGGGCGCGCTCGCCTAGATTGGTAATGTCGCGCGCGAATGCGAACTATCGGTGAGCCACATGCCTGCATCGACGCACCGCGCGCCCCGACCCTTCCATTCTGTGAGGACACAGCCATGAACGCGATTCGACGAGCCGGCATCGGCGCCATCCTGATCGCCACCATCGCAAGCCTGTCGGCCTGCGATTCGATGAGCACGCGCCAACGCGATACCGCGATCGGTGCCGGCGTGGGCGGTGTGGCGGGCGCAGCAATCGGCGGCAGCGCGCTGTCGACGCTGGGCGGCGCGGCCGCCGGTGGGCTGATCGGCAATCAGGTCGGCAAGTAAGGCCGGAGGCGCTGTGTGAAGCGGCCTGTTTTCGGCGCAGGATGAAATCTGCCGTTACCGTTTCACACAGCGTTTCATCTTTCGCAGGCCTAAGCTCCGGGTATCTTCCTTCGACCAGGACGCCTCCGCGCGGAGGCTCGCCATGAAAACCCGCCTCCTTATCGCCGCCGGCCTCGCCACCGTCTCGCTCGCCGGCTGCTATTACCCGTACGGCTACTATCCGGGCGGCTATTACGCTGCCGCACCCGTGCAGACCGAAGCCGCGCCGATCGCCGCCCCGGCTTCCACTTACCCGGCGCCGGTTGCCGCGCCTGCTCCTGCGTATGTCGCACCGGCCTATCCGGCCTACTACCCCGCCTATCCGGCCCCGGCCTACTACCCGGCCTATTCGGGCTTCTGGGCGCCGTCGATCTCGCTCGGCTTCGGGTTTGGAGGCGGTTGGGGTGGACGGGGCTGGGGCGGCCGAGGTTGGGGCGGCGGTTGGCACGGGCGGCGTTGATCGTCGATGCGGGCCGGCTTGCCGGGTGCCGAAGCGAGGCTTCGGTGCCGTCATGCGCGTGCCGCCGATCGCTGCGCGCACAAGGATTCCAACAGGGCCGATCCGGCGGCGTGGTGACATCGCGCACTGACGGCCAGCTCGCTCGCACCATTTTCCGCTTCTTGCCGTTTCATCCCGGCGTGTAACATCGGGCGCGCGGGCGGGGCTACCCTGCCTCGCATTCGTCGCTCACTGCCCACCACGCCATGTCCACCCGCCAACTCTCGCTGTTGCTCCTGCTTGCCTCGCTCTGGGGCGCATCGTTCCTGTTCATTCGCGTCGGCGTCGCCGAATTCGGCGTGGCGCCGCTGATGGTGCTGCGGGTCGGCTTCGGCGCGCTGTTCCTGATCGTGCTGGCACTCGCGCGGCTCGGTCCGGCTACCGTCTGGCGCACGCTGCGCCGCCACGCCTGGCCGCTGCTGGTGTGCGGCCTGCTCAATTCGGCCGCGCCGTTCTGCCTGTTCGCGTTCGCCGAACTGACGCTGCAGGCCGGCATCACCTCGGTCATCAACGCGACGGCGCCGCTGTGGGCCGCGCTGGTTGCCTATCTGTGGCTCGGCGAGCGGCTGTCGGCGCCGCGCACGCTCGGGCTGGTGATCGGCTTCGGCGGGGTGCTGCTGCTGGTCGGCGATCAGGTGTTCGCGCCGGACGGTGCAACGGGTGGCGCGAACGCCTCGGCCACGCTGCTGGCGGCGGCCGCCGCGCTCGGCGCGACGCTGCTGTACGGCATCGCGGCCAACTACACCAAGCGCAAGCTGTCCGGCGTCGATCCGCTGCTGAACGCCACCGGCACCATGACCGGCGCGACGTTCCTGCTGGTGCCGTTCGCGCTCGCCTCGTGGCCGGCCGCGCCCGCGTCGGCGCAGGCCTGGGGCGCGGTGGTGGCGCTCGGCATCCTGTGCACGGGCGTGGCCTATCTGATCTTCTTCTACCTGATCGCCAAGGTCGGCCCGTCGCGCGCGATCACGGTGACGTTCGTGATCCCGATCTTCGGCATTTTGTGGGGCGCGCTGTTTCTCGGCGAGATCGTCGCGCCGATGATGCTGGCCGGCTGCGCGGTCGTGCTGCTCGGCACCGCGCTCGCCACCGGCGCGATCAAGCGGATTCCGGGGTTCGGGCCGGCGCGCGATCCGTTGGGGTAAGCGGCGCGAGGGGGATGCGGGGAGGGTTGCGTCGGCTGACCGGCTCGGTCGGCTCGGTCGGCTCGGCATGCAGGCATCGCCGACGCGAGCGTCATCATCGGCATCGAGCCGGCAAATCGTCATGGCGCGCCGTACCTGTCGGCGGCGCGCCACGCTCCGCATCGGCCATCCACGCCGGCCACG
>NZ_BAAILN010000044.1:264104-269360 GCF_054589155.1 Burkholderia sp. 3C
CATCCGAACGCATTTCAGCCGATTCGGCGCTACTCCAATCGTTTGCGTCCGGCGAATCCGACGAATTCCAGAGGCTCCTTGATTTCGGCCGTGCGGGACCGTACCGAGGGCCGTGCGAATCCTGTCACAATTCGGGGCGTACGGCATTTTCCGTGGTCATTCATTCGGTGTAGAGTACGTGAGCGCGAGCCGCCGCAGATCAGGGAAACCCACTATTCGAGCGCGCCGCAAGCCTATTCCGACGTTTCATACGACACCGTGCGGTGCGCCGACGATCCCCTCCGGATCGCACCGCGTCCGCCTCACCGAAGCTACGCGCAATGCCACCGTCCGCCGAACTGACGCTTGAACATCTCGTCAGCCTGCTCGTTTCAGACGGCGCCGGCGGCTGGTGCGCGAACTATCGCGGCATGCGCCTGAGCAGCGTGTTCCAGCCGATCCTGTCGATCACGCACCGCCGCATCGTCGGCCACGAAGCGCTGGTCCGCGCCCATGCCTCGCCCGACGAATCGCTCGAACCCGAAGCACTGTTCGCACTCGCCCACACCCGCAACGACGCCCCGCTGCTCGACCGCATGACGCGCTGCCTGCACGCCGCGAATTTCGCCGCGCAGGATACCGGCCAGGGCTGGCTGTTCCTCAACGTGATGCCGCAGATGCTCGATTCGGGCAGCGCGCAGCGCGAATCGATCGACGAGCTGTGCGCGCACTTCGCGCTGCCGCCCACCCGCGTGGTGCTCGAAGTGACCGAGCAGCCGGTGCGCGACGAAGCCGCGCTGGCGCGCACCATCGACCGCATCCAGCACCGCGACTTCCTGATCGCCGTCGACGATTTCGGCACCGGCTTCTCGAATTTCGACCGGGTCTGGCAGGCGCGCCCCGACATCGTCAAGCTCGACCGCTCGCTCGTCGAGCGCGCGCAGCAGCCCGGCGACGCGCGACGCAACATCCGCCACCTCGTCACGATGCTGCATCAGGCCGGCGCGCTGGTGCTGGCCGAGGGCATCGAAACCGATCAGGCGTTGCAGGTGATGATGGATGCCGACGTGGATTTCGTGCAGGGCTTCCTGTTCGGCCTGCCCGACGGCTCGCTCGAACGGGCGAGCCACGGCGGCACGCAGCGTGTCGACGCGGCCTGGCAGCGTCATGCCGAGCGGCGTGCCGAGCGCTCGCAGCGCGCGCTCGCGGCCGGCCCCGGCTTCGAGGAACTCGAAAACCGCCTGCTGGACGCCGCGCACACCTATCTCGGCAATGGCGACCTGTCGGCCGCAACCGAACCGCTGCTGGCCATGCACGCGATCCGGCATGTGTTCGTGACCGACGAGAACGGCGTGCAACCGGCGCCGTCGATCACCCCGCCGGGCGCCGTGTCGCCCACCCAGGCCGCGCGCCTCGCGCCGCTGTTTCCCGAAATCGGCAGCAACTGGTCGCGGCTGCCCGTCTGGCAACGCGCCGTGGAAACGCCGGGCCGCGTGATCGTGGCCGGCCCGCACCACTCGCTGACGGCCGGCCGCGACGCCTGGACGGCCGCCGTGGCAGTGCCGGTGCCGCCGGACGGCCCGGTGCGCGTGGTGGTCTGCGCCGAGTTCGTGCCCGATCACGGCGGCCTTCACGAAACCGTCGACGCGCTCAGTTCCGGCAAGCCCCACTAAGCGGCATGCCGGCGGCGGCGCATCGCCCCGCCGCTGCTGCGCGTCCCGACCTCAATCGCTGACCTTCCCCCTGCCCGCCTTCACCGCGCCGCGCCGGCTCTTGGCGTCGAGCCGCCGCTCCTTCGAGCCGCGCGTCGGCCGCGTGGCGATGCGCGCACGACGCACCACGGCCACGTCCGCGATCAGCGCATCGAGCCGCGCCAGCGCCGCGACGCGGTTCTGTTCCTGCGTGCGATATTCCTGCGACTTCAGCACCACCACGCCGTCGCGCGTGATGCGCTGATCGGACAGCGCGAGCAGGCGCTCCTTGAGAATGTCGGGCAGCGACGAGGCGCGGATGTCGAAACGCAGATGGATCGCGCTCGACACCTTGTTGACGTTCTGCCCGCCCGCGCCCTGGGCACGCACGGCCGACAGTTCGATCTCGGCCGGATCGAGCGTATAGCGGATCATCGCGGCGCCTCCTCGTCGATGGGTTCGCGCGTGCCGGCTTGCGCGAGGCCGGCCTGCGCGAAGCGCGCGACCGCGTCGGCCATGCGCGCGGCCAGGCCCGAATCGCGCTGGGTGCGGGTGGCGATCGCCTGCGCCAGCACGGCGCGCGGCCCGATCACCTGCACGCGCTGGCGCGCCCGCGTGATCGCGGTATAGACCAGCTCGCGCGACAGCACCCGCCCGAACGCGGCCGGCAACACCAGCGCCGCCTCGTCGAATTCCGAGCCTTGCGACTTGTGGACCGTCAACGCGAACGCCGCGTCGTGCGGCGGCAGCGCGGCCGGCGAGACGGCGCGCAACTGGCCGTCCGCGCCACGGAACCACACGCGCAACGCGCCGCGCGGGTCGGGCAGCGCGATGCCGATATCGCCATTGAACAGGCCGAGCGCGTAATCGTTGCGCGTGACCATCACGGGCCGCCCCGCGAACCAGTGCGCACCGACCGCGAGCGGCACACGCACGCGGCGGCGCACCAGCGCGGCCAGCCGCTGGTTGATCTCGTCGGCACCACGTGCGCCGCTGCGCGTCGCGCACAACACGCGAAAGCGGTTCAGCGCATCGAACAGCGGCAGCGGGTCCGGCTCGGCGGCGGCGAGCGCGTCGCCCAGGCTGTCGCCGTACGCGGCAAACCCGGCCGCGAGACGGTCGAGCGTGGCGGCGGCGAGCGCGTCGCCGCCATCGGCGTCGAAACGCGCGGCGGCATCGGCGTCGGTCGAGAGCGTGTCGAGCGCGGCCTGCGCATCGCCACGGCGAATCGCCAGCGACAGGCGGCCAATCGGAGAATCGAGGCCGAAGCGGTAGTTGCGTTCGAGCCAGACGACGCTGTCGGCGAGGGGGGATAGCGCGGTTCGATGCGCGTGTTGCAGCGTGGCCGGTTCGAATCCGGCCTCAGGCACCGGCTCGCTGCGGATCGCACCGGACGCCGCCGGATGCGCCTCGTCGATCTGCCAGGTATCGAGCCACGACAGTTCCGCCGGTTCGATCCACGCGTCGAGCGGCGCGCCGGAGAACGTGGCGTCCGTCTCCGGCAGGTCGGGACGTGGCGCTTCGGCCGCGGACGGTGCGGAAGCAGCGGAAACAACGGAAGCAGCGGCATCGTCGTCGAAATCGAACAACGAGCCTTGCGCCGGCTTATCGGCCGCTGCCGCATCGGCCGCCTTGCGCGCCGCGACACGACGCACCGGCACGGCAGCCTGCGCCACCGAATCGTTCGCCCAATCCGGCTTGCTCGCCTCGCTCGGCAACGCTGCGACGAACTCCGCCGCGCTGACGCCGAGCACCGCCGCGATCCGCTCGCAACCGGCCGCGCTGAACGCCGGCCGCGCGCTCAATTCGGCAAACACCGCGCCGGCCTCGACAGCGGCAAGCTGATCCTTGTCGCCGAGCAGCACCAGCCGCGCGCCCGGCGCCAGCGCGTCGAACAGATGCGCGGCCAGCGCGACGTCGATCATCGACGCCTCGTCGATCACGACGAGGTCGTACGGCAGCGGATTGTCGCGATGATGGCGGAAGCGCCCGCCAGGCAGCCAGCCGAGCAGCCGATGCAGCGTGAACGAGGTTTGCGGCAGGCGCGCGGCCAGCTCCGGCGGCAGGTTCGAGGCGCGCGCGTGCAACGCTTCCTGCATGCGCTGCGCGGCCTTGCCGGTGGGCGCGGCCAGCGCGATGCGCAGCGCCGGCTGCATCTCCAGGAGGCAGGCGATCACGCCCACCACGGTAGTGGTCTTGCCGGTGCCGGGGCCGCCGCTGACGATCGTCACGCGCCCGCCCAGCGCCACCACGGCCGCCACGCGCTGCCAGTCGATCTCGCCCGCGCGCGGCGCGGCGAAAAAGCGGTCGAGGCTCGCCCGCAGCGCTTGCGGCTCGGTGCCCGCCCCGCCCGCCGGGGCATCCGCCGCGCCGGCCCGCGCATGCAGCACGAGCGCATCGGCCAGACGCGTCTCGTAATCGAAATAGCGCGCCAGATAGAGCCGCCCTTCCGGGTCGATCACGAGCGGGCAATCGGCGCCCGGCGCGGCGCGTCCGAACGCGGCCACGCCGCTCGCGGCCAGTTCGTCGCGCACCGCGTCGAGCGTGGTGTCGTAGCGCTGCGCGAGCGCGCCGAGCGAAATGCAGACATGTCCGGCCGCGGTCGCCCGGCTGGCCGCGAACGCCGCGCGTGCGGCCCAGCGCGCCGCATCGGACGACGCGCCGAGCCGCCGCGACAGCATCCCGATCCGGCGCGCGAAGCCTTCGGCCAGCGCCAGCCCGAAATCGGCGGGCTCGGGCAGCCGCTCGGCCAGCCCGCCGACGAAGCCGAACGGTTCGGTCAGGTCCTTCATGCGCGCTCCTTGCCCATCAGCGCGTCGAGCGCCTCGACGAGTTCGCGCGACGGCCGCCGCGCATGCACGCCGGCCGCCTGCCCGCCGCTGACCCAGCCCGGCCGCACGCCGCGCACGAACAAATACAGATATCCCGCCATATGCGTGTCGTAGTCATAGCCGCGCAAGCGCACGCGCAGGTAGCGATGCAGCGCGACCGTATAGAGCAGCGCCTGCAGGTGATACGCGTGATCGGCCATCGCCGCGTCGAGCGCGGCAGGCCCGTAGGCATCGGCTGTCGCGCCGAGGTGATTCGATTTCCAGTCGACGATCCAGAACCGGCCGTCGTGCTCGACGATCATGTCGATGAAGCCCTTGAAGAAACCGGCCAGCGTGCCCGCTTCGAGCGCGACGTCGGGATGGCCGTGCGCGACGAGCAGCGCACGCAGCGCGGCGAAATCGAGCGACACGGCCGGGAACAGGAATTCCATCTCGTTGAGCCGCCGCGCGGGATCGATCGCATCGAGCCGCAGGCCCGGCACCAGTTCGGTGGCGACCACGTCGGCCACCATGCGCAGCATCATCGCGGGCAGCCGTTCCGCCAGTTCCGGCTCGGCTTCGACGGGCCGCTCGTGCAGCGCGCGCCGGGCCGCCTCGGGCCAACCCGCCGGCGCGCCGAAATCGCTCAGTTCGAACAGCAGGTGCAGGCATTCGCCGGCCGCCGCGCCACGCGGGAACGCGACGATGTCGTCGGGCTCGGGCGGCGTGGCGGCCGTTGCCCCCACGCCGGCGTCGATGCGCGGCGTGAGGGCAAC
>NZ_BAAILN010000044.1:269484-296396 GCF_054589155.1 Burkholderia sp. 3C
GGCGATGCCCTCCTGCTCGCGCGCCAGCGACGCCGTCAGCGAACTGAAGCTCGCGATCCGCCACGCGTCGCGCAGGAAGCGCGCCGCCTGCCGCGCGCCGCCGAGCCGTTCGGCATCGTGCCCGGCCGCGAGCGGCGAGCGCGACGACACCACCGGCAACGGCGCGATCGAGATCGGCCCGCTCGCCAGTTCGGCCCAGCGCTGCGACAGTTCTTCCGGTTCGGGCGGCTTCTCGAGCCACGCATCGAAGCCGTAGCCGGCGCCGGCCACGAGCCAGTTCAGCACGCTGCGGCGCGCCTCCTTGGTCGACCTGGCCGACTGATAGACACCGGCCACCAGATAGCAGCGATAGACGGCCCGCGTCAGCGCCACGTACACCAGCCGCGCGCGCTCGGCGGCCTGCTCGCGGCGCGCCTGCGCCGCCGCCATCTCGGTGGCCGCCTCGTCGCAGCCGTAATGCAGCACGGCCGCGCCGGTGTCGTCGTGATACTCGCGCGCATCGGGCAGCGCTTCCTCGCGCGGCTCGTGCAGGCGGCCGTCGTTGAGGAACGGGCAGAACACCACCGCGTATTCGAGCCCTTTCGACTTGTGCACGGTGACGATCTGCACGAGGTTGCGATCCGATTCGAGCCGCAGTTGGGCATCCTCGCCGCCCCCGCCGACCGCGCGCTGCGCGGCCAGCCAACGCAGCGTCGGCGCGATGCCGGGCTGCGCCGAGGCGCGCGCCTGCGTCAATTCGGCCAGATGGTTGACGTCGGTCACGCGCCGCTCGCCATCCGCGCCGCCGATCAGCCGCTCGGCGATCCGCAGTTCGCGCGCGAAGCTGCGCCACATCACGGCAAAGCCGCGCTCGCGCCAGATCAACCGGTAGCGCGAGAAGCGCTCGACCCAGCTCATCGCGTCGGCATCGGCCTCGCCGGCCTCGCCCTGTTCGAGCCGCCACAGCGCGGACGCGTCCATGCCGAACCAGTCGGTGGCGAGCGCGGCGCGCAAGCGGCGCAGGTCGCCGGGCGCGTCGATCGCGGCCAGCACGCGTTCGAGCTGCTCCGCATCGAGCGTGGCGAACACCGAGGCCTGCGCCAGCTCGACGCTGCCGATGCCCCACGCGGCCAGCATCCGCTTGACGAGGCTGCCCTGCCGGTGCGTCTGCACCAGCACCGCGATATTGGCCGGCGTCAACGCCGCCTCGCCGAGCCGCACCGACCCGTCGCGCGCACCGCGCATGAGCCGGGCGATCTCGGCGGCGCAAGCCTGCGCGGCATGCCGCTGCGCGTCGCGCTTGGACAGCGCGTCGTCGCCCTCAGGCAGCGTCCAGATCCGGAAATCGCCGGCACCCGCCCGCGGATCGGTGTCGTCGAAGAACGGCGCGCGACGACGCTCCCCGGCACGCACCGGCTCGTAATCGAGGCCATCGAGCACGAACGCGCGCGGGTTCGCCATGAACACGCGGTTGCAGGCATCGACAATGGCCGGCGTCGAACGCTGATTGACGGCCAGCGTGTAGCGCGCGCTGGCCCGCTCGCGCGCGGCCAGATAGGTATGCAGATCGGCCGCGCGGAAGCTGTAGATCGCCTGCTTCGGATCGCCCACCAGGAACAGCGGGCCAGCCGGCGCGAAGATCGTGTCGAAGATCTCGAACTGCAGCGGATCGGTGTCCTGGAATTCGTCGATCAGCGCGGCCGGATAACGGCGGCGCAGCGTATCGGCCAGCCACGGATGCGCGACCAGCGCGTGATGCAGGTTCGCGAGCAGATCGTCGAACGACACCACGCGGCGCGTGCGCTTCTTTTCCGCGAGCCGCGCAGGCGCTTCGGCCAGCCAGTCGGCGATCAGCGCGAGCCAACGGGCGCGCTGTGCGGTCTCGGCCGCCGCGAGCGCCAACTCCAGCACCTCGGCCGCGTCGAAGAACGGATGCACGGGCGTCGCGCCGCCCTTCTTGGTTGCCTTCTCCAGCGACGTGCGCGTGAGCTTGAGCGCCGGCTTCGTCAGCGGCGCGGGCGGCGCCGCGCCGGCTTCGGGCATCGGAACGAAATACGCGGCCCAGGCGGCCAGCGCGTCGGCCACCGCTTCGGGCTTGTGCGAGCGCTGGTTCAGCGAGGCCTGCGCAACATCGAGCGACTGCGCGATAGCCGAACGCTCGGCTTGCCAGAACGAAGCAGCCGCAGCATGAGCGGCCCGCAGCGCCGTGTCGGCATCGGCGCCCTCGGCCTGCGGATCGGGCAGCCCGTCGAAACGCAGCGCGGCCAGCGGCTTCTTGAGCCGCCGCGCCAGTTGCGCGTCGAGCGCGTCCGGCCCGGCGCGATTCGCCACCAGCCACGCGGCAAAACCCGCATGCGCGGCGGCGGCCGGCTCGACGCGCGTGCGCCAGTAATCGGCGGCCAGCTCGAAGCGCAGCGCGGCATCGTCGGCCTCCATCTCGAACGCGAACGGCATGGCCGCCGCGAACGGCGCTTCCTGCAAGGCGCGCTGGCAGAACGCGTGAATCGTGTGGATCGCCGCCTGATCGAACGCGCGCAACGCGCGGTTGATGCGCTTGCCGGCCAACTCGCGATCGATCTCGCTGCCCGGCCCGAGCGTGGTGGCGAACAGCTTCGCGATGAACGGATCGCCGCCGTCGTCGTCGCATTCGAGCGCGTAGGCCAACTGCGCCAGACGGCCGCGAATCCGCTCGTGCAACTCGGCCGTGGCCGCCTTGGTGAACGTGACGACGAGGATCTGATCGGCGTTCAGATCGTGTTCGAGCAACAGCCGCACGTACAGCGCGCAGATGTTCCAGGTCTTGCCGGTGCCGGCCGACGCCTCGATCTGGTTGACACCCGCCAGCGCGCAGGCGAAGACGTCGAGTTCCTGCGCCGCGAGCGCGGGGGCGATGGCGTGCTGCGTCATGCGCCGCTCCTCAAATGCTCGACGAGCGGATCGAAAACGAGATGCGCGAGCGCCGGGAACGGCGCGTCGAGCGAGAGGTTCGCGCCGCGCCAGGCGGTGGCGAGCGCGGCGTCGTCGGCTTCGCTGGCCACACGCTCGTTGATCCAGACGCCGGCCGCCTTCGATTCGCCATCCGACACGAGCGCCCAGGCGCTCTTCGGAAAGAAGCGCAGCGGCATGCGACGGCCGGCGCGGAACAGCGCGGCCAGCGGCGCGAGATGCCGGTGCGGATCGGCCACCGGCGCGAATTCGAAACCCTCGCCGCTGCCGAACCAGAGCGTGCGGCGCGGGCCGCCCGGATCGATCGCGCAATAGACGAGATGCGCGAGCCACGCGGACAGATGATCGCGCGCACCGGGCCGCGCATAGCGATAGATGACCTGCCCCAGCGGCGTGAGCCGGTTCAGCGTGCCGTGCAGCGCGAGCGGGCGGGCCTGTGCGTCGGCGGCCAGCCCGGCGTCGAACGGCCCGAACCACGGCAGTTCGCCGTCAGGCCAGGCCGGCGCGATGTCGAGCGCGAACGGCCGCCGCTCGGCGCCGCCTTCGAGCGCCTGCCGCACATTGCCGGCGAGCCGCTCCAGGCCGCCGAGCGCCTGCTCGCGCCAGACCGCGCCGGTCGCGCCGCCCGGCATCTCGGGGCTGGCGTCGGCCACGCGCCGCGCCAGTTCGGCCACGCTCGCGCCTTCGGTTTCGACGAACAGCGGCAGCACGCGCGCGGCCAGCGCGTCGCTGCCCGCGTAGTCGAGCGCGAACGGCTCGCTGTCGATCAACTCGGCCTGCGCATCAAACAGCGCCACGCCGAGCCGGTCGCGCAGCAACGCGCGCGCCGGGTGGCGCCAGAAGCGCTCGAAATCGCCGAACGCCACCGGCGCATCGGCTTCGGCCGGCAACGGCGCGGCGAAGAACGGCGGTGCCTCGCGGCTCTCGCCGCGCGCCAGTTGCCCGGCCAGCGCCGCGCGTTCGGCGTCGTAGGAATAGAGCCGGCCGCCGCGCTCGAAGTAATCGGCCGAGAACGGCTGCAGCGGATGCTCGGTCACGAACGCGCGCCGCGCCGCCTCGATATCGGCCGGCGCGGCATCGGGGCCGGCCGTGACCTCGGCCACGTAGTCGAGCAGCTCGTCGACGAGCGCGGCCGGCGGCAGCGGCGCGTTGTCGCGAATGCTGCGGCCCGTGTAGGTCACCACCAGCCGGTCGCGCGCGGCCAGCAGCAGGTCGAGGAACAGGTTGCGCTCGTCGTCGCGGCGCTGGCGGTCGCCGAGCTTGGCGAACACGGCCATCAAATCGAACTCGTCGGCACGCGCGAGGCTCGGCAGCACGCCGTCATCCATGCCGACCAGGCACACCATGCGATACGGCAGGCCGCGCAGGCTGGTCAGCGACGAGAACGTGACGCCGCCCCACGGCACCCCGCCGCGCGCCGGATCGTCGAGCGCGGCGGCGAACCCGGCGCGCACCACGGCGGCCGGCATCGGCAGGTCCTGCGCGCCCTCACGAATGGTGGCCAGCAACGCGTCGAGCGCGTCGCGCACGCCCGACAGCGCATCGGACCACGCCGCGCCCGAATCGAAGAAGCGCGCGAGCGCGTCGGCGAAAATCTCGCTCCATTCGCCGGGCGTCGCTTCGGCCGCGATGCGGCCGGCAAACCAATCGAGATCGTCGGTGAAACGCGCGAGCCGGCCGAGCAGTTCGGCTTCGCCGCCCTCGGGGCCGTCGATCGGCAGATAGGCGCCAACCGGCGCCGCGCCGTCCGGCATCGCGTAGCCGAGAAAGAGCCGCGCCAGCGCATCGGCGAAGGTATGGCGCTGCACCGGCACGGCCGGATCGGCCACCGCGCCGGGCCGCGGCTCGGCTGCCGCCAGCCCGCGCCGCGCGCCCGCCGCCGCGAGCCAGGTCTGCACGGTTTCGAGCGCGGCCGCGTCGATGCCGTAGCGCGCGGCCACCGCATCCACGCGCAACCATTCGATCAGCTCGGGCGCGCCCACCTCGCGCTCGGGCAACGCGAGCCAGTCGAGCAGCACGCGCGCCACCGGGTTGGCCTGCGACGGCGGCAACCCGGTAATGCGATACGGTACGCGAGCGGCCTCCTGCGAAGCCGAGGTGCCGAACACGGCGTCGATCAGCGGGCCGGCCGCGGCCAGATCGGCGACGGCCACCACCACGTCGGACGGCGCGAGCGTCGAATCCTCGGCGAACGCGGCCAGCAGCCGGTCGTGCAGCACTTCGAGCTGGCGCGCGAGGCTGTGGCAGACATGCACCTCGATGCCGCGCGCGGCCGGCGGCGGCCCCAGTTCGGCCTCGGGGCGCAGGTCGAGCATCGCGTTCTGGATACGCGCGAGCCAGCTGTCGGCCTCGAACGCCTCGAAGCGCGAGGCATCGGTGGCGGCCGCCGATTCAGTCAGCTCGTGCAGCATGTGCAGTTGCGCCTGCGTCTGGCGGCCCCATTCGGCCAGCAACGGATGGCCGACCTGCTGGTAATCGAGTTGACCCGCCGCGTCGAGCGATTCGGCGCGCGCCTGCGTGACGATGTCGAACCAGAATTCACGGCACGGATTGAGCGCGTAGATCCGCACGTCGATCCAGCGCGACAGCTCGCGCAGCAGCGCCACGTGCAACGGCGGCATGGTGGGCAGCGCGAACACGCTGACCGCGTCGGGCCAGGCGGCCAGCGTGCGCGCGTCGGGCGCGAGCGACGGCGCTTCGCGCAGGAAGCGGTGCGCGGGCGGCTCGCCGTCGTCGGCCAGCTCGGCCACCAGCGCGCGCCACAGCGCGGCCTGCCAGTGCTCGTCGTCGCGCGCGGCCTCGGCGCCACGCGAAGGCGTGCCTTCCAATGCGAAGATCGAGCCGCCGTCGCGCCAGGCCGCCAGCCACTCGGGCCGGTACGTCAGGTAATGATCGAATACCGAGGCGAGCCGGTGGGACAGCTCGTAGCGCATCGGCGCATCGGCCGCCGCGAGATAGGCGGCGAGGCGCGGCGAGGCGAGCCACGGCGCGGCTTCGCCGCCCTGCTCCGCACGGCTCGACAGCAGCCGGTAGCACCGCCAGACGAGCCGGTCGGGCGCGAACGGCGAGCGCGGCGGCACGTGCAGCACCTGGCCGATCTGCGCCCACAGCCATTGCGCGAGATAGTTGAACTGGACATTCGCGCAAATGCCGTGCCGCGCGGCGATATCGAGTTCGAGCCGCCGGCGCAGCGCCGCGCTCGGCACAATCACCTGCTGCGCGGCCCACGGCCCCGCCGCGCCGGGATGCGACGCGAGATGGTCGATCAGCGCATCGGCCAGCGTTTCGTGACGGTTCGAGAAAAAGAGGTGGAGCATGCGGGCGGCGGCGGTGACGGTACGCGGCCGTGGGCCACGCAGGAAGCGCCAAGGATAGCAAACGCACCGCCGCACGGATATTCGGCCAAACAGCCAGCTTTTCGGGGCGACGAAATACGATAGACTCGTCCGCCTGCCCGCGCTGTTCGCCAACTGTCCTCGATGCGCTATTCGATCGAAATCAAGAAGTTCCTGTACAGCCAGTATTTCTTCGGCGGCCTGCGGATCGCCGTCGGCGTGTCGTTGCCGGCGGTGCTGTGCCTGATCGTGTTCAACGATCGCGATCTCGGTTTCACGATCGCCACCGGTGCGCTCGGCGCCTGCGTGGTCGACATGCCCGGCCCGCTCAAGTACAAGCACAACGAAATGCTCGCGTGCAGCGTGATCGGCTTCCTGTCGGCGCTGGCCACGGGCCTCGCCACGCCGAACATCTTCGCGCTGTGGCTGACCATCGTGCCGCTCACGTTCGTGCTGTCGCTGATCGTGGTGTACGGCAACCGCTGGCCGCAAATCAGCTTCGCCACGCTGTTCATGATGGTGATGACGCTGGAGGACAGCTTCACGCCCATGGAGGCGCTGATCAACGCCGCGTGGATCCTCGCCGGCGGCCTCTGGTACACCTACTGGGCCACGCTCGTGTCGCGCTGGCAGGCGCGCCGCATCGAGCAGCAGGCGCTGGCCGACAGCCTGTTCGCGCTGGCCGGCTACCTGCTCGCGCGCGCCGATTTCTACGATCTCGAAGCCGATCTCGACGAGTGCTACCGCAACCTCGTCGTCAAGCAGGTGGCGGCCGTCGAATCGCAGGAAACCGCGCGCGACATCGTGCTGCGCAACCTGCCGAAGCTGCGCGGCGGCAAGCTCGACCGCGCCCGCACGCTGATGTTCAACCTGTTCATCAACAGCGTCGACCTGCACGAGATGTTCGTCGGCGCGCATACCGATTACCCGCTCGTGCGCAGCACGTTCGGCGAATCGGACATGCTGCTGTTCTATCGCGACCTGATCCGCAAGGCGGCGGCCGATCTCGAAACGGTGGGCCTCGCGGTGCTGCAGAACCGCGCGCCGCAAACCCGCACCAGCGTGAAGGCGGAACTGCGCGCGATCGAGTATGAAATCGAGCTGATGCGCAAGAAGAACTTCCCGGAAACCAACCCGGAAGCCTATGCGGCCGTGCTGGCCACGTTCCGGCGCATCTGGAGCGCCACGCGCCTGATCGACAAGATGCGGCGCACGCTGGCCGCCACGCCGGATGTCGCGCAAACCGAGCTGAAGATCGACCAGACCCTCGCGCGCTTCCTGCAGCGCCGCCGGCTCTCGCCGATGCTGATCTTCTCGAACCTCAATTTCGGCTCGCCGAGCTTTCGCCATGCGCTGCGCGTGACGGGGGCCGTCGCGGTGGCCTTCTGGCTCGGCCGCCTGCTGCCGCTGACCAACGCCTACTGGATCGTGATGACCACCATCATCATCCTGAAGCCCGGCTATTCGCTGACCAAGCAGCGCAACGCGCAGCGGATCGTCGGCACCCTGCTCGGCTGCGCGATCAGCATCGCGCTGATCTACACGGTGAAATCGCCGCCGCTGCTGATCGCGATCATGTTCGGCTCGATGGTGATGAGCTACAGCCTGCTGCTGTTCAACTACGCGGCCAGCGTGGTGTTCACGTCGTCCTACGTGCTGCTGATGTTCCATCTGCTCGCGCCGGGCGGCATGCGCATCATCGGCGAACGCATGATCGACACCGTGGTGGGCTGCATGATCGCGATCGCCGCGAGCCGCCTGTTCCCTTACTGGGAATACCGCGCGATGGGCAAGCTGGTGGACGACGTGCTGGGCAACACGCGCAAGTATTTCGAGGCAGCCTGGCGGGCCGGGAGCGGCAAGGCGCAGGGCGCGCCATCGGTGGCGGCGGTCGACGGCGCGGCGGTGGTGCAGGCGGTGGCGAGCGCGGCGGAAAACCCGAAGGCCTCGCCGCTCGAAAGCGATTATCCGTATCGGCTCGCGCGCAAGAACGTGCATATCGCGTTCGCCAATCTCGGCCAGGCATTCCAGCGCATGATGCTCGAACCGAAGGCCCAGCAACGCTTCGTGCCCGAGCTGAACGACCTGCTGGTGCAGGCGCACGTGCTCGGCGCGCAGATCACCGCCGCCGCGCCGCTGCTGCGCAACGCCACCGGCGACAGCGCGCCCGACACCTACGCGGCGCTGCAGAACGGGCTGGCCCAGGTGCGCGAGAACCTCGAACAGGCCGAAGCCGGCGTGGCGCCGCCCGGCAATCAGGGCGAGCTGACCAGGCAGCTCACGCGCGATCTCGATTCGATGGTGGTGGAGGCGGAGAAGTCGAACAAGGTCGGCACCGAGCTGACGCACGACCTCAAGGTGCTGGCGCACCAGTGCAAGCAGATGCTGGCCTCGTCGCTGCTGATCCGCAAGGATGCGAGCGTGATCCGGTTGCCGGCCTGATCGGCCGAGCCGCCGACGCCGCACCTGCCCGGCGCGGCGCTCAGTTGCCTGCGGAGGACGCGGCCGACGCCACGGATGCGGAAGCCGCCACAGCCGATGCCGTCTCGCCGGAAGCCGCCTCGCCCCCATGCGCCGCGTCGTATGCGCGCTTCTCCGAGATCGCGTTATAGAGCACCGTGCCGATCACCGCGAGCACGATCACGACGATCATCACGGACACGCCGCGTACCGGGTTCTTCCTGGGCTGCTGGTTCATGTGCCTATTTGCCTATACCGGCCTATACCGGCCTATACGGCTGCGTTGCCGCTGCGCACCGGCAACGCCGTTGAGTACTTGATCTGCTCCATCGCGAACGAGGAACTGACGTCGAACAGCGGCACGGCGCGGATCAGATGTTTGTAGACGCGATCGTAATCGGCGATATCGGCCACCACCACGCGCAGCAGGTAATCGGTTTCGCCGCTCATGCGGTACACCTCGACCACTTCCGGGATATCACACACCACCTGCATGAAGGTGCGCGCCCATTCCTCGGTGTGCTGATTGGTGCGCACCGCGACGAACACCGTGGTGCCGACGCCGAGCTTGCGCGCATCGCACAACGCCACCTGGGCGCGGATCGCGCCCGTATCCTTGAGCCGCTGAATCCGCTTCCAGCATGGGGTTTGCGACAGATTCACCTTCTGGGCCAGTTCGGCGATCGGCAGCGTCGAGTCGGCTTGCAGCAGTTCCAGCAACTTGCGATCGATATGGTCCATTCCCCGTTCCTGTTGGTCTTGTTGGCGTAGAAAATTTTTCTACGCCGAATACTATACGGGGAACATTATGAAAACTTTATTGGCAACGTCGACCGGGATAAATACGTACGCGGCGCGTTTGCCGGCACTTCAGTTGTTCGCCGACTTCTCGGTATCGGACGACGAAGTGGACGAGGAAGACGACGCAGGCGCGTTATCCCGGCTCCATTGCTGGAGCTTGCGGCCGGCCGATTCGAGGCCGGTGCCGGCGGCCGAGGCGGCCAGCCCGAATGCGTTCGCGGCGGCGCTCTTCAAATGCGCTTGCGCGGCCGACGCCACGTCGCTGGCCGACACGGGCGGCACGGCCGAAGCCGCCGACGCCACGCCGGCCTTGGCCGCGGCGATCTGGCTGTCCACAAAGCTGGCGGCCTGATCGAGCTTCTTGGCCGCGTGGGCGGCCGCATCGGCCACGGCGCTGGCTGCGTGGTCCGGCGTCGACGCGTTCGTGTCCGCCGGCTTGTCGCAACCGGCCAGCATGCCGGCCGCCAGGGCGGCGGCGGCGATCGCCGTCAGGCTGCTGCGTCGGGGCGCGGCATGACGAACCGGGGCAAGGAAGGAAAACCGAAAGGGATGCTTCATGTGGGTTGGCGCGACAACGCGCCCTCTCGATGCGGGAATCGCGATGATACGACGGCGGCGAGCTAGCGCCACGTCAGGATTACATTCCCTTTCAGACAAGTCGGGAAATCTTTCGGATTGAACCCATAGGCGGCCCGCGGTGCCCTACCTATAGTCGATCGCACCATGAATTTCTGCGGCGGTCGTTTCCATGATCAATGAACTCGATTGGCTGATCGTGTTGCTCGTCACGCTAGGCGCGACGCTCTCGTTTTGCCGGCATGTGCACCAGCGCTCACCCGATGCCATCGAGCGGCGGCGGCGGCGGCACGCCACGCTGTGGCTCGTGCTCGCGGTGATCGGCGGCTGGATCGCCAGCGTGATCGTCGCGCAAGGCATGATCGCGCCGTTCGGCTGGCGTGCCCCGTTCGATCTGCCGCCGGCACCGTTGCTGCTGATCGCCGTGACCTGCGTCGCGCTCTCGCTCGGCTGCGCGTGCTGCGGCTGGCGGCTGCTGCGGCCACGGCGCATTTTCTCGGCGCATTGAGCGCGCGCCCCTGCCGTACACACCCACGCACGCACCATTTGGCGGCACACACGCACCACCACAATCCATTCATCGGCACCACACGCGTGCAGCCGGAAGAAATCGCCTGCCTCACGCATCGATCGTGAAACCCGCACCAACCCTGTCACCCCGATCCGGTGCGGTTTCGCACCGGATTCACGCATCGATTCCCCTGATTGGCCCGAATCTTGCTCAAATGCCCCCTTTTCGCGCAAGCACGGGAAACAGGATGGACAGTCTCAAATCGGCCACCGACACCTTATTTCTCCTTCTCGGTGCAGCCATGGTGCTGGCGATGCACGCGGGCTTCGCGTTCCTAGAACTGGGCACGGTGCGCAAGAAGAATCAGGTCAACGCGCTGGTGAAGATCCTCGTCGACTTCTCGGTGTCGACGATCGCGTACTTCTTCATCGGCTACACGATCGCCTACGGCATCGAGTTCTTCGACGACATCGGCACGCTGGCCCAGCACAACGGCTATGCGCTGGTGCGCTTCTTCTTCCTGCTGACATTCGCGGCGGCGATCCCGGCGATCGTGTCGGGCGGCATCGCCGAGCGCGCCAAGTTCAACCCGCAGTTGATCGCCACCTCGGTGATCGTCGGGTTGATCTATCCGTTCTTCGAAGGCATTGCCTGGAACGACCGCTTCGGCATCCAGGATTGGCTGACGCACGCGTTCGGCGCGCCGTTCCACGATTTCGCCGGCTCGGTGGTGGTGCACGCGTTCGGCGGCTGGATCGCGCTGCCGGCCGTGCTGCTGCTCGGCGCGCGCCAGGGCCGCTATTCGAAGGACGGCCGGATCGCCGCGCACCCGCCCTCGAACATCCCGTTCCTCGCGCTCGGCGCGTGGGTGCTGGCGGTGGGCTGGTTCGGCTTCAACGTAATGAGCGCGCAGACGCTCGACAAGATCAGCGGCCTGGTGGCCGTCAATTCGCTGATGGCGATGGTCGGCGGCACGCTGGCCGCCTGGCTCGCGGGCCGCAACGATCCGGGCTTCACGTATAACGGGCCGCTCGCCGGGCTGGTGGCCGTGTGCGCCGGCTCCGACGTGATGCATCCGCTCGGCGCGCTCGCCACCGGCGCCGCGGCCGGCGCGCTGTTCGTGGTGATGTTCACGTGCGTGCAGAACCGCTGGCGCATCGACGACGTGCTCGGCGTCTGGCCGCTGCACGGCCTGTGCGGCGCGCTCGGCGGCATCGCGGCCGGCGTGTTCGGCCAGCCGGCGCTGGGCGGCCTCGGCGGCGTGTCGTTCGTGTCGCAAATGTTCGGCACGGTCGGCGGCATCGTGGTGGCGCTGGTGGGCGGCACGATCGTCTATGGCGCGCTGAAGGCGACCATCGGGCTGCGGCTCGACCGGGAAGCCGAATTCGACGGCGCCGACCTGTCGATCCATCGCATCACGGCCACGCCCGAACGGGATTGAGCGGGGGTACGGGGCGGCCCACCGTTACCTCCCACGCCGCGCGATCAACACCACCCCCGCCCCGGCCACGAACGTCCCGAGCAACATCCGCCAGGTCAGCGGCTCGTGGAACATCGCCCACGCCCACACCAGCGTGACCGACGGGCTCAGGAACAGCACGCTCGACACCCGCGCCGGCGACGCGCGCCGCAAGCAGGCCCAATACAGCCCGTAGCCGCCGAGCGTCGAGAAGATCGCCGTCCACGCCACGCCGGCCGCGAAGCCGGCGCTCGCCACCGGCATCAGGCTGCCGCGCGCGCCCTGCAACACGGCGAAGATCAGCGCGGTCACCACGCCGTGCACCCACAACGCGGCCATCGGGCCCAACGACGGCGCGTGCGCGGCGGCGGACAGCCGCTTGCGCCAGATGCCCGCCGCCGCCAGCGACACCATGCCGGCCACCGGCAAGCCGAGCGCCCAGACGGGCGCAGCGCCCACCCGGAACGTGTCGCGGCTCACCATCAACACGCCGGCCAACCCGAGCGCCAATCCCGCCCACACCCGGCCCGAACTGCGTTCCCGCAGCACGAACGTGGAAATCAGCACGGTGCCGATCGGCAACAGATCGGCAATCAGCGCCGACAGCCCCGCCGACACGCCCAGCTCGATACCCTTCGCCACGCCGGCCAGATAGCCGGCCATCGCCAGCGCGCCGATCGCGGCCTCGCGCAGCAGCGCCGCTCCCGACGCCGCGCGGATCTCGCGCGCAACGAAACCGAACAAGCCGATCGACAACGCGATGCAGCGCCAGAACACCACCAGATAAACGGGCGCGTAATCGGCCGAAAAGCGGATGCCGACGAAGCCCGAACTCCACGCCATCACCATCAGGCATTCGAGCAGCGGCAACGGGAGCAGAAACGCGGCCGGTGGCGGGACGGAAGGCACGCTCGCGGCGGCGCAGGGGGATCGGGTCGAAGTCATGCACCCAGCCTAAGCGTCGCGCGTGGATTCGAAAATCAAAATATACTGGCCTAGTCGTTTAATAAATCACAACCATGGACAGCATCCTCGATATCGAACTGCTGCGCACCTTCCACGCGGTGGCGCGCCTCGGCAAGTTCCGCGCGGCGGCCGAGTTCGTGCACAAGAGCCCGGCAGCGGTCAGCATCCATATCCAGCGGCTCGAAGCGGTGGCCGGCGGCCGGCTGCTCGAACGCGACAACCAGCGCGTCACGCTGACGGCGCTCGGCAAGCGGCTGCTGTCGCGCACCGGCGAGCTGCTCAGTGCCCACGATCGCGTGCTGGAGGAGATTCGCGGCCGCACGGTGGCCGCGCGCATCGTGCTCGGCGTGCCCGACGAATACGCGGCCCACGTGATCCGCGATCTGCTGCCGGGCTTCTCGGCAAGCTGGCCGAACGTGGTGCTCGAAATCCGCACCGCGCCGAGTTTCGAGCTGCGCGAGCGGGTGGCGCGCGGCCAGCTCGATCTGGCCTTGGTGGTGCAGCCGATCCAGTCGGTGCGGCCGGCCGACGTGCTGACCGTCACCACGCCGGTGTGGGTCGCCGGCAGCGGGTTCGCGGTCGATCCCGCGCAGCCGCTGCCGCTGGCGCTCTATGCCGAGCCGTGCCCGTACCGCGCGGCGATCATGACCGCGCTCAAGCAGGCCGGCACGCCGTGGCGCGTGATCATCGAAAGCCCGTCGAGCCAGGCGATCCAGGCCTGCGTCGAATCGGGGCTCGGCGTGACGCTGGTCGATCGCGCGCGCGTCACCGGCCGCATGCGCGTGCTCGATGCGCTGCCGCCGATCGGCGATCACGAAGTGGTGCTGATGCGCGATCCGGCCGGCCGCGAGCAAGCCGGCGAAGCGATCGATCTGCTGGCCGCCACCTTCCGCCAGCAGTTCCGGCTATGACGTTGCGTTGATCAGGAGAGCCCGATGAATCACGACGACGACACCCTCATCGCGCAGGCGGCCGACTGGATTCGCGAGGCCGACGGCCTGCTCGTCACGGCCGGCGCGGGCATGGGCGTGGATTCGGGCCTGCCCGACTTTCGCGGCACGGAAGGCTTCTGGCGCGCGTATCCGGCGCTGCACGGCACGGCGTTCGAGACGATCGCGAACCCGGCCGGCTTCGCGCGCGAGCCGCGCTTGAGCTGGGGCTTCTACGGGCACCGGCTGGCGCTGTACCGGGCCACCGTGCCGCACGCCGGGTTCGGGCTGCTGCGCGATTGGGGCGCGGCGATGACGCACGGCGCGTTCGTGTTCACCAGCAACGTGGACGGCCAATTTCAGCAAGCCGGCTTCGGCGCCGAACGCGTCGTCGAATGCCACGGCACGATCCATCGGCTGCAATGCGTGGACGCGTGCACCGGCGCGATCTGGCCGGCCGATGCGTTCGCGCCGGAGGTGGATACGGAACGCTGCCTGCTGACGAACGCGATGCCGCGCTGCCCGCACTGCGGCGCGCTGGCGCGGCCCAACATCCTGATGTTCGGTGACGGGAACTGGCTCGAACGCGACACCGCCCGGCAAGCGCAGCGCCTCGCGCGCTGGCTCGAACGGGTCGAGAGGCGGGTGGTGGTCGAACTGGGCGCGGGCGCCGCGCTGCCGACGGTGCGCCGTTTCAGCGAACGCCACGGCCCGCGCGTGATTCGCATCAACCCGCGCGAACCGATGATCGCGGCGAAACACGGCATCGGGATTGCCGGCGGCGCGGCCGAGACGCTGCGGCGGATCGACGAGAGGCTGAACGGCTGAGCGCAACCGCGGCGCGAATCGCCCCGGCACGCCGCGATCGCCCCCCTGGCGCGCATCGCATCGCGCCGCGCCGCCGAGGCGAAGCAAGCCGCCTCGCTCGAAGCGCGCGTGATAACCCCGACACACCTATCGTTAGAGCTAGTCCCGCATCGCGCCGCCGAGGCGAAGCAAGCCACCTCGCTCGAAGCACGCGCGATCGTCCCGACTCACCTATCGTCACAGCCAGTCCCGCATCGCACCGCCAGCCGAGCGCGGCCAGGTCGCCGAACAAGACAACCGCACCGGGGTCGCCAATCAGACGATGTTCGCCGCCGCGCTCGCCGGAATCCAACGCTCCATCCCGCCACGCCAAAGCCGCGCCCCTCCGCCTTCCCTTCGTCAAATCAAATATTCCAAAATCCAAACAACAAGCATTCAAAAAACTTTCACACACCCCGCCTACACTCCGCCTCGCATTACAAAAACCTTCCATCAATCTTCCAATCCGTAACGGAAGACCCGGAAGCGCCCCACATCGACCCCACACGAGAACCGGACACCCATGACCGCGCAGCCCAAAACCTCCCGCCGCCAGGCGCTGAAGATCCTCGTCGGCGCGCCGATGCTGCCGCTCGGCGGCCTCGCGCTCCCCGCCCTGCTCAGCGGCTGCGGCGGCGACGACGACAACGGCCCGACGACGGGCGGCGCCGGCAACGCCCCCGCAGCCAGCTTCGCGGCGGCGACGTTCGCCTCGATGGCCGCGCCCACGCTGGCCGATCCGGCCGCGATGGCAACCACCACGGTGGGCTCGACGCTGTCGGTGTCGTTCTCGGACGGCAGCGCGCGCAACTACAAGCTGGCCTACAAGCCGTTCTTCGCGACCGGCGATCGGGTGCCGAACGGCAGCGGCGGCACGATCCTCGCGGGCGGCTACTACGACATCAACAATCAGCCGATCATCGATACCTCGAAGGCCGGCAGCGAACGCCAGTTCTACTCGGATTGCCCGGACGGCAGTTCGCTGCTGACGCTGGCCAACGCCAGCGTGGCCGGCGTGAAAGGCAAGCCGGTGTTCGCGGTGGTGCAGTTCGAATACACCACGCGCAACCAGAACGGCGATTCGACCTACGGCCGCCTGCCCTCGCCGATCGCCGTGCTGACGCTCGACCAGGACGCCGCCACCGGCGCGCTGACGCTGGTCAAGTACCACAACGTCGACACCTCGAAGGCGCATGGCCTGTGGATCACCTGCGGCGCGAGCCTGTCGCCGTGGAACACCCACCTGTCGAGCGAGGAATACGAGCCGGACGCCACCGTGGCCGCCACCGACGCGCAATTCCTGGCGTACAGCCAGAACACGTTCGGCAGCACGACGACCGCCAATCCCTACCACTACGGCCACCTGCCGGAAGTGACGGTCAACCCGGACGGCACCGGCTCGATCAAGAAGCACTACTGCCTGGGCCGGATCTCGCACGAGCTGATCCAGGTGATGCCGGACCAGCGCACGGTGATGATGGGCGACGACGCCACCAACGGCGGCCTGTTCATGTTCATCGCCGACAAGGCCGCGGACCTGTCGGCCGGCACGCTCTACGTGGCGAAGTGGACGCAAACCGCCTCGGCCGGCGCGGGCGCGGCCACGCTGAGCTGGCTGCGCATCGGCCACGCGACGAGCGCCGAGATCGAGGCGCTGGCCAACACGCTGAAGGCGAGCGACATCATGGATCTGGCCACGGCCGATCCGGGCGACGCGTCGTACACGAAGATCCACTTCAGCGGCAAGTTCAACTGGATCCGCATCAAGCCGGGCATGGAAAAGGCGGCCGCGTTCCTGGAAACGCACCGCTACGCGGCGCTGATCGGCGCCAGCATGGGCTTCACCAAGCTCGAAGGCACCACCGTCAACGCGAAGGACAAGGTGGTGTACACGGCGATGTCGCGCATCGAGACCTCGATGGTCAAGGGCAACGCGGTGTCGCGCGACGTGGCGGTGGACAAGAAGATCTCGGCGGGCGCCGTCTACGCGCTGAACCTGAAGGGCGGCCAGAGCGACACCTCGGGCACGGCGATCGACAGCGCCTGGGTGCCGGTCGACATGAGCGCCCCGGTGGCGCTGGTGGGCGAGGATCTGGCCACGGCCGACGCGCTCGGCAACACGGCCAACGCCGACCGGATCGCCAACCCGGACAACCTGAAGTTCTCGGAAAAGCTGCGCACGCTGTTCATCGGCGAGGATTCCGGGATGCACGTCAACAACTTCCTGTGGGCCTACAACGTCGACACCAAGACGCTGTCGCGCGTGCTGTCCTGCCCGTCCGGTGCGGAATCCACCGGCCTGCACGCGGTGGACGAGATCAACGGCTGGACCTACATCATGAGCAACTTCCAGCACGTCGGCGATTGGGAATCGCCGCTGCACGACAAGGTCAAGGCCACGCTCGACCCGCTGGTGCGCGCCAACTTCAAGGATCGGTTCGGCGCCAGCGTCGGCTACCTGACCGCCGAAGCCACCGGCATCAAGCTCGCCAAGGCCTGAGAGCCACCGCGCTTCGCGAAACCCGGTTTCATCCGTCGCGGCCTTCGGGCCGTTTTCTGCACGCGCTGCCCTTCCCGGCAGCGCGTTTTTTCATGGCGCCGCGCCCGGCCGGCCGCCGCCTGCGGGCGAACCCCCGGTCCGGCCCCGGGCGACCCGGGTTAAGCTGGCATATCAAACAAGCGACGTTTAACTTATCCGAGCCGCCATTTTTCGGCAAAAATCCCATTATTTGAACAAATGGGGCCGGATTGATAGAGTAAAAAAAAAGCGCCACGGGTGACCGTGGCGCTTAAAAAGTTCTAGCCATTCCGAGGGCCGTGCTAGAACCTGAGAGACTGCATCGAAACATCGTTATCGGTAAAACTGACGAAACGTTGTTTCGAAATTCAGGCACATTTTTTCCGTTTCCCGATCCCAAGTCAAGAGAAAAATACGGCGCAATTGTGAATTTTGCGACACAAGCTTGGGAGAAAACCCTTCAAAACCGGGGACATCCGACACTCTGTCATCGCATGATACGTTGTCGGTAAAACATGCACGATTCGATAATTGTCGTACTATTTCTGCAAATATGAAATTTTGTTTCAGAAAAGTGAGAGGCCTTCGTGTCGACAATGAATAACGCGGCAAGCGCCGCGAAAGATCGCGAATCCTCGACGGATGAGATTTCGGCGCTCGCCAGAGGGCTCGCCGTATTGCGTTGCGTGGCCGCCGCCGATGCACCGGTCAGCAACCGCGAACTGACAGAAATAACAGGTATCCCCAAACCGACCGTCTCGCGTATCACCGCCACCCTCGTGGGCGCCGGCTTCCTGTTTCGGCTGCCCGACAGCGAACGCTTCGTGCTGACCGCGTCCGTGCTCGAACTGAGCAACGGCTACCTGCGCAACTTCGATATCCGCGCCCGCTCGCGGCCGTTCCTGATCGAACTGGCCGAGCGTACCTCGCTGTCGGTTCACCTTGCGGTGCGCGATCGGCTCGACATGGTCGCGATCGACGTGATCCGGCCGCGCTCGGCGGTGCTCGTCACGCGGCTCGAAGTGGGCTCGCGGATGGACATCGTCCGCACCGCGGTGGGCCGCGCCTACCTGGCCGCGCTGCAGGACAGCGAGCGCCGCGAGCTGGTGGTCGCCCTGCAGACCGCGCACGGCGACGACTGGCCGCTGGCGCAGGCCCGGCTCGACGCCGCGCTCGACGACACCCGGCGCAACGGCTATGCGATCGCGATCGGCGAATGGCGCGACGGGCTGAACGCGGTGGCGGCCGGCTTCGTCGGCCCGTCGGGCCAGCGCTACGCCGTCAACTGCGGCGGCGCGGCCATGCAGCATTCGGCCGAGGCGCTGCTCGAGACCGCCGTGCCGGCCCTGCTCGAGTGCGTCGCCAGGATCGCCCGCGAGATCGGCGGATCGGTCGCCCCGCGCCGCTAGCCGGCCTGCCGGGCCCGAGCCGATCGCGGCGAGCGGCCGGCCGGCCCGACCGTCGAATCGTCACGCACACGTCATCGGCACGTCACTCGCGGGTCATCGCGATATACAAGTGGTTACCCCAGTAAACCGTTGAAAGAAAGTTCGCTAGACGATCGCCCGGGTCGCACGTAGCATCATGCAACCTCGCGCCCGCATGGGCGCTCCGCTCTTTCGCCGTCCCAGCGGCCCGCCCCGGCGGCGGGTCTCGCGCGGCGCCTCCCACGCCCGCTCACGCCAGCGTCAGTCAGATCGAACATGAATAATCCGGAATCCCAAACGCCTCGCTCCCCCGCTCCTCCGCCGCATGATCCGGCGCCGCGCAAGCGCCGCCCGATCGCGATCGGGGTGGCCGCGCTCGTCGTGATCGGCGGCGCGCTGCTGTGGTGGCATCCGTGGAAGAAGGCCGACGCGCCCGCCAACGGCCAGGCCGCGGGCCAGACGGGCGGCCGCCGTCACGGCGGCCCGGCCGATTTCGCCAACCAGCCGCAGCCGGTGCAGGTGGCCACCGCCACCCGTGGCGAAATGCCGATCGTGCTGTCCGCGCTCGGCACCGTCACCCCGCTGGCCAACGTGACGGTCAAGACCCAGCTTTCCGGCTATCTGCAATCGGTGAATTTCACCGAAGGCCAGATGGTCAAGAAGGGCGACCTGCTCGCGCAGATCGACCCGCGCCCGTACCAGGTCTCGCTCGAAACCGCCCAGGGCACGCTCGCCCGCGACCAGGCGCTGCTCGCCACCGCGCGGCTCGACCTGCAGCGCTATCAAACGCTGCTCGCGCAGGATTCGATCTCGAAGCAGCAGACCGACACGCAGGCCTCGCTGGTCAAGCAATACGAAGGCACCGTCAAGACCGATCAGGCCTCGATCGATTCGGCCAAGCTGAACCTGACCTACGCACGCATCACCGCGCCGGTGTCGGGCCGGGTGGGCCTGCGCCAGGTGGATGCGGGCAACTACGTGACGTCCGGCGACACCAACGGCCTCGTCGTGATCACGCAGTTGCAGCCGATGAGCGTGCTGTTCACCACCTCGGAAGACAACCTTCCGCAGATCCTCAAGCAGGTCAACGCGGGCCAGACGCTGTCGGTCACGGCCTACAACCGCAACAACACGGTGCCGCTGGAAGCCGGTTCGCTCGAAACGCTCGACAACCAGGTGGACACCACCACCGGCACCGTGAAGCTGCGCGCCACGTTCGCCAACAAGAACAACCTGCTGTTCCCGAATCAGTTCGTCAACACGCGGCTGCTGGTCGACACCTTGCGCGACGCCGTGATCGTGCCGACCGCCGCCGTGCAAACCGGCTCGATCGGCCAGTTCGTCTATATCGTCAAGCCGGACAACACCGTCACGGTACGCAAGGTCAAGCCCGGCCCGGTGGATGGCGAACGCACCAGCATCGCCCAGGGCGTGCAGGTGGGCGAGCGCGTGGTGACGGACGGCGTCGATCGCCTGCGCGAAGGCGCGAAGATCACGATCCCGGCCGCGCATCCGCAAGGCGCGTCGGGCGCCGCCGCCGCATCGGGCGCGCATGCTCACGGCGCCTCCGGCGCATCGGGCGCCCATGGCCACCGCCATCACGGCGCATCCCAATCCGCCGCGCAATGACGCCCAAGACCACGCCTGATCGATGAATCCATCCCGTCTATTCATTCTTCGCCCGGTCGGCACTGCCTTGCTGATGGCGGCGATCATGCTGGCCGGCCTGGTTTCGCTGCGCTTCCTGCCGCTGGCCGCGCTGCCCGAGGTCGATTACCCGACCATCCAGGTGCAGACGTTCTACCCCGGCGCGAGCCCCGAGGTGATGACTTCCTCGGTCACCGCGCCGCTGGAGCGCCAGTTCGGGCAGATGCCGTCGCTGAACCAGATGTCCTCGCAAAGCTCGGCGGGCGCTTCGGTCATCACGCTGCAATTCAGCCTCGACCTGCCGCTCGACATCGCCGAGCAGGAAGTGCAGGCCGCCATCAACGCGGCCGGCAACCTGCTGCCGTCGGACCTGCCCGCGCCGCCGATCTACGCCAAGGTCAACCCGGCCGACGCGCCCATCCTCACGCTCGCGATCACCTCGAAAACGCTGCCGCTCTCGCAGGTGCAGGACCTGACCGACACGCGCCTGGCGATGAAAATTTCGCAGGTGTCGGGCGTGGGCCTGGTGAGCCTGTCGGGCGGCAACCGGCCGGCCGTGCGGATTCAGGCCAACCCGCTCGCGCTCGCGCAATACGGGCTGAACCTCGACGACCTGCGCACCACCATCTCGAACCTGAACGTCAACACGCCGAAGGGCAACTTCGACGGCCCGACGCGCGCCTACACGATCAACGCCAACGACCAGCTGACCAGCGCCGATCAGTACAACACCGCCGTGGTGGCCTACAAGAACGGCCGCCCGGTGATGCTGACCGACGTGGCGAAGGTGATCGCCGGCACCGAGAACACCAAGCTCGGCGCCTGGGTCGATGCGGAACCGGCCATCATCGTCAACGTGCAGCGCCAGCCCGGCGCGAACGTGATCCAGACGGTCGACGCGATCAAGCAGATCCTGCCCAAGCTCCAGGAAACGCTGCCCGCCTCGCTCGACGTGCAGATCGTCACCGACCGCACCACCATGATCCGCGCCGCCGTGCGCGACGTGCAGTTCGAACTGGCGCTGGCGGTGGTGCTGGTGGTGCTGGTGATGTACCTGTTCCTGGCCAACATCTACGCCACCATCATCCCGAGCCTGTCGGTGCCGCTGTCGCTGATCGGCACGCTGGCCGTGATGTACATGGCCGGCTTCTCGCTGAACAACCTCTCGCTGATGGCGCTGACCATCGCCACCGGCTTCGTGGTGGACGACGCGATCGTCATGATCGAGAACATCGCGCGCTACGTGGAGGAAGGCGAAGGGCCGCTGGAAGCCGCGCTGAAGGGCTCGCGGCAGATCGGCTTCACCATCATCTCGCTGACGGTGTCGCTGATCGCGGTGCTGATCCCGCTGCTGTTCATGGGCGACGTGGTGGGCCGGCTGTTCCACGAGTTCGCGATCACGCTGGCGGTGACCATCGTGATCTCGGCGGTGGTGTCGCTCACGCTGGTGCCGATGATGTGCGCGAAGCTGCTGCGCCACACGCCGCCGATGGGCGAGCACCGCTTCGAGACGCGCGTGCACAAGGTGATCGACAAGGTGATCGCGCGCTACGGCACGGCGCTGCGCTGGGTGCTCGAACGCCAGGCTTCCACCCTGGTGGTGGCGGTGCTCACGCTGGCGCTGACCGCCCTGCTCTACGTGTTCATTCCGAAGGGCTTCTTCCCGGTGCAGGACACCGGCGTGATCCAGGCCATCACCCAGGCGCCGCAGGCGGTGTCGTACGGCTCGATGGCCGAGCGCCAGCAGGCGCTGGCCGCGCAGATCCTCAAGAACCCGAACGTGGACGGCCTGACCTCGTTCATCGGCGTGGACGGCTCGAACATCACGCTCAACAGCGGGCGGATGCTCATCAACCTGAAGAACCGCGACGATCGCAGCGACTCGGCCACGCAGATCATCCGCGACCTGCAAAAGCAGGTGTCGAACCTGCCCGGCATCGCGCTCTACATGCAGCCGGTGCAGGATCTGACGATCGACTCCACGGTCAGCCCGACCCAGTACCAGTTCCTGCTGACCAGCCCGAACCCGGACGACTTCGCGACCTGGGTGCCGAAGCTGATGCGCCAGCTCCAGCAGGAGCCTTCACTGGCCGACGTGGCCACCGATCTGCAGGCCAACGGCAAATCGGTGTACGTCGAGATCGACCGCGCCACCGCCGCGCGCTTCGGCATCACGCCGGCCACCGTCGACAACGCGCTGTACGACGCGTACGGCCAGCGCATCGTCTCGACCATCTTCACGCAGTCGAACCAGTACCGCGTGATCTTGGAGGCCGAGCCGCAGATGCAGCACTACGCCGATTCGCTGAACGGCATCTACCTGCCGTCGGCGGGCGGCGGCCAGGTGCCGCTGTCGTCGATCGCCACGTTCCACGAACGCGCCGCGCCGCTGCTCGTCACCCACCTCGGCCAGTTCCCGGCCGCGACGGTGTCGTTCAACCTCGCGCAGGGCGCCTCGCTCGGCGAGGGCGTCAAGGCGATCGAGGCGGCCGAGAAGGCGATCGGCCTGCCCGCCTCGTTCCAGACGCGCTTCCAGGGCGCCGCGCTGGCGTTCCAGTCGTCGCTGTCGAACCAGTTGTTCCTGATCCTGGCCGCGATCGTGACGATGTACATCGTGCTCGGCGTGCTCTACGAGAGCTACATCCACCCGATCACGATCCTGTCGACGCTGCCGTCGGCCGGGGTGGGCGCGCTGCTCGCGCTGATCGTCACCGGGCATGATCTGGACATCATCGGCATCATCGGCATCGTGCTGCTGATCGGCATCGTCAAGAAGAACGCGATCATGATGATCGACTTCGCGCTGGAGGCCGAACGCGTGGAGGGCAAGTCGCCGCGCGAGGCGATCTACCAGGCCTGCCTGCTGCGCTTCCGGCCGATCCTGATGACCACGCTGGCCGCGCTGCTCGGCGCGCTGCCGCTGATCGTCGGCTCGGGCGCGGGCTCCGAGCTGCGCAAGCCGCTCGGCATCGCGATCGCCGGCGGCCTGATCGTCTCGCAGGTGCTGACGCTGTTCACCACGCCGGTGATCTACCTCGGCTTCGATTCGCTGGCGCGCCGCGTGCGCCGCGCCTTCGAGCGCCGCCGGCCGGCCGCGGGCGACACCTCCGGCAACAACGGCACGGGCGCGTAACCGATGAACCTGTCGCGCCTTTTCATCCACCGCCCGATCGCGACCACGCTGCTCGCGCTCGGGATCGCGCTGTCGGGCCTGTTCGCGTTCGCGAAGCTGCCCGTCTCGCCGCTGCCGCAGGTGGATTTTCCGACCATCTCGGTGTCCGCGTCGCTGCCGGGCGCGAGCCCCGATACGGTCGCGACCAGCGTGACCAGCCCGCTGGAGCGCCATCTCGGCTCGATCGCCGATGTCACCGAGATGACCTCGACCAGCTCGGTCGGCACCGCGCGTATCATCCTGCAGTTCGGGCTGGACCGCGACATCGACGGCGCCGCGCGCGACGTGCAGGCCGCCATCAACGCGGCCCGCGCCGACCTGCCGGCCAGCCTCAAGAGCAATCCCACGTACAAGAAGGTCAACCCGGCCGATTCGCCGATCATGGTGCTGGCCGTGACCTCCGACACGGCCTCGCCCGCGAAGCTCTACGATTCGGCCTCCACCGTGCTGCAACAGGCGCTCTCGCAGATCGAGGGGATCGGCGAGGTGGACGTGTCCGGCTCGGCCAACCCGGCGGTGCGCATCGAGCTGGAGCCGCAGGCGCTGTTCCACTACGGCATCGGCCTGGAGGACGTGCGCGCGGCGCTGTCCTCGGCCAACGCGAACAGCCCGAAGGGCGCCATCGAATTCGGCCCGAACCACTACCAGCTCTACACCAACGACCAGGCCTCGCAGGCGTCGCAGTACAAGGATCTGGTGGTGGCCTACCGCAACAGCGCCGCGGTGCGGCTCGACGACGTGGGCAGCGTGGTGGATTCGGTCGAGGATCTGCGCAACATCGGCCTGGCCAACGGCCGGCGCGCGGTGCTGGTGATCCTGTACCGCTCGCCGGGTGCGAACATCATCGACGCGGTGGACCGCGTCAAGGCCTCGCTGCCGCAACTGACCTCGGGCATGCCGGCCGACATCAACGTGGCGCCGGTGATGGACCGCTCGCGCACCATCCGCGCCTCGCTGACCGACACCGAGCACACGCTGCTGATCGCGGTGGGCCTGGTGGTGATGGTGGTGTTCCTGTTCCTGCGCAACTGGCGCGCCACGCTGATCCCGAGCGTGGCAGTGCCGATCTCGATCATCGGCACGTTCGGCGCGATGTACCTGCTCGGCTTCTCGATCGACAACCTCTCGCTGATGGCGCTGATCGTGGCCACCGGCTTCGTGGTGGACGACGCGATCGTGGTGCTGGAGAACATCTCGCGCCACATCGAGAACGGCAAGACGCCGATGCAGGCCGCGCTCGACGGCGCGCGCGAGGTGGGCTTCACGGTGCTGTCGATCAGCCTCTCGCTGGTGGCCGTGTTCCTGCCGATCCTGCTGATGAGCGGCATCATCGGCCGGCTGTTCCGCGAATTCGCGCTGACGCTGTCGCTGGCGATCTTCGTGTCGCTGCTGGTCTCGCTCACGCTCACGCCGATGATGTGCGCGCGGCTGCTGCCGCCGAACGAAACCGCCAAGCGCGAGGAAGGCCGCGTCGGCCGCTGGCTCGAACGCGGCTTCGGGCGGCTGCAGCGCGGCTACGACGGCTCGGTGGTGTGGGCGCTGCGCCATCCGCGCATCATCGTGCTGTCGCTGGTGGCCACCGTCGCGCTGAACGTGCTGCTCTACGTGAAGATCCCCAAGGGCTTCTTCCCGCAGCAGGACACCGGCATGCTGATCGGCGGCATCCAGGCCGACCAGTCCACCTCGTTCCAGGCGATGAAGGTCAAGTTCACCGAGATGATGCAGATCGTGCAGTCCGATCCGAACGTCGCGACGGTGGCCGGCTTCAGCGGCGGGCGCGCGACCAACGCGGGCTTCATGTTCATCACGCTGAAGGACAAGCCGGGCCGCAAGCTGTCGGCCGACCAGGTGATCGCCAGGCTGCGGCCGCGGCTCGCCCGCGTGGCCGGGGCGCGCACCTTCCTGCAGGCCGCGCAGGACTTGCGCGTGGGCGGGCGCCAGTCGAACGCGCAATACCAGTTCACGCTGTTCGGCGATTCGACGGCCGAGCTGTACCAGTGGGGGCCGAAGCTGACCGAGGCGCTGCAGAAGCGGCCCGAGCTGGCCGACGTCAACTCCGACCAGCAGCAGGGCGGCCTCGAATCGATGGTCACCATCGACCGCGCCACCGCCGCGCGCTTCGGCATCCAGCCCGCGCAGATCGACAACACGCTGTACGACGCGTTCGGCCAGCGCCAGGTGTCGACCATCTACAACCCGCTGAACCAGTACCACGTGGTGATGGAGGTCGCGCCGAAGTACTGGCAGGACCCGGAGATGCTCAAGCAGGTGTACGTCAGCACCACCGGCGGCACCGCCAACGGCGCGGCCACCACCAACGCGGCGGCGGGCACGTTCACGGCGAGCACCAGCAGCAGCGCCGGCACCGGCACGGCCGGCGCCAGCACCACCAGCGCCGCGGCGATCGCCTCCGATTCGGCCCGCAACGCGGCGCTGAACTCGATCGCCTCCACCGGCAAGTCGAGCGCGTCGTCGGGCGCGGCGGTGTCCACCTCGAAATCGACCATGGTGCCGCTGTCGTCGATCGCCAGCTTCGGGCCGGCCACCACGCCGCTGTCGGTCAGCCACCAGGGCCTGTTCGTGGCGACCACCATCGCGTTCAACCTGCCGCCCGGCGTGGCGCTGTCGGACGCCACCCGCGTGATCTACCAGACCATGGCCGAGCTGGGCATGCCGGCCACCATCACCGGCAGCTTCCAGGGCACCGCGCAGGCGTTCCAGCAGGCGCTGCAGGATCAGCTGCTGCTGATCGCCGCCGCGATCGCCGCGATCTACATCGTGCTCGGCATGCTGTACGAGAGCTACATCCACCCGATCACGATCCTGTCGACGCTGCCGTCGGCCGGGGTGGGCGCGCTGCTCGGGCTGCTGCTATTCAAGACCGAGTTCGGCATCATCGGGCTGATCGGCGTGATCCTGCTGATCGGCATCGTCAAGAAGAACGCGATCATGATGGTGGACTTCGCGATCGAGGCGTCGCGCCAGGGCAAATCGTCGTTCGACGCGATCTACGAGGCGTGCCGGCTGCGCTTCCGGCCGATCATGATGACCACCATGGCCGCGCTGCTCGGCGCGCTGCCGCTGGCCTTCGGGCACGGCGACGGCGCCGAGCTGCGCGCCCCGCTCGGCATCGCGATCGTCGGCGGGCTGATCGTCTCGCAGGTGCTGACGCTCTACACGACGCCGGTGGTGTATCTGTACATGGACCGGGTCCGCCTGGCGGCCGAACGGCGCCGCGCGCGGCGCAACCCGCCGCCGCAACCGGCCGGCGCGAGCGACTAGCCGCGCACGCTCCCACGCGGTTCGGGCGGCAACGGCGACGGGCCGGGCAATCGATGCC
>NZ_BAAILN010000044.1:296575-313618 GCF_054589155.1 Burkholderia sp. 3C
TCGTCGGCAATCTGTAAGATGGCAAACGATCCGGCCTCGCCCTGCGTCACATCCGGCCGATCGGCCGATACATGCCGCCCCACCTGCGGCCGGGTACGGAATCGGCATACACTGGTCAATCCCGCATCGGCCGGCTGGGCCCGCCGGTGCAGCGTCATCCAAGGAGCGGTTCCATGTCGATGAAGGTATTGCTGATCGGCGCCAGCGGCCGGACCGGCCATGCGCTCGCGGACCTGCTGCTCAAGCAGCGGGATTTCGAACTGACGGCGCTCGCGCGCCGGCCCGATTTCACGATGCCGGGCGCGCGCGTCGTGGTGGCGGACCTGAACGCGGATTTCTCGGCCGCATTTCGCGGCCTGTCGCATGCGATCTTCGCGGCCGGTTCGGCCGAATCGGAAGGCGAGGCGCAGGAAGCCGCGATCGACCGCGACGCGGCCGGCCGCGCAGCCGAATACGCCCGGGCGCACAACCTGCAGAAACTCGTGGTGATCAGTTCCCTGACCGCCTACCAGCCCGACAGCGGCCCCGCCGCGCTCGCCCACTACTCGCGCATGAAGCGCGAGGGCGACGACCGGGTGGCGGCCTCGGGCGTCGATTACGTGATCCTGCGCCCCGGCCCGCTGTCGGACGACCCGGGCGTCGGCAAGATCGCCCTGACCGACCGCTGGCAGGACGACGCCACGCCGGTGGCGCGCCAGGACGTGGCCTGGGCCGCCATCGAGGCGATCAAGCTCGGCATCTCGCGCAAGACCATCGGCTTCGTCGGCGGCGGCGTCGCGATCGAACAGGCGCTGCGCACCTGACGCCGCCCCCGCCCGAGGGCCATCGCCATGAAAAACGGCGGCCGAACCGGCCGCCGTTGTCGTTTCCAGCGCGAGTCGAAAAAGCCGGCGCGCTTACTGCGTCTTGTGCGCCGCAGCCCAGGCCTTGACGGCGTTCATGGTGTTCTCGACGTGCTTGTCCGGCGACATGCTGGTGTACTCGTAGAGCACCTTGCCTTCCGGCGAAATCACATAGGACACACGGTTCGCGCGATCGACGGCCGGCAGCTTCGCATCGTATTCGCGGATGATCTTCGCGTCCGGATCGGCCGCCACCGGGAATTTGCTGCGGCATTCGCTGACCGAAAACTTCTTCAGCGTGTCGATCTTGTCGGCCGACACGCCGATCACGGTCGCGCCGTATTTCTTGTAGTCATCGACCGCATCGGCGAACGCATGGGCCTCGATGGTGCAGCCGGTGGTGAACGCGGCCGGGTAGAAATACAACACCACCGGCCCTTTCTTCAGTTGCTCGTCGAGCGAATAGGAGTAGGTCTTGCCGCCCAGCGACGCCTCGGTCTTGAAGTCCGGCGCGGCATCGCCGGCCTTCAGCACGGCGTGCGCCGCCAGCGTGTGCATCGCCAGCGCGGCCACCGCGATGGTCGAGAGAATTTTCCGCTTCATTTCGTTCCTCATTTTCAATAAAGTCCAAGATGTTCCCGAATTCGCCCCGATCCACTCGCCAAACATTCCGGCAGGTGAAATGGGGCGGTAGACAAATCCGTACCGCAGACTCGCTAAAGAATCCGTACCGTTAGCCGTTATTGCAACGGAACCACGGGGTTCCAGCCTCACCCAGCCAGCGAGAAACATGGAAGCCATCAGGAACACGTCGCCTCGGAAGAGCGCCTGGCATCACGCCCTCCGCGCACTGCGCCGACTTGCGTGGTCCAGCGGCGCGTTGATGCCGTCGCGCGCCAACGCACCACGGGACGACGATACCGTCCGCAATTGGCTCGAACAGACCGTCGGTCCGGTCGATTTTCTTGCCCATCTCGATCGCGACCTGCGATTCCTTTACGTCTCGGACGCCAGCCTGCGTTTCATCGGCTATCACCGCGACTACCTGCACACGCTGACGCTTCGCGATCTGATTGCCGAGCAGGATACCGCGACGCTCGATGCGCTGCTTGCCCGCGCGCAGCAAACCGGCCAGGTGGAGAAAGCGACGGTGTGCATCGTCAAGTCGCTGACCTATCCGCTCGACGTGGAACTGCGCGCGGTGCGCAGCCGCCATGCGGGTGTGGACGGCTATGCGATCGCGGCATTCGACGTGTCGGCCTGGCGCGCGATCGAGGCGCGGCTGACCTACGAGATGCACCACGATCCGATGACGGGGCTCGACAACCTGTCGGCGCTGATCCCGGGCCTGATCGAGGCGCAACGCGTGGCCGACGAGCATGGCACCTGCGCCGCCCTGCTGCTGCTCGATCTCGACGATTACCAGCGGATCAACCGCGGGCTGGGCTACGACGCCGGCGATACGCTGCTGCGCGATACCGCCCAGCGCCTGAAGGCCGCGATCACCGGCGACGAGAAACTGGCCCGCGTGGCCAGCGACAAGTTCGCGATCGTGTTCAGTTCGACGAACCGGGCGCTGGCTCAGGACCAAGCGCAAACGTTGGCGCGGCGTTTGCAGGCCGCCATCCAGCCGCCCTACCGCTACGATGGCCAATCGGTGCATCTGTCGGCCAGCGTCGGCATCGCGCTGTATCCGGACGAGCGCTCGCTGGCCGGCCTGCGCAGCCACGCCCAGCATCACAGCCCGCTGCTGCGCCGCGCCGATCACGCGCTGACCCAGGCGAAATCGCTCGGCGGCAACACGCTGGCGTTCCACCAGAGCACGGCCGACCCGACCGACGCCGAGCGCCTCAAGCTCGAATCGGATCTGTACGACGGCGTGCGCAACGGCGAATTCTCGCTGCACTTCCAGCCGATCACCGAAAGCCGTACCGGCGCTGTGGCCGGCGTCGAGGCGTTGATTCGCTGGCAGCATCCGGTGCTGGGCCTGGTGCCGCCGTCCACGTTCATCCCGTTGGCCGAATCGATCGGGCTGATTCATTACCTCGGCAACTGGGTATTGAAGGCCGCCTGCATGCAGATCGTGGCCTGGGACGATCAAGGCCTGGTGCTCGAATACGTGGCCGTGAACGTGTCGCCGCAGCAGTTCCGCGACCCGCGCTTCGTGCAGAGCGTGCGCGAGGCGGTGGCGCTGACCGGCATCAGCCCGCAGCGGATCGTGCTGGAAATCACGGAAAGCCTGCTGATGCACGACCCGGTCGGCGCCAAGACGCTGCTGGAGGAAATCGCCTCGCTCGGCATCCGTTTCGCGGTGGACGATTTCGGCACCGGCTACTCGAGCCTCGCCTATCTGCAACGTTTCCCACTGGCTCGCTTGAAGATCGACCGGAGTTTCGTAGAAAATCTATTGACGTCGCGCAACGATCGCGCGATTGTATCGGCCGTCGTTGGACTTGCGCAAACGCTCGATCTCGAACTGGTGGCCGAAGGCGTCGAAACCGAGGCGCAACGCGAGTTGCTGACCGAGATGGGCTGCGATCACATTCAGGGTTGGCTCGTCTGCCGGGCGCTGCCGTCCGACGAACTGGCGCAGCGTTTCGAGGATCGGCTGCTTTACCTGCGCGAACCGGCCTGACGGCCGAGCGTTTTTAATCGTATGACGACATTGACCGAACACCTGCCGAAAGCGGCGCTGCTCGACAAGCTGTGGGCGCGCATGAACGACCGCGGCGATTTTCCGATGCTGTCGGATTCGCTGCGCGCCACCATGGCCGCGATCGATAACGACAATCTCGACTTCTCGGCGCTGGTGCGCGTCGTGCTGTCGGACTTCGCGTTGACGCAGAAGGTAATCCGGCTGGCCAATTCCGCGATGTATATCGCCTTTGGCGGCAACATCACGACCGTCACGCGCGCCCTGATGGTGCTCGGGATCGATGCGGTCGGCCATCTGGTGGTGGGCCTGAAGCTGGTCGACCACTTCCATCAGGGCGCCTCGCAGCGCATCGACGCCCGGCTCGAACTGAACCGTGCGCTGCTGTCGGGCTGCGTCGCGCGCCGTCTGACCGAGGACGCCGACCTGCGCGCCGGCGAGGAAGCCGTGGTCTGCACGCTGATGCGGCAGGTCGGCAAGCTGCTGGTGGTCAATTATCTCGACGGCGAATGGGAGGCGATCCGCCACCGCGCCGCCAAGCTCGGCTGCGACGAGGCGACCGCCTGCCTCGACGTGCTCGGCGTGAGCTTCGACGAGATCGCCCGCGAGGCCGCCGTGCGCTGGCGCCTGCCCGACGTGATCCGCTTCAGCATCGCGCCCGCGCCGTCCGAGCACGACGAGGATGCCGACGAGCCCGAAGCCGCCCGCGCGCCGGTGATTCCGGACAGCCCCGGCGACGAAGGCGACGCCGAACGCGTGCGCTGGCTGCGCGCCGTCAGCGAATGCGCCACCGAGGTGGCCGCCGCGATGACCGCGCCCGGCGTCACGCCGACGCTGCGCGACACGCGCCTGACCACGCTCGCGCATCGCTTCGGCACCGCGCTCGGCATCGAATCGGACGCGCTGGTCAAGATCGCCCGTGAGCTGACCCACGACGAAACCAGCGACACCGTGCTGCGCGAGATCATCGCGTTGCGCAGCAACGCGGCCGCGCTCGAGCGCGCCGCGTCCGAACCGCAGGCCACGCTCGATTCGGGCCTGGCCGACCTGCGCGCGCTGCCGTCCGAGCATCGTCGCGAGCCGGTGCTCGCGCTGGCCTCCGAAAGCGTGCTGGCCGGCCTGCGCCTGAGCCGCACCGTGATGTTCGTGCGCGGCGACGACGGCACCTTCATCGCCCGGCTCGGCTTCGGCCACGGCATCGAAACGGCGCTCGGCCGGCTGCGTTTCCACGAGACCTTCGAGCCGGACGTGTTCCATCTCGCGATCTCGAACTCGGTCGGCATCTTCATCGAGGACGCGCGCGATCCGAAGATGCTGCGCCGCCTGCCGGCCTGGTATCGCGACGCGTTCCACGACGTGCACGGCTTCGTGCTGCTGCCGGTGCGCAGCGGCGAGCATTGCGTCGCGCTGCTGTACGGCGACTGGTCGGGCTCGCAGCAGACGCAACGCATCGCCCATCGCGAGATGGCCGTGCTCAACAGCATGGGCGCCGAACTGGCGCGCTTCTTCGCGCCGCCCGAGACCGAATCGCACTGAGCGCGCGCACCGCGCCAGGCCCGGCCATGAAAAAACCGGCCGCCCCCTTGCGGGTGCGGCCGGTTTTTCATCGTCGGTATTCGTCGCTACACCGGCGTTACTTCAACACCACCGGCACGCTGAAATACTTCTTAGCCAGGGTGTCGATCGTGCCGTCGGCCTTCAGCGCCTTCAGTGCGCCGTTGACCGCGGTCAACAGGTCGGCGTCGTTCTTGCGCATGCCGAAGCCCACGCCCGAACCGAGGATCTGCGCATCCACCACGTGATCGCCGGCGAACGCGAAGCCCGCGCCCTGCGGCTTCGACAGGAAGCCCTTGGCGGCGGCTTCGGAATCCTGGAACGTCGCGTCGAGGCGACCGGACTTCAGGTCTTCGTAAGCCAGATCCTGGGTTTGATACGGCACCACTTCCACGCCGGCCGGCGCCCAGCGCGCCTTCGCGTACGACTCCTGGATCGTGCCCTGCAGCACGCCCACGCGCTTGCCCTTCAGCGAAGCCGGCGTCGGCAGCAGGCCGCTGCCCTGCTTGGCGATCAACTGGTTCGGGATCGAATAGATCGGATCGGTGAACGCCACGGCCTTCTTGCGCTGGTCGGTGATCGTCATGTCCGAATTGATCGCGTCGAACTTGCGTGCCTGCAACGCCGGGATCAGGCCGTCGAAATCGTTCTCGACCCACACGCACTTGACCTTCAACTTGGCGCAAACCGCATTGCCGACGTCGACGTCGAAGCCGGCCAGCTTGCCGTCCGGCGTCTTGTACTCGAACGGCGCATACGAGGCCTCGACGCCGAAACGGATCTGCTTGAGTTCCGCGGCGTGCGCGCCGGACAGGGTGGACATCGCGGCGGCCGTCGCCACCGCGCATGCGGCCATGTTTCGCCAGTTCAACTTCATCGAAAGGTTCTCCTCGGTAGTCGGGATGGATTGTTCAGCAAACGGCGCGGCCGGCAACACCACCAGGCCGCGAGGCCGCGATTGTAACGCCGCGCGCGAACGCGGCGCCAACTTGTCTAGTCGAGCGCGGCCAGCGTGGCGGTGGTGGTGTCCACCACCATCAGCCCCGCGCGCAGGCCCGGCTTGACGGACGGGTTCGGAAACACGATCCGCTCCTCGTCGTGCGACACCTGGTAGCGGTAGCTGCCGTCGCGCGCCACCAGCGTGTCGCGCGGCAGCGGCGTGAAGTTCGGCACGTCGTTCGCCACGAACAGCTCGAACGCCTCGCTCTGCTTGGTGATCTGGCCGATCACCGTGAAGATGCGCGGCGGCGCCGGCGGCACCTCGTGCGCCGCGAACGCGGTGCCCGACACCAGCCCGCGCACGGCGGCATCGGCCGCGGCGAACCGCGCCAGGTCGTTCTGGCCGAACGGCCGCACCTTGCCCAGTTCGAGCGTGCAGGCCAGCGCCCCGCAGGCGCTGGCCGTGAACTGCGAATAGGTGTTGCCCTGCTCGGTATGCAGCAGCACCGCGGCGATCTCGGCGCGGCCCAGCCAGTCGATCATGGCGCGCGCGGGCGGCTCGCCGATATGCGGCAGCAGCGCGAAACGCTCGAACGCCGAGGCGCGGATCGCCGTATGCAGGTCGAGATGCCAGCGCGCCTGCCGCACCGCCGGCGCGCCCTCGAAGAAGCGCTGCGCGGCCGCCTCCAGCACCGCGGCGCGCGGGGCGTCGCGGCTGTCCGCGCGCTGCGCGTGGCGGCCGTTGAACAGGCGGTTCAGGTCGTCGTCGAGGTAACGCGTGCCGGCGCGCATCGCGCCCGGATGGCCGAGCACCACCAGCAGCCGCGAGGCGAGCGGCAGCGCGCCGCGCGTCAGGTCGCGCACCAGCGCCGATACCAGCTCGATCGGCGCGGTTTCGTTGCCGTGCACGCCGGCCGACACCAGCACGCAGGCCGGCGTGCTGGCCGCCGACATGCACAGCACCTCGGGCGCCAGTTCAAGCAGGCCCTCGCCGCGCCACGCGAAGCGGATCATGCCGTCCGCGCACACGCCCTCGTGCTCGTCGGGCTTGCCGCCCGCCAGCGTGAACGCCAGGAAATCGTCGAGCCAGGCGGGCGCGCCGCCGCGATCAGCGCTGGAAGTCATAGAGCGAGCCGAGTTTGAGGATTTGCGTCAGTTCGTCGAGCGCCGTGCGCGATTCGTCGAGCAGCACCGGATCGGTCAGGTCGGCCGGTGCGAGCCGGTCGCGGTAGTGCTTCTCGATCCATGCGTCGAGCGAGGCGAACAGCGCGTCGTCGATCCAGACGTTCGCGCCCACCGCCGCCCGCTCCGCCTCGGTCAGCACCACGCGCAGGCGCAGGCAGGCCGGGCCGCCGCCGTTCTTCATGCTCTCGCGCAGGTCGAACACCTTGACCTCGCGAATCGGGCCGTTGCCGCCCTCCAGCGCCTCGAGATAGCGCGCGACGCGCGCGTTCTCCAGGCACTCCTGCGGCACCACCAGCACCTGCGTGCCGTCGGCGCGCGTCAGCAACTGGCTGTTGAACAGGTACGAGCCGATCGCATCGCTCACGCCGACCGCCGCATCGGGCACCTCGATCACGTTCAGGCGCGCGCCGCGCTCGGCCAGCGCGGCCGTCAGCGCGTCGTACACGCTGTGACGCTCGGCGAACGCCAGTTCGTGGCAGAACAGCGTGTCGCGGTTGCCGACCGCGATCACGTCGTTGTGGAACACGCCGGCATCGATCACGTCGGGGTTCTGCAGCGCGTAGACGGTGGCCGCGTCGGCCAGGCCGTGACGCTGCGCCACCGCGCGGCTCGCCTCGAAGGTCTGCCGGGCCGGGAAGCGCTTCGGCTCCGGCCCGCGCCGGTATTCGCTGCGCCCGTAGACGAAGAACTCCACGCCCGGCTCGCCGTAGCCGGCGCAAAACCGCGTGTGATTGGCCGCGCCTTCATCGCCGAGCGCCGGGGTGCCCGGCAGCGCGTCGTGCACCATGAAGCGCGATTCGTCGGCGAAGATCGTCGCGAGCGTGCGCTGCGTGGCGACATGCTCGATCGCGCGGTGCAGCTTGCTGCACAGGTTGGCCGGCGTGAAGTGCACGCGCCCATCGCCGGTGTCGGCCGACGGGCTGACGGTGGCGGCGTTGGCCGTCCACATGGCCGAGGCCGAGCTGGCCGCCGCCAGCAGTTCGGGCGCTTCCTTGGCGGCCTTGGCGATTACGTCGGCGTCCTTGCCCGAAAAGCCCAGCTCGCGCAGCAGGCGCAGCGAGGGCCGCTCCTGCGGCGGCAGCACGCCCTGCGCGAAGCCGAGATCGGCGAGCTGCTTCATCTTGCGCAGCCCCTGCTTGGCCGCCGCCTTCGGGTTGGCCGCCGATTTCTCGTTGTTCAGCGAGGCCACGTTGCCGAACGACAGGCCCGCGTAGTTGTGGGTCGGGCCGACCAGCCCGTCGAAATTCGCCTCGATGGCGTTGCGCGTTGCGTTCATCGTTGCTGTCCGCTCAGAAATGGAGGCCGGGCGACAGGCTCGCCGGCATCTGCAGTTGCTCGCTCTCGACCGAGGCCATCGGATACGCGCAGTAATCGGCCGCGTAGAACGCGCTCGGCCGGTGGTTGCCCGAGCGGCCCGCGCCGCCGAACGGCGCGGCCGAGGATGCGCCGTTGGTCGGCCGGTTCCAGTTCACGATGCCGGCGCGGATGCTGCGCTGGAAATGCGCCCACGCGCCGGCATCGTCGGACAGCAGCCCGGCCGACAGGCCGTAGGCCGTGTCGTTGGCCAGCGCGATCGCCTCGTCGAAGCTGCGGTAGCGGATCACCTGGGCGAGCGGGCCGAAGTATTCGGTATCCGGCAGGTCGCGCACCTCGGTCACATCGAGGATCGCGGCGTTGACGAAGCCGAGCGCGGCATCACGCTGCGTCATCGCGATCACGGGCCGCGCGCCGGCCGCGAGCAGCGCCGTTTGCGCCTCGACCAGCCGCGCCGCCGCGCGCGCCGAGATCACCGCGCCCATGAACGGCTGCGGATCGGCGTCGTAGCGATCGGCGCGGATCGCGGCCGTGACCTCGGCGAAGCGCGCGAGGAAGCGGTCGCCCTGCGCGTTGTCGGCCACGAAAATCCGGCGCGCGCAGGTGCAGCGCTGGCCCGCCGACAAGAACGCCGACTGGATTGTGTGGTGGACCGCCGCGTCGAGATCGGCCACCTCGCCGACCACCAGCGGATTGTTGCCGCCCATCTCCAGCGCCAGCACGATCTCGGGCCGGCCGCCGAACTGGCGGTGCAGCAGCGTGCCGGTGTCGGAGCTGCCGGTGAAGAACAGGCCGTCGATCTGGCGGTGGTTGGCGAGCGCCACCCCGGTATCCTTCTCGCCCTGCACCAGGTTCAGCACGCCGGCCGGCAGCCCGGCGTCACGCCAGGCCTCGACGGTGGCGCGCGCCACGCCCGGCGCCAGCTCGGACGGCTTGAACACCACCGTGTTGCCGGCGATCAGCGCCGGCACGATATGCCCGTTCGGCAGATGGCCGGGGAAGTTGTACGGGCCGAACACGGCCACCACGCCGTGCGGGCGGTGCCGCAGCACGGCGGTGCCGTCGGCCATCGGCGTGCGTTTCTCGCCGGTGCGCTCGTGATAGGCCGTGATCGAGATCGCGACCTTGTTGGCCATCGTCGCGACTTCGGTGCGCGCTTCCCAGAGCGGCTTGCCGGTTTCGCGGCCGATCGCGGCGGCCAGCGCTTCCTTGCGTTCCTCGAGGATCGCGGCGAAGCGCTGGACGATCGCGATGCGCGCGTCGAGCGCGAGCGCCGACCAGTCGGCGAACGCGCGGCGCGCGCTGGCGACGGCCCAGCCGACATCGGCCTCCGAGGCGCTCGCGCCGCGCCAGACGGTCTCGCCGGTGCCGGGGTTGCGCGAGGCGAATTCGGGGCCGCTGCCGGCGACCCAGTCGCCATCGATGAAGAGTTCGGACATGTGTTATCTCGGTTGGGATTTCAGCGCGTAGACGCGCACCGGATCGCCTGCCGCAACGTCGAGCGCGCGGGCGTCGGCGGCGCTCAGCACGAAGCGGCCGTCGGCCACCGCGCCCGGCGCCGCGCCGACGCGAAAATCGGCGAGCGAGGTATTCGACACGAGCGCGCGCGGGCCGCCTTCCGCCGCCGCCGCGGGTTCGCCGATCTCGACCGGCACCACGATGCTGTCGCGCACCGTGCGCAGGTCGGACACGTGGCATTCGAGCACCGGGCCGGCGTCGAAGATATCGACGTGGTTCTGGTAGCGCAGGCCTTCGGCTTCGAGCATCTTGCGGGCCGGCAGCGTGTCGCGGTGCGTGAGGCCGATGCAATCCTGCGCGTCCTGCGGCAGCAAATCGACATACACGGGAAAGCGCGGCATCAGCTCGGCCAGGAACGATTTGCGGCCGTGCGAGCTCAGGTAATCGGCGGCGTTGAAATCGATCTGATAGAAGTGCGAACCCACCGCGCGCCAGAACGGCGAGCTGCCGGCCTCGTCGAAATGGCCGCGCAGCTCGGCGCAGATCCGCTCGGGAAAGCGCTCGCGGAACTGCGCGATGAACATGAAGCGCGAGCGCGACAGCAGGCCGCCCACGCCGGCCGTGCGATAGCGCGGGCTCAGGAACAGCGAGCAAACTTCGGCATAGCCGGTCAGGTCGTGCGAGATGTTCAGCAGCGACATGCGGGTCCACACGCCGAGATCCTGGCTCGCGTGCACCACGGTGGCCACGCGGTAGTTGTAGAACGGCTGCGCGAGCCCGACTTCGGTTTCGATCCCGCACACGCCGGCGATGTCGCCGCTGGCGGTGTCTTCCATCACGAAGAAGTAGCCGGCCTCGGCGGCCGTGGCGGTGCCGTCGAGCGTGCGACGCGCGCGTTCGACGCGCGCCGCGAGCGCGTCGCGGTCCGGCTTGAAGGTGGTCAGGCCCGGGCCGGTTTCCTGCGCGAGCGCCACCAGCGCATCGACGTCGCCTGTCTGTACCACGCGAACCACGATCATCGCGGGTCTCCCGAAAGCGGGGTGGCCCCGTGGGTTGAAGTGGCCTCGTCGCGGCGATGCAGCGGCACGCAGCGCACCGAGTCGCCGTCCACCACGCCGAGCGCGGCGCGCGCGGCGGCGTCGAGCGGCGCCTCCATCGCGTGGACCGTTGCGGCATCGGGCAGGTCGACCAGCACGCAGCGAAACGCCTCGCCCTCGCCGGCCGCCACCAAGTGCGTGGCGCCCGCCGCCGCGCCGGCCGCGTTGCGCACCGTGCGCGCGACGTTGTGCGTGACGCAGGCGGTGCGATCGACTTGCGCGGTCAGCACCGGGCCGGCATCGAAGATATCGACGTAGCGGTCCGGCTCGAAACCTTCTTCGAGATGGATGTCATAGGCGAGCAGGCCGTGTTCGTTCGGCTCGCCGAGCACGCGCTGCGCCGCCTCGGGCAGCAGCGGCACGTAGATCGGATACACCGGCATCACCTCGGCGATGAACGTGCGGCTGCGGCCGCCCGATTCCACCTCGATATCGGCGAAATCGCGATGGAAGAACTTGCGGCCCACCGCTTCCCAGAACGGCGACGCACCGTGCTCGTCGGTCACGCCGAGCAGCAGCGAGAACACTTCCGGCGTGAAGCGGCGGCGGTTCGCGGCGATGTACATCATGCGGGCGCGCGACACCAGGTGCGCGGCGGCATCACCGCGCAGCGCCGGGTCGACATAGAAGCCGCCCAGCCGGCTCTTGCCGGTCAGCTCGTGCGACATGGTCAGCGCGTGGATCTTGCGGTTCACATGCAGCTCGCGCGAGGCGTGGATCAGCGCGTCGTTGCGGAACGCGTAGAACGGCTCCGAATAGCCGGCCGCGGCGACGATGCTGGCCGTGCCGAGCAGGCGCCCCGTCTCGCTGTCTTCCAGCACGAACAGGTAGAACTCCTCGCCGGGGAAATCGGCGTCGGCGCGAAACGAATCCTCGGACAGCGCCACGCGCGCTTCCAGCGCGCGGCGGTCGTGCGGCAGCGAGTGCAGCACCGGCCGCGCGGTGCGGGCCATCTGCGCCAGCGCGTCGAGGTCGGCAAGCCTGCCGGGGCGTACGAATAGCATCGTCGTTCCTGTGAGCGGGGTGGGCCGGGCGGGTGGGGTCAGCGGCTCGCGCCGACCACTTCGTCGACCGCGCGCGAGAAGCGCGCGAGGCCTTCGTCGAGCACGTCGAGCGGAATCACCAGCGACGGCACGAAGCGCAGCACGTTCGGGCCGGCGATCAGCATGATCACGCCGTGCGCGGCGGCCGCGTTGACGAAATCCTTGGCGCGGCCGTCGAAGGCCTCGGTCAGTTCGGCGCCGATCAGCAGGCCCTTGCCGCGGACCTCGCGGAACAGGCCGCCGTGCTTCGCATCGAGCGCGGCCAGCGTGGCCCGAATGCGCTCGCCGCGCTCGTGCACGCCGGCCAGCAGCTCGGGATTGCTGACCAGTTCCACCACCTTGTCGGCGATCGCCGAGGCCAGCGGATTGCCGCCGTAGGTGGTGCCGTGCACGCCCACCTTGAAATGCTCGGCCAGCTCGGTGGTGGTCAGCATCGCGCCGATCGGGAAGCCGTTGCCGAGCGCCTTGGCGGTGGTCAGGATGTCGGGCGTGACGCCGGTATCCATGTAGGCGTAGAAGTGGCCGGTGCGGCCCACGCCGGTCTGCACCTCGTCGAAGATCAACAGCGCGCCGTGCGCGTCGCACGCTTCGCGCAGCGCTTTCAGGAACGCCGGATCGGCCGGGATCACGCCGCCCTCGCCCTGCACCGGCTCGACGATCACAGCACAGGTGCGCGGGCCGATCGCGGCCCGGGCCGCCTCGATGTCGTTGTACGGCAGATGGCGGATGCCTTCGGGGCGCGGGCCGAAACCGTCCGAATACTTCGGCTGGCCACCTACGCTGACGGTAAAGAACGTGCGGCCGTGGAACGACTGCGCGAACGAGAGGATCTCGTATTTATCGGCGCCGAAGCGGTCGAACGCCACGCGGCGCGCGAGCTTCAGCGCGGCCTCGTTCGCTTCCGCGCCCGAGTTCGCGAAGAACGCGCGATCGGCGAAGGTCAGGCTTTCGAGCCGCTTCGCGAGACGCAGCACCGGCTCGTTGGTGTAGCCGTTGCCGATGTGCCAGAGCTTGCGGCCCTGCTCCTCGAACACCTTCAGCACTTCGGGGTGGCCGTGGCCGAGCGCCGTCACCGCGATGCCGCCCGCGAAATCGACGTACTCCTTGCCGGCGGTGTCCCACACGCGCGAGCCTTCGCCGCGGTCGGGTACGAAAGCGGCCGGCGAAAACACCGGCACCATCACGTCATCGAAAGTCTGTCGGGTCACGTTATCGCGGGTCATGGCGGTTCCTTGGTTCGGCAATCACAGGGTTCAGTGTAGGCAACGGGGCGCGAGACGTCTTGCGCATTTGCGACGGGTTCTATCGGCTTGGCCGGTTGCGCATCGCGAAACGCGCGGGGAGCGGGAACGCAGTTCGCTCGCCGTGCCGGCGCGGGCATTCACGGTGCGGTCACGATGCATTCGCGGGTGCATTCATCGGTCGTCGTCGCGTTCGACCAGCGCGCCCGCGCGCGGTTCGCTCGTGCCGCCGTGCTGCTTTTCGAGCCACGCGCGGCGATCCTCTCGCGGCGTCACGCCGAAGCGTTCGCGGTAGGCATTCGAGAAATGCGCGGCCGATGAAAAGCCGCAGGCGAGGCTCACCTGCACCACCGATTTGCTGGTGCGCTGCAATTGCGTGCGCGCCTTCAGCAGCCGCAGGTTCAGGTAATACTTCGACGGCATCGCGCCGAGATACTGGCGAAACAGCCGTTCGAGCTGCCGCCGCGAGATGCCCACCAGCTCGGCGATCTCGTCGGTGGTGAGTGGGTCCTCGACGTTCGCTTCCATCAGTTGCAGCGCATCGTTCAGGCGCGGATGGCGCTCGCCCGGCGCGGTCACGAACGGAATCCGCTGGCGCGTCTCGGCGCTTCTCGGCGCGGCGCAGCCGAGCGCGTCGGCGATCCGCTCGGGCAGCGCCGGGCCGTGATCGCGGCCGATCATCGCCAGCATGAAATCGAGGCTGGCCTGGCCGCCCGCGCAGGTCGCGCGATCGCGGTCGATTTCGAAGATTTGCTGGGTGACGATGGTGCGCTCGAACTGCTCGGCGAACTGCTGATAGGTTTCCCAGTTCACCGCCACGCGATAGCCGGCCAGTTGCCCCGCCATCGCGAGCCACCACACGCCGTGATGAATGCCCGTGACGAGCGGCGTGCGCTGGCCGACGCGCGCGAGGCTGGCGAGGAACAGGCGGTAGTCGGCGAATTGCTGGAAGCGCTCGCTGTGCACGATCAGCCAGTCGCAGGCGATCGCATCGTTGAACGCCGCGTCGGCCGGCCATTGCGCGCCGCCCGCGAGCGGCACCGGCTTGCCGTCCCACGAACACACCTGCCAGCGGTACAGCGCGCGCCCTTCGATCTCGTTGGCCAGCGCCAGCGCATCGACGATCGGGCCGACGCCCGACATCGACACCGGCGGCAACGCGACGATCGCCACCTGCGTCGTGCGCGCGGCGCCGCCCGCGCGGCCGATCGCCGCCACCTTACTTGAGGCTGCCGGACAGGAACTGGCGCAGGCGTTCGCTCTGCGGGCGCGCCAGCACCTCGGCGGGATGGCCCTGCTCCTCGGTGCGGCCCTGATGCAGGAACATCACGTGGTTGGACACGTTGCGCGCGAAGCCCATTTCGTGCGTGACCACGATCATGGTGCGGCCTTCCTCGGCCAGCTTCTGCATGACCTTCAGCACTTCGCCCACCAGTTCCGGATCGAGCGCCGAGGTCGGTTCGTCGAACAGCATGACGTCGGGATGCATCGCCAGCGCGCGGGCGATCGCCACGCGCTGCTGCTGGCCGCCCGACAGATGCGACGGATACTGCTTCTCGACGCGCGGCTGCAAGCCGACTTTTTCCAGGTACTCGCGGGCGCGCGCCTCGGCCTCGCGCTTGGACAGCCCGAGCACGTGCACGGGCGCTTCCATGACGTTCTCCAGCACGTTCATGTGCGCCCACAAGTTGAAGTGCTGGAACACCATCGCGAGCTTGGTGCGAATCCGCTGCAGTTGCTTCGGGTCGGCCACGTCGAGCGCGCCGCTTTTATCGGCCTTGGTGCGGACCGTTTCGCCGTCGACGATGATCTGGCCCGCGTTCGGCCGTTCGAGGAAATTGATGCAGCGCAGGAAGGTGCTCTTGCCCGAGCCGCTGGCGCCGATGATGCTGATCACGTCGCCCGCTTTCGCGTCGAGCGAGACGCCCTTCAGCACTTCGTTGTCGCCGTAGCGCTTGTAGATATCGATGGCCGCGAGCTTGCTGGCGGGGTTCGGCGGGGTGATGTCGGCCAACTGGCGTCTCCCGGAATGGATACGAATCAATGACGTCCGGCCGCGAGATACGCGAGCCAGTGGCGCTCGGCCCGGCGAAACGCCGCGACGAGTGCGAACGATACCGCAAGATAGATCAGGGCGGCGATCCCGAACGACTGGAACGCCATGTAGGTGGCCGAGTTCGCGTCGCGCGCCACCTTGAGGATGTCGGGCACCGTGGCGGTGAAAGCCACCGTGGTGGCGTGCAGCATCAGGATCACCTCGTTGCTGTACAGCGGCAACGCGCGGCGCAGCGCCGAGGGCAGGATCACGCGGCGGTAGGCGGTGAACGGGCTCATGCCGTAGGCGCGCGCCGCCTCCACCTCGCCGTGCGCCGTGGCGCGAATCGCGCCCGCGAAGATCTCGGTGGTGTAGGCGCAGGTGTTCAGCGCGAAGGCCAGGATCGCGCAGTGGAAGCCGCTGCGGAAGAACGCGTCGAGCAGCGAATGCGCACGCACGAATTCGAGGCTGTACATGCCCGTGTAGATCAGCAGCAACTGCACGTAGAGCGGCGTGCCGCGAAACACGTAGGTATAGGCGCGCACCGGCATCGACACCCAGCGCTTGCGCGAGACGCGCGCCACCGCGAGCGGAATCGCGCACACGAAGCCGATGCCCACCGACGCCGTCAGCAGCCACAGCGTGACGGCTAGGCCCGACAGGCGTTGCCCGTCCCAGTACAGGAAGGCGCGGCCGAACTCCTGGATGATCTCGATCATAGTTCCGCGTGCCTCACGCCGGTCGAATAGCGCCGCTCCAGATGCCGCAGCACGAGGTTGGACAGCGTCGTGATCGCCAGGTAGATCAGCGCCGCGACGAGGATGAAGAAGAACATGTTGAACGTGCTCTTGCCGGCGTCCTGCGCGGCCTTGACCACGTCGGCCAGGCCGATGATCGACACCAGCGCGGTGGCCTTCACCAGCACCTGCCAGTTGTTGCCGATGCCGGGCAGCGCGAAGCGCATCATCTGCGGAAACAGGATTCGCGCGAACACGCGCAGCCCGCTCATGCCGTAGGCCGCGCCCGCCTCCAGCTGGCCGCGCGGCACCGACAGAAACGCGCCGCGAAACGTTTCGGTGAAATACGCGCCGTAGATGAAGCCGAGCGTCAGCACGCCGGCCACGAACGGGTCGATGTCGATCTGGTCCCAGCCGAGCAGGTCGGTGATGTCGTTGAGCCAGATCTGGATGCTGTAGAACAGCAGCAGCATCAGCACCAGGTCGGGCACCGAGCGGATCAGCGTGGTGTAGCCGGTGCCGAGCGCGCGCAGGCCGCGCCGCGGCGACAGCTTGGCGAGCGCGCCGAGCAGGCCCAGCACCACGGCGGCGGCGAGCGACAGCACCGACAGCTCGATCGTCTGCACGGTGCCCGCCCAGATGAGGGGGCCGAATCCGTAGAGGAACACGCGCGTCTCCTGAAGTGGGTCGGTTGGGAAGCCGGCGGGCGGCGTTCGAGTGGGGCGGATGGTTGCAGGCGAAAAAAACGGTCACAAACCGGGGCCAGGCACCATGCTGCAACGCAACATCGCGACACGATGCCCGACGCATCGCGCAACGCCCCGCAACGCGGGGGCTCGCGCCGCCCCGGCAAGCCGCCTGTCAGGCTCGGGGCCGGATGCGGGCGGTGCGTTTTTGCACGTTTCGGGTCGCTTTTTCGATAGCGCGGGGCCGGCAAAGCCGGCC
>NZ_BAAILN010000044.1:313744-315541 GCF_054589155.1 Burkholderia sp. 3C
GACGCAAAAGCGGTTAACGACTAGAATCCCGGGCGAAGCAGCACCCGTAGCAGCCTCGGAGCGCCTGAAAGAGGCCTTCGCCCTGAAACGCCCTATCAGCAGGTCCCCCCATGCTAGAAAACTTTCGTGCTCACGTAGCCGAACGCGCCGCGCTCGGTATCCCCCCCCTGCCGCTGACCGCCAAGCAAACCGCCGAACTGGTGGAACTGCTGGCGAACCCGCCCGCAGGCGAAGAGCAAACCCTCGTCGAACTGATCACCTACCGCGTGCCCGCCGGCGTGGACGAAGCCGCCCGCGTGAAGGCCGGCTTCCTGGCCGCCGTGGCCAAGGGCGAGACCGCCAGCCCGCTGATCTCGCGCGAGCGCGCCACCGAGCTGCTCGGCACGATGCTGGGCGGCTACAACATCCAGCCGCTGATCGAACTGCTCGCCGATGAAGCCGTGGCCGCCACCGCCGCCGACGCGCTGAAGAAAACCCTGCTGATGTTCGACCAGTTTCATGACGTGAAGGAGTTGGCCGACCAGGGCAACGTTCACGCCAAGGCCGTGCTGCAAAGCTGGGCCGACGCCGAATGGTTCACGAGCCGCCCGGAAGTGCCGGAAAGCCTGACCATCACGGTCTTCAAGGTCACCGGCGAAACCAATACCGACGATCTGTCCCCGGCGCCGGACGCCACCACCCGCCCGGACATCCCGATGCACGCGCTGGCGATGCTGAAGAACGCGCGCCCCGGCATCACGCCGGAAGAAGACGGCAAGCGCGGCCCGGTCAAGTTCATCGAATCGCTGAAGGAAAAGGGGCACCTGGTCGCCTACGTGGGCGACGTGGTCGGCACCGGCTCCTCGCGCAAGTCGGCCACCAACTCGGTGCTGTGGTTCACGGGCGAAGACATCCCGTTCGTGCCGAACAAGCGTTTCGGCGGCGTGTGCCTCGGCGGCAAGATCGCCCCGATCTTCTACAACACGATGGAAGATGCCGGCGCGCTGCCGATCGAACTCGACGTGTCGCAGATGGAAATGGGCGACGTGGTCGAACTGCGCCCGTACGACGGCAAGGCCCTGAAGAACGGCGCCGTGATCGCCGAATTCACCGTCAAGTCCGACGTGCTGTTCGACGAAGTGCGCGCCGGCGGCCGCATTCCGCTGATCATCGGCCGCGGCCTGACGGCCAAGGCGCGTGAAGCGCTGGGCCTGGCTCCGTCCACCCTGTTCCGCCTGCCGCAACAGCCGGCCGACAGCGGCAAGGGTTTCTCGCTCGCGCAGAAGATGGTCGGCCGCGCCTGCGGCCTGCCGGAAGGCCAGGGCGTGCGCCCGGGCACGTACTGCGAACCGAAGATGACCTCGGTCGGCTCGCAGGACACCACCGGCCCGATGACGCGCGACGAACTGAAGGACCTGGCCTGCCTGGGCTTCTCGTCCGATCTCGTCATGCAGTCGTTCTGCCACACGGCCGCCTATCCGAAGCCGGTCGACGTCAAGACGCACCAAACCCTGCCGAACTTCATCAGCACGCGCGGCGGCATCGCGCTGCGTCCGGGCGACGGCGTGATCCACTCCTGGCTGAACCGCATGCTGCTGCCCGACACCGTCGGCACCGGCGGCGATTCGCACACCCGCTTCCCGATCGGCATCAGCTTCCCGGCCGGTTCGGGCCTGGTGGCCTTCGCGGCCGCCACCGGCACGATGCCGCTGGACATGCCGGAATCGGTGCTGGTCCGCTTCAAGGGCAAGATGCAGCCGGGCGTCACGCTGCGCGACCTGGTCAACGCCATCCCGCTGTACGCGATCAAGGCCGGCA
>NZ_BAAILN010000044.1:315761-316553 GCF_054589155.1 Burkholderia sp. 3C
ATCGCCGAGGGTTACCAGGACCCGCGCAGCCTGCAACGCCGCATCGACGCCATGCAGCAATGGCTGGCCGACCCGCAACTGCTGCAGCCGGATGCGGACGCCGAATACGCGGCCGTCATCGAAATCGATCTGGCCGACATCCACGAGCCGATCGTGGCCTGCCCGAACGATCCGGACGACGTGAAGACGCTGTCGGACGTGGCCGGCGCGAAAATCGACGAAGTGTTCATCGGTTCGTGCATGACCAACATCGGTCACTTCCGCGCGGCGTCGAAGCTGCTCGAAGGCAAGCGCGACATTCCGGTCAAGCTGTGGGTCGCTCCGCCGACCAAGATGGACCAGAAGCAACTGACCGAGGAAGGCCACTACGGCGTGTTCGGCACGGCCGGCGCGCGCACCGAAATGCCGGGCTGCTCGCTGTGCATGGGCAACCAGGCCCAGGTGCGCGAAGGCGCGACCGTGATGTCCACCTCCACCCGCAACTTCCCGAACCGTCTGGGCAAGAACACCAACGTGTATCTGGGCTCGGCGGAACTGGCGGCGATCTGCTCGCGTCTGGGCAAGATCCCGACCAAGGAAGAGTACATGGCCGACATGGGCGTGCTGACGGCCAACAGCGACAAGATCTACCAGTACATGAACTTCGACCAGATCGAAGATTTCAAGGAAGTGGCCGACACCGTCAAGGCTTGACGGCACGTCGGGCGGCGGCGGGGCGACCCGCCGCGGCATCGCGTCAATAAAGCGTCGATAAAAATGGCGCCGCGGGTGTGAACCCGCGGCGCCATTTTT
>NZ_BAAILN010000044.1:316686-320938 GCF_054589155.1 Burkholderia sp. 3C
TCCGAGCGCGAGGTGGTCGTCACCAGCCCGTCGTCGCCGAAATGCACGTTGTAGAACGCATCCTGGTTGACGCCGTCCTCGCGCCAGCGCCAGCTCCATACCGTTTCGGGCTTGAGCGGGTAGCGCGCCACCTCGGTCGGCTTGCCGAGCAGTTGGCGGACCTGATCCTGCGTCATGCCGGGGCGGATCATCGCGAAGGTGTCGGCCGTCAGCACTTGCGTTGCGCCGAGATACAGGCCGTTGCGGTCGATGTCGACCATGTAGGTTTCGTCGCCCATCGGCCCGCGCGGGTACTCGAGGCGCTTCGAGCCGTCGAGGTTCTGGCGCTCGGTTTCGGGCTTGCCGAGCTGCGCGCGCACCTCGTCCTCGGTCGAGACGCCGGCCTTCAGCTTGCGCAGCAGCAGCGGCGCGGGCTGGATCGAGCGGAACAGTTGCTTGAGTCGATGCACGACGGCGTCCTCCTGGCGGCTGTCGCAGCCGCCGAGCAGACAGGTCGCGGCGACGGTCGCGGCCACCAGCCACGGCCGCGCCGGCCGGAAAACAGATGCAATCATGGGGAACACGGATGCGCGCGAACGCACCGAACTGAGCACCGTGGAAGCATACGCGCGTCTGCGCACTGTTCACAAATCGGGTTGGTAGCGGTTAGCGCGTCTCGGGCTCGCGGTTTTGCTCGCGCTGCGCGCGGGATGCGCCCGGCTCCGCCGCGGCGGGCCGGTTGCCGCCTTCATCGTCATCGTCGCCGGCTTGCGGTGCGTTCGCTTCGTGCTTCGCTTCGTGCTTCGATGCGCGCAGCTCGCGCCGCGTCACGCCGATCTCGACGATCTGCCACGACGCCAGCGCCAGCCCGCCGAACAGCAGCTCGCGCGCGCGCCGCACCAGCGCCAGCGAAAACGCCGTCTCGCGATCGACGCCGAACAACTGCGCCAGCACGACGATGGTGCCCTCCTGCACGCCCACCCCGCCCGGCACCATGAACGCCGCGTGCCGCACCGCCTGGATCATCGCCTCGATCGCGATCGCGCCGCCCACCGGCACGCGATGGCCGAGCAATTCGAGCGCCCAGTAGATTTCCAGCGCGCCGATGAGGTAGGCGATCAGTTGCAGCAGAAACGCGCGCGCCAGCAGCCCGGTGCGCTTGAGCAGGCCGGTGATGTCGGCATCGAGCCGCTTGCCGTCGATGCCTTGCAACAGCGCGCTGGTATCGCCGAGCAGCTTGCCCGCGAAGCGTTCGATGGTGTGGAAGATCCCGCCGCGCCGCAGCAGCACGAAGCACACGGCCGGAATCGGCAGCGACAGCACCAGCGCCAGCGCGATGGTCCGCGCGCTGCCGCCCCCGCCCGTATCGGTCAGCGCCAGCAGCATGACCAGGCCGATGGCCGAGAACGCGTACTGCACGCTGACGGTGATCAGCACCTCGACGATCACCGAGGCCGTCACGAAGCTCGCATCGGGCACCTTCCAGCGCGCGAGCCGGATGCCGACGATCTCGCCGCCCACGCCGACCGTCGGCAACAGCCGGTTCACGGCCTCGCGGATGGTGGCGATCCACCACAGAAACGGCAGCGGCGCACGGCGATCGAGCAGCAGGCGCCAGGCCTGCGCGTCGAGCAGCAGCGGGACCAGATGGAACGGCACGAGCCAGAGCAGGACGAAGCCGGCGCGGCCGATGATGCGCATCACGTCGCCGAAGCCCTGATGCACGACCGTCACGAGCAGCAGTGCGATACCAACCGGCCAGCCGAGCCGGCGAATCCATTTGATCATCGTGTCGCACCCGCTGCCGGGGCGGCATGCGCGCCGCCCGCATCGATGCCGCGCAGCGTGCCCGCGCCGCCGAACACGGCCGCGAACCCGCCGCGTGCGATGCCCGCCTCGGCCAGCGCGGCCGCCACGCGCGGCGACAGCAGCGCATCGAGTTCGGCCGCCGGCCGGTAGCCACGCATCGACGCCGTGACCGGCGCATCGCCCGCCTCCACATCGGCCTCGGCCGGATGGCAGTACAGCTCACCCACGCCGCGCACCGGCATCGCGGCGATCGCGTCGAGCAGCACGCGCTCGTCCATCCGCCCCGTTTGCTCTATGCCGATCACGTAGTCGTTATGCGCGAGCCCGGCGCGGTCGAGCCGCGCACGCACCAGCGCGATCCAGGGCCGCAGCCAGGCCGGCGCGCCGCGCTCGAACGGCAGCCGCACCGCGCGCAAGCCGTAGTCGCGCCCGATCTCGACGATCATCGCGAGCACGGTCGGATGCAGATGGAAATGCTTGTGCGCATTGACGTGATCGAGCACCAGCCCGGTCGCGGCGAACGCCTCGAATTGCGCGCGGATCTCGCGGCGCAGTTGCGCGCGCACCCACGGCAGGAAAAAGAACCGGCAGCCGTCGCGCGCCATCGCGCCGCCGAAACGGCCGTCCGGCCCGACCAGCGCCGGAATCTCGCCCGGCGGCAACATCGCCGCGCCGTCGGCCAGCACCAGATGCAGGCCCACCGCGAGCGACGGCAAACGCCGCGCGCGTTCCACGGCATCGCGCGCGGCCGGCGCGGCCACCATCAAACTGGCCGCCGCGAGCACGCCATCGCGATGCGCGCGCTCGACGGCGGCATTGACGCGCGGATGCAGACCGAAATCGTCGGCCGTCATGATCAGCGCCCTTCCCGAACTTCCTTGCTTCACTCCGTTCAAGCCTCGTGTGCCCGCAGAAAACGGAAGAATTCTACGCCCTCGCGCAAACGGCGTTTCATCATGTCCCAGCTCGTCAGCATCTCGCTCACGATCTCCCAGATCTTCGACGGCCGGAAATAAAACGCCCGGTAGAAGTGTTCGAGCTCGTGATAGATGTCGTCCTTCGACAAGTGCGGATAGCCGATCGCGGCCAGTTGCACGCCGGCCTTGCTGACCAGGTTGATGGTCTTGTTCTCTTCCATCCAGCCGTTTTCGATGGCCTGCTCATAAAGCTTCGTGCCCGGATACGGCGCGGCCAGCGACACCTGAATGGTGTGCGGGTTGATTTCCTTGGCGTATTCGATCGTTTTCTTGATCGTGTCCTTGGTTTCGCCGGGCAGGCCCAGAATGAACGTGCCGTGAATCTTGATGCCGAGCTTCTTGCAATCCTCGTTGAAGCGGCGCGCGATATCGGTGCGCAGGCCCTTCTTGATGTTCAGCAGGATCTGGTCGTCGCCCGATTCGTAGCCCACCAGCAGCAGGCGCAGGCCGTTTTCCTTCATGACCTTCAGCGTGTCGTACGGCACGTTGGCCTTCGCGTTGCACGACCACGTCACGCCGAGCTTGCCGAGGCCGCGGGCGATTTCCTCCACGCGCGGCTTGAAGTCGGTGAAGGTGTCGTCGTCGAACATGATCTCCTTCACTTCGGGCATGTTGTCGCGAATCCACTTCACTTCGGCCAGCACGTTCTCGACCGAGCGCACGCGGTAGCGGTGGCCGCCCACCGTTTGCGGCCACAGGCAGAACGTGCATTTCGAGCGGCAGCCGCGGCCCGTGTAGATCGAGACGTACGGGTAATTCAGGTATCCGATGAAATAGTTGCCGATCTTCAGGTCGCGCTTGTAGACGGGCGCGACGAACGGCAGCTCGTCCATTTCCTCGATCATCGGGCGCGGACCGTTGTGCTCGATCGCGCCGTCGGCGGCGCGATAGCTGAGGCCGAGTATTTCGCTGAACGGCTTGCGGTCGGCCACGTCGCGGCACGTGTAGTCGAACTCCTCGCGGCAGACGAAATCGATCGCGTCCGAGGCCGTCAACGAGTTGTGCGGATCGACGGCCACCTTGGCGCCGACCATGCCCACCAGCACCGACGGCTTGCGCTGCTTGAGGTCCTGCGCGAAGGTCGCGTCGGTGGGAAACGACGGCGTGCTGGTGTGGATGATGACGAGATCGTATTCGGCGGCGATCTTCAGGGTGTCTTCCACCGACAGCCCGTCGGCCGGCGCGTCGAGCACGCGGCTGCCGGGCACGAGTGCGGCGGGCTGCGCGAGCCAGGTCGGATACCAGAACGAGCGGATTTCGCGCTTGGCCTGATAACGCGAGCCGGCGCCGCCGTCGAAGCCGTCATACGACGGCGCTTGCAGGAACAGGGTTTTCAGCGGGGCAACATGTGCTTGCATGATTCGTCTCGATACGATCAATGTTCGTTCAACCCGCGCGACGCCGGCCGGCTCGCGCGCCCTTATGTGTCGATCCTCGTCGATCCGCCGCCCGCGCGAACGCGGGCGGCGCCATGGCGTCCGGCATGC
>NZ_BAAILN010000044.1:321128-328944 GCF_054589155.1 Burkholderia sp. 3C
GATCCGCGTGCCGCGCCAGTGCACGTGCGAGCCGAACGCGGCCGCGAACCATTCGAGCAGCAGCAGCGTGTCGCGCACCGGCACGAGCGGCAGCCCGCGCCAGAACACGCCCCGCGACGCCGAACCGCGCGCATGCATCGCGAGCCGCGCCACGCCGCCGCAGGCCACCACGGCCGCCGCGACGGCGCCCGCAAACGTGCCGTCGAGCCACACCGCCAGATGCGCGCCCACCGCCAGCCACGGCACCGTGAACGTGACGATCAGGCTGGCGAAACCGGCCGGCTTCAACGAGCGGATGGTGCGCAGCCAGCGCGTCTCGCGCCGCCACAGCCCGACGAGGCCCGACTCGGTCACGTCGGTCACCACGTTGACCTCGGACAGCGCGGTGCGCCGCCCGTGACGGCGCGGCAGCGCGGCCAGCCAGTAGTCGTCGGCGAGTTCGTCCTTCAGCGCGGCCAGGCCGCCGATCCGTTCGAGCGTGTCGCGCGTGAGCGCCAGCGTCGCGCCGAAGCCGAAATCGCTGGAACCACCCGCATGCGCGATGCGCACCGATGGCGCGAACCAGGCATCGACGAACTGCGCGCCAAGCTGCGGCCAGAAGCCGCCCACGCCGCGTGCGCGATACAGGCAGGTGACGACGCCGATCGCCGGATCGTCGAGCGGCGCGGTGACGCGCTCCAGGTAATCGGGCTCGACGGCGATGTCGCTGTCGGCGATCACGAGGCGGTCGTAACGCGCGTGCCCGGTCATATTGATCAGGTTGCTGACCTTGAGGTTCTTGCCGTGAATGCGCGCATCGACCACCAGCGTGATGTCGCAATCGGGGAAATTGGCCTGCAGCCGGTGCACGACGGCGATCGCCGGATCGTCGGGCGACGCGACGCCGCACACGATCTGGTAGCACGGGTGGCGCTGCGCGCAGAAGCTGGAGAGGTTTTCGTAGAGGCGCGGCTCGGCGCCGCACAGCGGCTTGAGCACGCTGACCGGCAGCCAGCCGTTGCGCCGCGCCGCACGCGGCAGGCGCGGCGACGGCGCCAGCGCGGCGAACCACGCATAGCCGCAAGCCGCGGCGATCGGCACGAGCAGCAGCCAGTCGGTCAGGGAAGCGAGAACGTTCATGCCGCGCCCCTTCCGGCCCCACGGCCGGCACGCTGCGCATGGCGAGATCCCGTAGCAACAACAACGGCGGCGACGAACACGGTCCCGGCTCCTGTGAACCTGCGTGACGGCAGGGCGAAGGTGGTATCGACGTGCAACACGACATGTGACAAGACCGGCCCGGCTCGCGGCAGGACGATGCATTCGGCGGCGTCTCTCGGCGGGCTGACCGTGCGGTCGTGAATTAGGGATCGAGTTTAGCAACGATTGCCGAAACGCCGCGTCGAGCTGACACCGAAAGCGCCAACTCGATACAAATCAAGACAAATGATTGGCATTTCGGTGTAATAGCGAGGTGTTAACGTAAGCGTTTTGCATGGCACGTGGCGATTCGTTTGCCAGTTTACGGTCGACGTTCACGGGTTCGGCGTGCGATTCCGTCCGTTTTCGGCAAGGAATTCGGCCCGTTGCTGGCGTTTGAGTCACGTTAGCGAAGAAATATGACAGTCACGCAGTGCGTGTTTTCGCCGCATGCCCCCAGCGCGACAAGGCACCGTTTCCACACCCGCAACAGCGCGACGGAGGCCGCGACGTTACCCTCCGCCCGGCAGGGTTATCGCTACGTCGCCAGCGGGGTTGGCGGGGCTTTGGCACAATCGGCGGCACTCGACGTCGCGATGCGGGGCCTTGGCACCCGCGCTGCGCCGCACGTCCCCACTCTGCGAAGCCCACTCCATGATCCCGTTCTCCGTTCTCGATCTCGCGCCGATTCCCCAGGGCGCCGACGCCAGCCAGGCCTTCCGCAACTCGCTCGATCTCGCGCAGCACGCCGAGCGCTGGGATTACCGCCGCTACTGGCTGGCCGAGCATCACAACATGCCCGGCATCGCCAGCGCGGCCACGGCGGTGGTGATCGGCCATATCGCGGGCGGCACGAGCAAGATTCGCGTCGGCTCGGGCGGCATCATGCTGCCGAACCACGCGCCGCTCGTGATCGCCGAGCAGTTCGGCACGCTGGCGGCACTGTATCCGGGCCGCATCGAGCTGGGCCTCGGCCGCGCACCGGGCACCGACCAGACCACGGCGCGCGCGCTGCGCCGCGACATGGTCGCCAGCGCCGATTCGTTTCCCGACGACGTGGTGGAGTTGCAGCGCTATTTCGCCGAGCCGGTGGAAGGCCAGCGCGTGCGCGCCGTGCCGGGCGCGGGGCTGAACGTGCCGCTGTGGCTGCTCGGCTCGAGCCTCTTTTCGGCGCAACTGGCGGCCATGCTCGGCCTGCCGTTCGCGTTTGCGTCGCATTTCGCGCCCGATTACCTGATGCGCGCGCTGGAGGTGTATCGCGCGCAGTTCCGGCCGTCGGCGACGCTCGACAAGCCCTATGCGATGGTCGGCATCAACGTGTTCGCGGCCGACACCGACGACGAGGCGCGGCGCCTGTTCACGTCGCTGCAGCAACAGTTCCTGAGCCTGCGTCGCGGCACGCCGGGCAAGCTGCCGCCGCCGGTCGAGGTGCTCGAGGCCAACGAATTCGAGCTGGCGAACGTGGCGCATTCGCTGTCGTTCGCGGCGATCGGCTCGCGCGACACGGTGCGCGAGCGGCTGCGCCGCCTGATCGCGCAAACCGGCGCCGACGAGCTGGTGGTGGCCGCGCAGATCTACGATCACGCCGCGCGCGTGCGCTCGTACGAAATCACGGCGCAGGTGCGCGACGAGCTGGCGGCGGAGGGCTGAACGCCCGGTGTGAAGCGGCGAAGGTGTTACGGCGCGGCGTGCGCCGTAACCGAAGCGGCTGACGACGCCGGCGCCGCCAGCCATGCCAGCAGCGCCTTGTGCACGGCGGCCGGGTCCTGCATCTGCGGCGCATGCCCCAGCGACGCGAATTCGATCAGCGTCGCGCCCGAAATCGCGGCCTGCGCGTGCCTGCCCAGCTCCGCATAGCGGCCGAGCTTCGCGTGCAGCTCGGGCGGCGCTGCGTCCTTGCCGATCGCGGCGGTGTCCTTGTCGCCGATCATCAGCAGCGTCGGCACGCGCAACTGCCCGAATTCATAGAGCACCGGCTGCGTGAAACTCATGTCGTCGAACAGCGCGGCGTTCCACGCCACGCTTTCGCGTCCCGCCCCGCGCACCATGCCGGCCTGCATCTGCACCCAGCGCTCGAAATCGGGCGACCACTCCCCCGCGTAATAGGCCGTCTGCTCGTAGCGGCGCACGCTCTCGCCGGTCGTCTTCAGCGCACGCGCATACCAGTAGTCCACCGTCAGCGGCGGCACGCCGAGCGCCTTGCCATCCTCCAGCCCCATCGGGTCGAGCAGCACGAGCCGCTGCGTCTGCTTCGGATACATCAGCGCGTAGCGCACCGCCAGCATGCCGCCCGTCGAATGGCCGATCACGATCGGCTCCTTCACGCCGAGCGATTCGAGCAGCGCGTGCGTGTTGTGGGCCAGTTGCTGGAACGTGTACTGGTAACGCGCCGGCTTGGTCGATTTGCAGAAGCCGATCTGGTCGGGCGCGATCACGCGATAGCCGGCCTGGGTCAACGCCGCGATCGAGCCCTCCCAGGTGGCCGCGCAGAAATTGCGGTCGTGCAGCAGCACCGCCGTGCGGCCGTTCGGATGCGCGGGCTTCACGTCGAGATAGGCCATCTGCATCGTTTCGCGCTGCGAAGCGAACGTGTAGCGATGCACCGGATACGGATAATCGAAGCCTTCGAGTTCGGGACCATAGGCCGGGCCGGCATCGTCGGCCACCGGTAACGCCGGCAGGGTCTCGCTCGTCGTCACGGCGGGCGTCGGCACGAGGCCCGCCGCCTGGCAGGCGCCGGCCACGGCAGCCGCGGCAGCCACCACCACAGCCGCGACGATGAGGGCGGCCGACTGCGGGATCGGGATCGTGCGATTCGGGAACATCGGGCTACCGGAAGGAGGAAAGGGAAAACAGCGCGGCGCGCCGCCGCAATTTTACGGTTAGTAAGCCAACGCTGCCGTGACGCGCGCAGGCGCAACGTTTACCGCGTATTTCCGGGCGGCTGCGACTTTTGGTATCGTTCGTAGACCCCACCGCGACGAGCCGCCGACATGAAAAACGTCCTCAGCATCCAGTCGCACGTGATCTACGGGCACGCCGGCAACAGCGCGGCCGTGTTCCCGATGCAGCGGCTCGGCGTCAACGTCTGGCCGCTCAACACCGTCCAGCTCTCCAATCACATGCAGTACGGCCACTGGGCCGGCAGCGCGGTCGATGCGCCCAAGCTCGAGCAGCTGGTGGACGGCATCGCCGCGATCGGCGCCCTCAAGCGCTGCGACGCGGTGCTCTCCGGCTTTCTCGGCTCGCCCGCGCAGGCGCACGCGGCGGTCGACATCGTGCGCACCGTGAAGTCGATGAACCCGAACGCCTGGTATTTCTGCGATCCGGCGATGGGTCAAACCGGCGGCATCCGGCCCGAGCCGGGCGTCGAGGAATTCATCGTCAGCGAACTGCCGGGCCTGGCCGACGGCATGGCGCCGAACCACAGCGAGTTGCAGAAGCTGGCCGGGCGGCGCGTGGAAACCGTGCGCGAGGCCGTCGATGCCTGCCGCGAGATCATCCGGCGCGGCCCGAAGGTCATCCTCGTCAAGCATCTGCACGACCGCAACAGCCCGGCCGACCGCTTCAACATGCTGGCCGTCACCGAGCACGAGGCCTGGATCGGCCAGCGCCCGCTCTATGCGTTCCCGCGCCACCCGGTCGGCGTCGGCGACCTGACCAGCGCCGTATTCGTCGCGCGGCGGTTGCGCGGCGATTCGATCCGCGCCGCGTTCGAGCACACGCTCGCGGCCGTGCACGCGGTGGTCAAGGCGACCTACGACGCGCGGCGCTACGAGCTCGAACTGGTGGCCGCGCAGGACGAGATCGCCAACCCGAGCGAGTGGTTCGGCGCGTGGGTCACCGACATCGAATGAGCGTCGCGGCCGCCGCCGGCCGCTGAACGCCCCCCTTCCCACCTGCCGCGCGCCGACCGGGACGATCCGGACGATTTTCGCGCCGTCGCACATGTGTCATTTTTAGGCAATACGATGCGTTTTGTTGCAATCCAATCGTATCCGCCATGAGCCTGTTGCCGCCCGCCTCCCTCCCGTCCCATGCCCGCGTCGTGATCATCGGCGGCGGGATCATCGGTTGTTCCACCGCCTATCACCTCGCCAAGTCCGGCATCGCCGACGTCGTGCTGCTCGAACAGGGCCAGCTTTCGTGCGGCACCACGTGGCACGCGGCCGGGCTGGTCGGCCAGTTGCGCACGCAACGAAGCCTCACGCAACTGATCCGCTATTCCACCGAGCTGTACGCCTCGCTCGAAGCCGAAACCGGGCTGGCGACCGGCTGGAAGCGCTGCGGCTCGCTGTCGGTGGCGCGCACCGCCGAGCGGCTCGTGCAACTGAAGCGCACCGCCGCGCAGGCGCGCGCCTACGGCGTGGACTGCGAGCTGATCGATGCGCGCGCGGCCGGCGAGCTGTGGCCCGCGATGCGCACCGACGACCTGGCCGGCGCCGTCTGGCTGCCCGGCGACGGCAAGGCCAACCCGACCGACCTCACGCAATCGCTGGCGCGCGGCGCCCGCCAGCGCGGCGTGCGCATCGTCGAGGGCGCGCGCGTCACGGCGGTACTGAGCGAGCGCACCGGCACGCGCCGCCGCGCCTCGGGCGTGACGTGGCGCACCAAGGATGGCGCCACCGGCACGCTTGCGGCCGACATCGTGGTGAATTGCGCGGGCCAGTGGGCCAAGCAGCTCGGCCGGCTCGCCGACGTGACCGTGCCGCTGCATTCGGCCGAGCACTACTACATCGTCACGGGGCGGATTCCGGGCGCGCATCCCGATCTGCCGGTGATGCGCGACCCCGACGGCTACATCTATTTCAAGGAGGAAGTGGGCGGCCTGGTGATGGGCGGTTTCGAGCCCGACGCGAAGCCGTGGGGCATGGCCGGCATCCCCGACGATTTCGAGTTCCAGTTGCTGCCCGACGACTGGGACCAGTTCGAGATCCTGATGCGCAACGCGCTGCACCGCGTGCCGGCGCTGGAAACGGCCGAAGTCCGCCAGTTCTACAACGGCCCCGAATCGTTCACGCCCGACAATCACTTCATCCTCGGCGAGGCGCCCGAACTCGCGAATTTCTACGTGGGCGCGGGCTTCAATTCGATGGGGATCGCCTCGGCGGGCGGCGCGGGCCGCGCGCTGGCCGAGTGGATCGCGGGCGGGGAGCCGGCCACCGATCTGTGGGCCATCGACATCCGCCGCTTCGCGCGCTTTCACGGCAACGACGCCTGGCTGTTCGACCGGGTCAAGGAAACGCTCGGGCTGCATTACGCGATGCCCTGGCCGAATCGCGAGCTGGACAGCGCGCGCGGCGTGCGGCGCTCGCCGGTGCATGCCGCGCTGCAAGCCGCGGGCGCGTGCTTCGGCAGCCGGATGGGCTGGGAGATCGCCAACGTGTTCGCGCCGCCCGGCACGGCGCCGCGCATCGAGTACAGCTTCGGCCGTCAGAACTGGCACGACTGGAGCGCGGCCGAGCATCGCGCCGCACGCGAGCAGGCGGCGCTGTTCGACCGCAGCGCGCTCGCCAAGCTGCTCGTCAAGGGCCGCGACGCCGAAGCCGCGCTGCAGGCGCTGTTCGCCACCGACCTGGCCGTCGCGCCGGGCGCGGTGCGGCGCAGCGCCCTGCTCAACGCGCGCGGCGGCTACGAATCGGACGTCACCGTGGTGCGCCTGGCCGACGACCGCTACCTGATCCTGACCGGCACCACGCAGGCCACGCGCGATCTCGACCTGATCGAGCGCCACCTCGACGCGGGCGGCTACCGCTGCGCGGCCGTCGACGTGACCGGCCAGTACGCGCTGTTCTCGCTGCTCGGGCCGCAAGCGCGTGCGCTGTTGCAGCGCGTGTCGCGGGCCGCGCTGGACGAGGCGGCGTTCGCGCCCGGCACCAGCCGCGAAATCACGCTCGGCCACGCGACGGTGCGCGCGCTGCATCACGCGGTGGCCGGCGAACCGGGCTGGGACCTGCTGGTGCCGGTGGAATCGGCGGTGCTGGTGTACGACGCGCTGCTGGCGGCGGGCGGCGAGCACGGCCTGCGGCTCGCGGGCGAATACGCGTTCGAATCGCTGCGCATCGAAAACGGCCATGCCGTGTGGGGCCGCGAACTGTCGCCGGGCGTCGATCCGTTCGAAGCGGGCCTCGCCGCGCTCTGCAAACCGGCCGCAGTCCTGCCGCGCCCGTTCGTCGGCGCGGCGGCGCTGGAAGCGAAGGCCGGCCAGCCGTGCACGCGGCGCGTGCTGGCGCTGCGCGTGGCGGACCGACCCGACGTGACGCTGTGGGGCGGCGAAGGCATCCTGCGCGACGGCCACCCGGTCGGCACGCTCAGTTCGGCCGCGTTCGGTCATACGCTCGGCGCCGCGGTGGCGCTCGGCGTGGTGGCCTGCGACCCCGATCGGCCCGATCCGCTGCACGGCCGCTACGAGATCGAACTGGCCGGCGAACGGCTCGCGGCAGTAGCATCGCTCCCTGCCCGAAACGAGTAAATTCGGCCGATTTGAAACCGTCAATTAGACAGAATTACCGTACTTTCAAGGTGTTTTCACCGAACTTACGGCCATGCAAACGTTTTCAGCCTTCACGCGAATGACACTGTTTTCTCGTTATCCTCCCGGCATCGGCGGGCGTCGCATTCGCGCCGCCCGCCGAAC
>NZ_BAAILN010000044.1:329056-332322 GCF_054589155.1 Burkholderia sp. 3C
CATCCCCGCCGCACAGGAAGAGCACCATGACGACGAAGCATCGCCGTGACTTTCTGCGCCTCGCCGCCGGCACTGCCGGCGCCGCCGCGCTCAGCGTTTTCCCCCCCGTGATCCGCAATGCCCTCGCGATTCCCGCGAACCGCCGCACGGGCACGATCCGCGATATCGAACACATCGTGATCCTGATGCAGGAAAACCGCTCGTTCGACCATTACTTCGGCACGCTGCGCGGCGTGCGGGGCTTCGGCGATCCGCGTCCGCTGGTGCAGCAGAACGGCAAGTCGGTGTTCCATCAGCCGGCCGGCCTCGGCGAAGTGCTGCCGTTCCACCCGGGCGCCGACAACCTCGGCATGCAGTTCATCCAGGATCTGCCGCACGGCTGGCAGGACATGCACGCGGCGTGGAACCACGGCCGCTACGACCAGTGGGTGCCGAACAAGGGCACCACCTCGATGGCCTACCTGCAACGCGGCGACATCCCGTTCCATTACGCGCTGGCCGATGCGTTCACGATTTGCGACGCGTACCACAGCTCGATCCCCAGCTCGACCGATCCGAACCGCTACTACATGTGGACCGGCTACGTCGGCAACGACGGCCAGGGCGGCGGCCCGGTGCTCGGCAACGACGAGCTCGGCTACGGCTGGACCACCTACCCCGAGGTGCTGGAAAAGGCCGGCGTGTCGTGGAAGATCTATCAGGACGTGGGCGAAGGCCTGAACGCGGCCGGCTCGTGGGGCTGGACCAGCGACAACGCCTATATCGGCAACTACGGCGACAACTCGCTGCTGTACTTCAACCAGTACCGCAACGCGCAGCCGGGCAACCCGCTGTACGACAAGGCCCGCACCGGCACCAACATCAGCCAGGGCGGCACGCTGTTCGACGTGCTGAAGGCCGACGTGGCCGCCGGCACGCTTCCGCAGGTGTCGTGGATCTGCTCGCCGGAAGCCTATTCGGAACACCCGAACTGGCCGGCGAACTACGGCGCGTGGTATGTCGAGCAGGTGCTCGCCACGCTGACGTCGAACCCGGAAGTCTGGAGCAAGACGGCGCTGTTCATCACCTACGACGAAAACGACGGTTTCTTCGACCACGTGCCGCCGCCGTTCGCGCCGCAATCGCGCGACAACGGCCTGTCGACGGTCGCCACCACCAACGAGGTGTTCCCCGGCGACGCCTCGCACATGGCCGGCCCGTACGGCCTCGGCCCGCGCGTGCCGATGATGGTCGTGTCGCCGTGGACCAAGGGCGGCTGGCTCTGCTCGCAAACCTTCGATCACACCTCGCTGCTGCAATTCATCGAGGCGCGATTCGGCAGCCAGTACGACATCGTGGCCAGCAACGTGTCGCCGTGGCGCCGCGCCGTGTGCGGCAACCTGACCTCGGCGTTCGACTTCCGCGATCCGGACGCGCGCGTGCCGAACCTGCCGGACACGAGCGGCTACGCGCCGCCCGACCGCACCACGCACCCGAGCTACGTGCCGCTGCCGCCGGCCTCGCAGGCCGTGCCGAAGCAGGAAAGCGGGCTGCGCCCGGCGCGTGCCCTGCCCTACGAACTGTTCACGTACGGCCGCGTCGACGCGTCCACCGGCAAGTTCAAGCTGACGTTCGCCAACACCGGCAACGCCGGCGCCGCGTTCCAGGTGCAGGCCGCGAACCGCGTCGACGGCCCGTGGGCCTATACGGTCGAAGCGCGCCGCCGCCTGTCGGACAGCTGGAGCACGGCCGCCACGCTCGGCCTCTACGACCTGTCGGTGTACGGCCCGAACGGCTTCCTCTGCCAGTTCCGCGGCACCACCTCGGCCGGCGACGGCCGCACGCCGAACCCCGAAGCGCTGTACGGCTACGACGTGATCAACGGCAACCTGACGCTGCGCCTGTCGAACCGCGGCAGGACGCCGGTGCGGCTGACCGTCAGCAACGCCTACACCGGCACGACGCGCAACGTCGAACTGTTCCCGGGCCAGCGCCTCGACGAGTACGTCGACCTGCGCGGCAGCCACGGCTGGTACGACCTGACCGTCAGCGACGGCACCACCGCCGGCTTCCTGCGCCGCTTCGCCGGCCACGTCGAGACGGGCCGCGCCAGCACCAGCGATCCGGCGATCGCGACGGTGTAAACGGCAACGGCGCCCGCTGCGAATCGCAACGGGCGCTGTGCCGATGTCCTGCCGCCCCGCGGCCGTGCGAACGGCCGCGGGGCTTCGTTTTTTCAGTGCGTGATCTTCGGCTCGTCCATCGGCTCGCCGACCACGAAGCCGCCGCCCTGATAGCGCTGCGCCGGATCGTCGAGGTTGCTGTCCGGGCCGCTGGCCGGGAACAGGTGCTCGAACGGCGTGGAGCTGTCCTGCGGGCGATAGCCGAGGAACGCCGCCTTGGCGTTGTCGATCCACTTGGTGCGGTTGTCCGACACGCCATAGACGATCGCGTGGCCGACGCGGTTCGTCATCAGCGAGCAGCGCACCAGTTCGATGAAATCGCGGAAGCTCAGGAACGTGACCAGCATGCGCGGGTTCCTCGGCGCCTCGAACGACGAGCCGATCCGCAGGCACACCGTCTCCAGGCCGAAGCGGTCGAAGTAGTAGCGCGACAGCGATTCGCCGAAGCACTTGGTCACGCCGTACAGCGAATCGGGGCGGGCCGGCGAATCGACATCCACGACTTCCGTGACGGGGTGGAAGCCGACCACGTGGTTCGAGCTGGCATAGACGATGCGGCGCACGCCGAACTGATGCGCGGAGGCGTAGAGGTTGTAGACGCCGCGGATGTTCGCCTCGATCAGCGCGTCGAACGGCGCGTCGACCGAGATGCCGCCGAGGTGGACGATCGCGTCGACGCCGTCCACCAGCGCGTTGACGGCCGCGCGGTCGGCCAGGTCGGCCACCACCGCTTCCTCATGGGCCGCCGTCTCGCCGAGCGGCGCGATGTCGGTGACGCGGACGATGTCGGCCCAGTCGCCGAGCGCGGCGCGCAGTTGGCGACCGAGGTTGCCGGCGGCACCCGTCAGCAGCAGGCGGCGGAACGGCTTGGCGGGCGTGGAAGTCGGCGAAGTCACGGCGGGGTCCTCTCTCGGTGTCGGGGTGAGACGTTGCAGCGCCCGGCGCGGGACGCACCGGGGCATGAAAACGCGATCTTATACGACGACTGACGTATCAGCTACCAGCGAGAACCCGTAGCCGCCGCACGACAGCGCTGGTCGACCGATGACCGCGCAGATGGACGAAGGCGCCGCGCCGGCCCCCCATCGGGGGAGCCGGCGCAGC
>NZ_BAAILN010000044.1:332442-338993 GCF_054589155.1 Burkholderia sp. 3C
GCGCCCGGCGCAGACGTTCGCGGCTGTTGGTCAGGTGGGTGCGCATCGCCGCGCGCGCCGCCTCCGGGTCGCGCCGCGCGATCGCCTCGAAGATCGCCTCGTGCTCGTGGTTCAGGCGGCCGACGTAGCGCTCCAGGTCGTCGCCCGCGAACCGCGCCGAGTTCACGCGCGCACGCGGAATGATCGACGTGCCGAGCTGCGTCATGATGTCGACGAAATAGCGGTTGCCGGTGGCCTGGGCGATCTGCAGGTGGAAATGGAAATCGAGCTGGGCCGTGTCGCGGCCGCCCGACGCGCTCTGCGCGATCGCGTCGAGCGCGCGGCGCAGCAGGGTGAGATCGGCCTCGTTGGCGCGCTGCGCGGCCAGGCTCGCGCATTCGCTTTCGAGGCTGATGCGCAACTCCAGCACGGCCAGCACATCGCGCAAGGTCGTGATCGTGGCGGGATCGATGCCGAGCGTGCGGCGGCGCTCCGGCGCCAGCACGAAGCTGCCGATGCCGTGGCGTGTTTCGATCAGGCCGCTGGCCTGCATCCGCGAGATCGCCTCGCGCACCACCGTGCGGCTGACGCCCTGCGAGGCCATCACTTCCGTCTCGGTCGGCAGCTTGTCGCCGGGCCGCAGCGTGCCGCTTTCGATCTGCGAGCTCAGTGCGTCGACAACGTCTTGCGCAAGGCTGCGGGCGCGGCGGCGCGGGGGCACGGGAAGCGCGGGCACGGACATGGGGCCTGTATCCTTAAAATGATTGATCCGATCGGAAACGGATGCGGTCGAAATGGCGCGGTCATTATACTGCGTCGATAGTCGTCCGATGACTGATGTTTCCCCCAATGCCCGGCCGGTCAAGACGCTCGGGCATCCCATGCCCGGCGGTCGGATGTCGAATCATCGCACTTCCGAACACCGGCGGACAAGCCGGCCGCGTCGACGCGAAACGGCCGGCGCAATACCGGCCTTTCAGACGATGAGCGGGGTTTCCAGTCGAGGCGGGGCGAAATGCCTCAGCCCGGCATGCCGATGCCGCGCGCCATGCCGGCGGCGGCAAACACGATCACGATGATCAGCGCGGCCTGCGCGTGGCAGATTCGCGAATAGGCCGACGCGCGCGACACGTCGGGCAACGCGCCGCGCCGAACCGCCGCGCGCCAACGGAGCAGCGCGAGCATCGGCCGGATCTCCAGCGCGAGCACGATCACGAGCGCGGTCATCTTCAGGTGGAACAATGGGGCGTGCAGATAGTAGGCGCTGCCCTTCTCGAAGCCGCCGAACGCGCGCAGCAGCCCGGTAGCGATCAGCACCAGCGCCGTCAGCCCCCAGCCGGTATCGGCGCGGAACACGGCACGCAGGTCGGCCACCTGCACGCTCGCGGCGGCGGCGACGCGCTTGAACGCGCGGTTGCGCGTGGCGATCGCCGCCAGCGCCAGGCCGAACGCACTCAGGTGAATGGCGGCCAGCAACCAGCGGATCATCATGGCGATTTCCTCGGGCCGGCCCGGCGGGCCTCAGACGAACTGTCGCAGCGTCGCATCGAGCGCGCGTGCGGCGGCGCGGTCCCCTTCCGTCGCAAGCGGGGCACGCGCCACGATCTTGCGGTTGTGGCCGACCGCCGCAGGAGAATTCCAGAGCAGTTCGACCTTGGGGCGCGAGAGCGGCTTGCCGCGCGGCATGTCGGATGTGGCGGGCACGCCGGGGCGATTGGCGGCGGCGGCTCGTGCAGCGGCGTCGGGCTCGGGCATGGCTTGAGCCGGTTCGGCGGCAGCGGCTTGTGCGGCGGAATCGGGCTCGTGCATCGCTTGCGCCGGCTCGGCCGCAGCGGTCGATTCCGGTACGGTGGCGGCGAATTCGGGCGTATCGGCGGCGGTCGTGGCCGAGACCACGACGGCATCGTGCCCGACAGCCGGGGCCAGCGTGGCCGGTTGCTCGGCAATCGCGACAGCACCCGCCGTGGCGGCCACCGGCTCGCCGTGCGGCACGTTGTCGGCCATGACGATCGGCGTGGTGTCGGCGGCGATATCGGTTGCGTTGGCCGGCATCATCGGCGCGGGCACCGTCTCGGCTTCGAACGGCGGCGCCACGGCGGCGGGCGGCAGCACCGTGCCGCGCGGCCAGCGGATCGCCAGCTCGCGCGCATCGTACTGCCCCACCTTGCGGCTTTCCATCCAGACCACCACGGTACGCGTGAGCACGTCGATCGAAATGGCGTAACGGCCGATCGCGAACCGGCGCGCGGCGATATTGGTGCCCCACAGCGGCTGCGGGCGGCAGATCCACACCACCGCGGCGTACAGCACCGGCGCGGCAATCAGCCAGCCGTTGCTGGCCATCACGGCATGCAGCGCGCGCCGCCAGCCGGCGAACCACACGAACGCGCCGATCGACCAGACGGCAAACAGGAAACAGAGCAAGGCGAACAGGCGCAGCGCCTGGCGCAGCCATTGCGGCAGCGGATGACGCGGCCGTTCGGCGCGCGCGGCGGCGCCCGGCAGGCTCAGCAGCAGAAACAGGAACACGAGATTGACGCAGGCCCACGGCGACGAGGCCATCGACGACAGCGTCGACCACTCCATCTGCGCCATGGCGTGCAACCAGCGCACGAGCAGCACGAGACCGACGGCGCGCAGCGCGAAAATGACGCCGGCTCCGGGAGCCGGAATCGCGCGCGTGGTTTTCGTTCTGGCCAAAACAACTCTCCTGTCGATCATCCTGCGGGTGCCGGATTTTACGGCACGGCCATTATAGGGGCATGACTTCGCCGGGCAGGCAAAACCTGCCGCTTTGCGGCGATTCGCCGAGGCCGCGCGGCGCGGATACAACACCGCCCGAAAAGCGGGCCGCCGTGCTGCTCGATGCCGCACCCCGCCCCGCTTTTCGGCACGGTCGCGAGCACACCCCCAGGCACGGGCGACGCCGCAAAGCACGACGCCCCGCAGGGCGAACCCTGCGGGGCGTCGGAACGACCGGTACGGCGAACGCGCAGTTAGTTGGCGTTGACTTCGCGCAGCACGGTGCGGCGGTTCTGGCGCAGCAGCTCTTCGTACACCTTGATGTAGTTGGCAGCCATGACCTTCGACGAGAAGCGCGCTTCGAACGCACCGCGCACCTTCTCGCGCGGCAGCGTGTCGAGCTTCTTGACGGCGGCGATCGCCGAAACTTCATCTTCGACGACGAAACCCGACACGCCGTTATCGATCACTTCCGGCACCGAACCGCGGTTGAACGCGATCACCGGCGTGCCGCAGGCCATCGCCTCGATCATGACCAGGCCGAACGGCTCCGGCCAATCGATCGGGAACAGCAGCGCGTGCGCATTGCCAAGGAATTCCGACTTCTGCGATTCGTTGATTTCACCGATGTATTCGACGTGCGGCAGCGCGAACAGCGGCTTGATCTTCTCTTCGTAGTAAGCGCGATCCGCCTTGTCGAGCTTGGCGGCGATCTTGATCTTCATGCCGGCCTGCTCGGCGATGCGGATGGCCGTATCGACGCGCTTTTCCGGCGAGATGCGGCCCAGGAACGCGAGGTATTCCGGCTTCGCGCCCTTCGGCGGCGTCAGCAGGTTTTCCGGCAGACCGTGATAGACGGTCGGCTGCCAGTTGGCCTGCGGCAGCGGAATGCGCTGGTTGTCCGAGATCGACACGACCGGCACGGTGTTGAACGTGTTGAAGATCGGGTTCAGTTCCGGCAGATCCAGGCGGCCGTGCATCGTCGTGACGTGCGGCACCGGCTGGCGCGAGAACAGCGAGAACGGGTAGTAATCGATGTGGAAGTGCAGCACGTCGAATTCATCGGCGCGGCGGCGCACTTCTTCCAGCAGCAACATGTGGGGAGCCATCACGTCGCGGATCGTCGGGTCGAGGCGCAGGGCCTGCGGCCAGAACGCTTCGAGCTTGGCCGACGTTTGCGAATCGCCGCTCGCGAACAGCGTGACATCGTGCCCCATCTCGACCAGCGCTTCGGTCAGGTAAGACACCACCCGTTCGGTACCGCCATACAGCTTCGGGGGAACCGCTTCGTGCAACGGAGCGATTTGAGCGATTCGCATCTGAGTAACTCCTAAAAAATCGGCAAAAAAACAGGCTAGAAAGGACCGTAAGCCTTGCCGTCCGGCGAGCCGGACTGTTCTTCATATATGAGATGAAACACCATCGGCTCGCGGCGTCGAGCGCCATCCCGTGACGACGCTCCAGCATTCAACGCGCGGTGCCACAGCGCGTTGACAGCATCCCGTAAAATTTCCTGCCCCGCCCGGGATGACCACCAGGCAACCCGTAAAAATGACTCAGGGTTAGCCCGAACGCCATTATCTGGCCGTTGGTGCAGGCCGGTGCGGAACATTTCAAAGAATTTACGTTGTTACAAAGGCGCAACATTTTGCAACCCTTGGACTTTCAAGGCGGAATTAGAGTGGGAACGTCACGGGCGACGCTGCAGCACCATCATGGTCGGCGTCGCTTTTTGTTTTGCAGGCTGACTAACGTCAGCATCGGCCGCGCGGAAACAATGCGAGCCGTGGAATTTTATCCCAAAATGAATCGCAGACCGTAGATCGGATGCGATCGGGTGCGGCACAAACGTCGAGCTTGTTTACAATGCCGGCTTCCGTCCGCATCGCGGGCCATCGCGACGCACGCCGCACCGCGCGCCTCTCAACCTCCGACAGACCGACCACACGCACATATTTTGGAAGCTCTCACACCTGCCCAGCGCAACGCCCACAACGCGAAGCTCTCGAGCTATGCGAGCCGTCCCCTTGCGTTTCTGTTTCGCTACATCCGCAAGCACCCTCTCGCGCACATCATCGTGCTGGCCAGCGTGCTGGCCGCCGTCGGCTGCGCGCTCGGCTCGCAATATGCGATCAAGCATCTGATCGACGTGCTCGCGGGCGGCCGCCACCATCCCGGCCCACTGTGGGGCGCGTTCGCCCTGCTGGTCGGCCTGATCGCCGCCGACAACCTGCTCTGGCGGGTCGGCGGCTGGGTGGCCGCGCATACCTTCGTGGCCGTCACCGGCGACCTGCGCCGCGACCTGTTCCAGTATCTGAGCGGCCATTCCCCGAGCTATTACGCGGAAAAGCAGCCCGGCACGCTGGCCAGCCGCATCACCGCCACCTCGAACGCGATCTACACCTCCGAGAACACGATGGCCTGGAACGTCCTGCCGCCGTGCATCGCGGTGGTGGGCGCGATCGTCATGATCATCGTGGTCAATCCGATGATGGCGCTCGGCCTGTTCACCGCCTCGGCCATCCTCGCGATCGTGCTGTTCAAGCTGGCGGGCCGCGGCTCGGCGCGCCACCACACGTTCGCCACCAAGGCCGCGGCCGTGGACGGCGAGCTGGTGGACGTGATCGGCAACATGGCGCTGGTGCGCGCGTTCGGCATGACGCTGAACGAGCAGAAGCGCTTCGGCCAGACGGTCAAGGCCGAAATGGATGCGCGCCAGCAAAGCCTGCTGTACCTCGAAAAGCTGCGCCTGCTGCACGCGGTGATCACCGCCATGCTGTCGGCCGGTCTGCTCGGCTGGGCGCTGATGCTCTGGGATCAGGGCAAGGCCACCTCGGGCGACATCGTGCTGGTCAGCTCGCTCGGCTTCACGATCCTGCACGGCACGCGCGACCTGGCCGTGGCGCTGGTGGACGTGACGCAGCACGTCGCGCGTCTGGCCGAAGCGGTCAGGACCATCCTCGAGCCGCACGGCATGCCGGACCGCTCCGACGCCACCGAGCTGAAATCGCGTGGCGGCCGCGTCGAATTCGAGGGCGTGACGTTCGCCTATCCGAGCCGCACGCCGATCCTCGACCACTTCGACCTGCGCATCGAGGCGGGCCAGCGGGTGGGCCTGATCGGCAAGTCGGGCGCCGGCAAGTCCACCGTGCTGGCGCTGCTGCAGCGCTTCTACGACGTGCAGCACGGGGCGATCAAGATCGACGGCCACGACATCGCCAGCATCACGCAGGGCAGCCTGCGCAACCAGATCGCGCTGGTGCCGCAGGACATCTCGCTGCTGCACCGGACGATCTACGAGAACATCGCCTACGGCCGCCCCGATGCAAGCCGCGAGGAAGTGCTCGCCGCCGCCCGCGACGCGCGCTGCACCGAGTTCATCGAACCGATGCCGGACGGCTTCGACACCATCGTCGGCGACCGCGGCGTGAAGCTGTCGGGCGGCCAGCGCCAGCGCATCGCGATCGCCCGCGCGATCCTCAAGGACGCGCCGATCCTGCTGCTCGACGAAGCCACCTCGGCGCTCGACAGTGCCTCGGAAGAAGCGATCCAGGCCGCGCTTGACCGGCTGATGGTGGGCCGCACCGTGATCGCGATCGCGCACCGGCTCTCGACGCTGCGCAACTTCGACCGCATCATCGCGATGAGCACCGGCAAGGTGATCGACGACGGCGCGCCCGACGAGCTGCGCAACCGCCCGGGCCTGTATCGCGACCTGCTCGCCAAGCAGCACGGCCACGACCTGATCGACGACGACGGCAGCGAACGCAGCAGCGGCGAACGCGTCGCCTGACACTGCCCCGGCCGGCTCGCTTCACGCGGGCCGTGCG
>NZ_BAAILN010000044.1:339154-356375 GCF_054589155.1 Burkholderia sp. 3C
ACGGCCAGATCGCGCAGGAAGTTGTCGCGCCACACCGAGACATTGTTCTCGCGAAGCTGCGCGATCATGTCCTCGTAGCGCGACCGACGCTCGGCCACCGGCATCGACAGCGCCCGCGCGAGCGCCTCGGCCATGCCGTCGATATCCATCGGATTGACGATCAGCGCACCGGTCAACTCGCGCGCCGCCCCGGCGAAACGCGACAGCACCAGCACGCCCGGGTCCTCGGGGTCCTGCGCCGACACGTATTCCTTGGCGACCAGGTTCATGCCGTCGCGCAGCGGCGTGACGAAGCCCACGCGCGCGAGCCGGTACAGCGCGGCCAGCAGCGGCCGTTCGTACTGGCGGTGGATGTAGAGGATCGGCGCCCAGTCCAGCTCGGCATAACGGCCGTTGATGCGGCCCGATTCGCCTTCGAGCTGGAGCCGGATGTCCTGATAGGCGCGCAGGTCGGCGCGCGTGGACGGCGCGATCTGCAGGAACGACACGCGATTGCGATACGACGCCTCGTGTTCGAGCAGCTTCTCGAACGCGCGGAAGCGCTCCACGAGGCCCTTCGAATAGTCGAGCCGATCCACGCTCATCACGAGCTGGCGGCCGTGCAGCGAGGTGGCCAGCGTGCGCACCGCACGCCCGTTCGCGCCGGACTGCGCCAGCTCGGCGATTTCGTCGGGATAGATGCCGATCGGATAGGCCTGCGCGCGCAGCGTGCGGCCGAACGCACTGACCGTGACCGGGCCGGGGCCGTGACGCTCGACGCTGCCGCCCGCCTCGGCGTCGATGTAGTCGCAGAACGCGCGCAAATCGGGCTCGGTCTGGAAGCCGAGCAGATCGTACGAGCACAGCGCCTCGACCAGCGCCGCGTGCGGCGGCACGTTGACGAGCACCTGCGCCGCCGGAAACGGAATGTGCAGGAAGAAGCCGATCCGATTCTTGACGCCGGCCGCGCGCAGCGCCTGCGCGAACGGAATCAGGTGGTAATCGTGAACCCAGATCACGTCGTCGTCGCGCAGCAGCGGCACCAGTTGCTTCGCCAGCCACACGTTGACGCGCCCGTAGCCCTCGAATTCGTTCCGGTCGTACTGGATCAGATCGGTGCGGTAATGGAACGCCGGCCACAACGTGGCGTTCGAGAAACCGCGGTAATACTGGTCGTAATCGCGGCGCGACAGGCCGATGGTCGCGAACGTGACCGGGCCGCGCTCCTCGACGCTGATCTGCGGCGTGCCCGACGGCAGCACGTCGCCGCTCCAGCCGAACCACATGCCGCCGGTTTCCTTCAGCGCGTCGTACACGCCGATCGCAAGCCCCCCCGCCGCCGGTTCGCCTTCGGAAATCGGCGCCACGCGGTTCGATACGATGATCAGGCGGCTCATGCGGATGCGCGTCCTGCCGTGATCCATTGGGCGATCTGCGCGCGCATCGCGTCGACCGAGTCGAGCCGCGTGCCGGCCATCGTGTCGCCCGCGCCGATCTTGATCGACAGGCCGCCTGCGGCGTTGACCACCGCGAAGCCCTTCTCGTCGGTCAGATCGTCGCCGGCGAATACCGGCTTGCGGGCGGCAAATGGCGGCTCGCCGAGGAAGGCCGCGATCGCGCGGCCCTTGTCGACGCCCTTCGGCTTGATCTCGAACACCATCTTGCCGGGCTGCAACACGTAGGCGTCGGGGTAATCGGCCACCAGCCGTTCGGCCACCTCGCGCGCCACCGCTTCGCGCTCCAGCGCATTGCGATAGTGCAGCGCGACGGCCGCGCCCTTGATTTCGAGCAGCATGCCGGGGTTGCGATCGACCACCGCGGCCAGCGCGTGCTCGATGCGCAGCAGGCGGTCGTCGTTGAAGCCCACCCGCATCGTGTCGCCGTTCGCGTCACGGCGCTCGGCGCCGTGCAGGCCGGCTATCGGCAGATCGGTCAGGCCGAGGAAGCCGTCGATGCTGTCGATGCCGCGCCCCGACACGATCGCCACCGCGCCGTGTGCCAGCGTGCGCAGTTCGGTCAGCAAGGCGGGCAGGGAATCGGGCACATGGATGCCGTCAGGCGTGGGCGCGAGATCGACGAGCGTGCCGTCGAAATCGAAGAAGAAGGCGGTGTCGGACAGGGAGAGGGTAGCCGGGACGGATTGCATCGGTTCTCTGATGAAGGTGGCGGCAGGCGAGCGAGGTCGCCGGGGAATCCGCACATCTTACCGCGCCCTTGCAGGCGAGGGCAAAGGGCGGACGGTGCGGCGGCTTGCTGGCGGAAGCTTGTGCGTGATTTGCCCGCGCTGTTGCGGGCTTTCGGCGCGTCAGCCGGCTCTCGGGCGCCTCATCCGGCCGAGCGCATCCAGACGTGCGGAATGCCGTCCTCTTCGTGGATCTCCGAATCGGGCGCGAAGCCGAACGCGCCGTAGTACTTCTGAAGATGCGCCTGCGCATGCAGGCTGATCGGCGTGCCCGGCCATTGCGCGCGAATGCGTTCGAGCGCGTTGGCCAGCAGCGCGTTACCGAGGCCGATGCCGCGAAACCCGGCCGTGGTCAGCACGCGCCCGATGCGCACATCGGGCGAGCCGGCATCGGGCAGCAGCACGCGCAGATAACCGGCGAGACGGCCTTCGGCATCGTGGGCGCCGAGATGCCAGGCGTCGAGGTCGGCCTGGTCGATATCGGCGTAGACACACTGCTGCTCGACCACGAACACGGCGCTGCGCGCTTCGAGGATCGCGTGGACCTCGCGTGCGGACAACGCATCGAACGCGCGCCAGCGCCATTCGAGCGCGGCGAGCGAGGGGGAAGACGACGGTGCGGAAGTGGAAGAAGACATGCGACTGGCCCAAAAAACGGCACGCGCCCGGGTGGGCGCGCTCGAATGGCCATTATGCCCGCCGCGCGGCTGCCTGGGCAGGCGGCGGTTCGGGTTCGGCTACTGCCCTGCCCTTGCCGAACCGCCGCCGCGTGAGCCCAGACTCAGACCCGGAATCAGGCCGGCATCCCGCCGAAGCGGCCGCTGTTGAAATCGTCCACCGCCTGACGGATTTCATCCTCGCTGTTCATCACGAACGGGCCATAACCGACCACCGGCTCGTCGATCGGTTCGCCACTCAGCACCAACAGCGTCGCGTCGTTGTTGGCCTCGATCTCCATCGCGCCGCCTTCGCGCGACAGATGCACGACCTGCGCCTCGCGCGCCACTTCGCTGCCGTTCACCAGCACCGTGCCGCGCAGCACGGCGAGCGCGAGCGTCCGGCCGTCGGGGATGTCGAAACGCGCCTGGCCGCCGGCCTTGAGACGCACGTCCCACACGTCGATCGGCGTGAAGGTGCGCGCCGGGCCGCGATGGCCGTCGAATTCGCCGGCGATCACCCGCACCCGGCCCGCGTCGCCCGGCAGCGGCACCGACGGGATCTCGGCATCGCGCAAGGTCTGATAGCCGGGCTCGGCCAGCTTGTCCTTGGCGGGCAGATTCACCCACAACTGCACCATTTCGAGCGCGCCGCCGCGCTTCGCGAACGCGTCCGAATGGAATTCCTCGTGCAGGATGCCGCCCGCGGCCGTCATCCACTGCACGTCGCCGGGGCCGATGTGGCCGCCCGCGCCGGTCGAATCGCGGTGATCGACCTCGCCGTCGTAGACGATCGTCACGGTCTCGAAGCCGCGATGCGGATGCTGGCCGACGCCGCGCCGGTGCGTGGTCGGTTCGAACTGCGCCGGGCCGGCGTAATCGAGCAGCAGGAACGGGCTCAGGTGCGTGCCGGTGCTGTGATAGCTGAACAGCGAGCGAACCGGGAAGCCATCCCCGACCCAATGCGGACGCGGGGCGCTATAGGTGCCGACGACTTGTTTCATCTGGACTCTCCTTGATCTGCGAGCCCGAACCGGTCTGTCCGGGCGATGGGAGAAGCATAGGATCGGAACAATCGGAGCGGTAGTATGGGAAAATCACACTCAGCGTTCTACTGGGTGAACGATGATGCGGGATTTGAACGATCTCTACTTCTTTGTGCAGGTAGTCGACCACGGCGGTTTCGCGCCGGCCGGGCGAGCGCTGAACATGCCGAAATCGCGCCTGAGCCGGCGCATCGCCGAACTCGAGGAACGGCTCGGCATGCGTCTGATCCAGCGTTCGACGCGGCGCTTTGCCGTGACCGAGACCGGCGCCACCTATTACGCGCATTGCCGCGCGATGCTGGTGGAGGCCGACGCCGCCGACGAAGCCGTGGCGTTGCTGCACGCCGAGCCGCGCGGCATCGTGCGCATGACCTGCCCGATCGCGCTGCTCGATGCGCTGGTCGGCCCGATGCTGGCCGCCTTCATGGCGCATTGCCCGCACGTCGAGATCCATCTGGAGGAAACCAACCGGCGCGTCGATGTGGTGGGCGAAGGCATCGACGTGGCGCTGCGCGTGCGGCCGCCGCCGCTCGAAGACAGCGACCTCGTGCTGCGCCGGCTCGTCGAGCGCGGCCAGTGCCTGGTCGCCAGCCCGGCGCTGCTCGCGCGCCACCCCGTGCCGCGCGTGCCGGCCGATCTGGCCGCGCTGCCGAGCCTCGCGCTCGGCGTGCCGCAGGACGATCACGCCTGGGCCCTGCGTGGCCCGGACGGCGTGCAGGCCACCATTCCACACCAGCCGCGCTTCGTCACGCGCGGCATGTTCGCGCTGCGCGAGGCGGCCGTGTCGGGCGTCGGTGTGGTGCAACTGCCGACCATGATGATTCGCGAGGCCGTGGCGCACGACAAACTGCGCGTCGTGCTGCCCGACTGGGCGCCGCGCCGCGAGATCGTGCATGCCGTGTTCGCGTCGCGGCGCGGGCTGCTGCCGGCCGTGCGTGCGCTGGTCGATTTTCTGGCCGACCGGTTCTCCGAACTCGAACCCGACTGAAGCACGCGATATGTCCCCGGCGGCCATCGGCAGCGCGGCGCGCCGATTTCTTTTAGACTGCGCGGACGCGCGGCATTCGCTGCGCATTCCGTATTTTTCGTGCTCCCGATCATGTTCGAACTTTCCGATTCCCTGCCCGCCTCGAAACCCGCGCTGTACGACACGCTCGTCGCGCAAGCGCGCTCGCTGATCGAAGCGGAAACGGATCTCGTCGCCAACGCGGCGAACTTCTCGTCGCTCGTCTATCACTCGCTCGATGGCCTGAACTGGGCCGGCTTCTATTTCTACGACGGCACCGAGCTGGTGGTCGGCCCGTTCCAGGGCAAGCCGGCCTGCGTGCGAATTCCGCTCGGCCGCGGCGTATGCGGCACCGCCGCGCAATCGCGCGCTACCCAGGTGGTGCGTGACGTGCACGAATTCCCGGGCCACATCGCCTGCGATTCGGCTTCGCAATCGGAAATCGTGGTGCCGCTGGTGGCCGCCGACGGCACGCTGATCGGCGTGTGGGACGTCGACAGCCCGAATCTCGCGCGCTTCAACGAAGCCGATCGTACCGGCATGGAAGCGCTGTGCCGCGTGTTCGTCGAGCTGGCCTGGGAGCGGCGCGTCAAGCGCTGACCCGCTGCGCGTGTATCGGCCCGATCGATCGGACAGCCCCTGACGGGGCTGTTTTCATTTGGGCGCGGCCGGCTTCAGGCGCGGCCGGCTCAGGCGCGGCCAGCTTCAGATGTGGCCCGTTTCGCTCCGGACTGCGAAAAATTCCTGCGCGAAGCCCACAATATCCGCGCGTGCCGCCCGTCTTCAGGCACATGGATTCGCCACTCAGCCCCGACACGATGAACGAACGAGACCGCGACATGACCGCGACGATCGTGCAGGAACGCACGAGGCTCGGGAATTTCATCCGCCGCCGCGTGCGCGATCCGAACGATGCCGAGGACATTCTCCAGGACGTATTGCACGAATTCGTGCAGGCCTACCGCCTGCCCGCGCCGATCGAGCAGGCCAGCGCGTGGCTGTTCCGCGTGGCCCGCAACCGCATCATCGACCGCTTCCGCAAGAAGAAGGAGCAGCCGATCGTCGACTTCACCGACGACGATGCCGATGACACCCGGCTCGATCTCGCCCTGCCCGCCCACGATGCCGGCCCGGACGCGCTGTATGCGCGCAGCGTGCTGCTCGAGGCCTTGCAGGCCGCGCTCGACGAATTGCCGGCGAACCAGCGCGAGGTGTTCGTCGCGCACGAACTCGAAGGACGAAGTTTCAAGGACATGGCGGCCGACAGCGGCGTGGCGATCAACACGCTGCTCGCGCGCAAGCGCTATGCGGTTCTGCATCTGCGCTCGCGGCTGCAGGCCACGTATGACGAACTCGATATTTAGGAGTGAAACGATGCGATACGGAATCAGATGGATCGGCAAGCTTGCCTTTGTGGTGGTAGCGATCGGCGTGCTCGGCTGGGCCGTGATGGGCTTGTGGAACTGGGTGGTGCCGGCGCTGTTCGACGGCGCGCGCGTGATCGATTTCTGGCACGCGCTCGGGCTGCTCGTGTTGAGTCGGATCCTGTTCGGCGGCTTTCGCGGCCACGGCGGCGGCTGGCGGCACAAGAAGCGCTATTGGGAGAAGTGGGAAGCCATGACACCCGAGGAACGCGAGCAATTCCGCTCGACATGGCGCAGCCGGCGCTGCGGCGCACCGAAGGGAGAATGAGATGACACGTACCCCGGCGGCTTCGGCCGCGAACTGCAAGCAGGCGCCGGGCGTGATCATGCCCGTCGTGGATCTGCGACGCTGCGAGGGCAAGGGCGATTGCCTCGACGTATGCCCGGAAAACGTGTTCGAGATCCGGCGTATCGATGACGCCGATTACGGTGCGCTCGGCTTGATGAATCGCTTCAAGCTGCGCGTGCACGGCATGAAGGTGGCGTATACGCCGAATGCGGATGCGTGCCGGGCTTGCGGGCTGTGCGTGACGGCTTGCCCGGAGCGGGCGATCAAGCTGGCGCGGGCGGAGTAAATCTCGATTGGCGCACTTCGTGTGCGCTGCCGTGGCAATTCGACATTGGAAAAAGAAAAGCCCCGCATTTGCGGGGCTTTTCTTTACAACTTGGAGGCGCGAGCCGGAGTCGAACCGGCCTACACGGCTTTGCAGGCCGCTGCATAACCGCTTTGCTATCGCGCCAAAAGCGGACTGCCGAATCATCACGAAATGCTGCCCGCAACGACCGCAGCTTTTTTTGCTCCGCAGATTCACTTTGGAAATCTGCCAAACAAAAAGGGAAGCGTGGCTTCCCCTTGTTTTGGAGCGGGAGACGAGTCTCGAACTCGCGACCTCAACCTTGGCAAGGTTGCGCTCTACCAACTGAGCTACTCCCGCATTACCTGCTACGCAGGCTTTGCCGAACCACAATGCGACTGCTGATTCAACAAAACACCGCTTGAATCTGGAGCGGGAGACGAGTCTCGAACTCGCGACCTCAACCTTGGCAAGGTTGCGCTCTACCAACTGAGCTACTCCCGCATTGTGCTGCTTACTGCTGCCATCTCCGCGCTACTGCTTCGTTCGCTGCTGCGTTCGTTTCAGTGCAGCGGAGAAATGAGATTATGTAGAACCTGTTTCAGAGTGTCAAGCGTTTTTCGCACCCTTTTTCTCGACACCCCGGCAAAGCTTCACATCGCACCGCCACGCTCACGAATCTGCGGCCACGCAAGCTTCATGTAGTACAGCATCGACCAGATCGTCAGCACCGACGCGAGATAGATGAGCCACAGGCCCCACACGCGGGTGTCGATGGTGATACCGCCCCCAATCGGCAGCGCGCCATAATACAGCAACATCGGGATCGCGACCATCTGGCAGGCGGTCTTGAACTTGCCGAGCGAATTCACGGCCACGCTCTTCGATGCGCCGATCTGCGCCATCCATTCGCGCAGCGCCGAAATCGCGATTTCCCGGCCGATGATCACCAGCGCGATGGCCGCGTCGATACGCGAGATCTGTACCAGCACCAGCAGCGCCGCAGTCACCATCAGCTTGTCAGCCACCGGGTCGAGAAACGCGCCGAACGCCGAGGTCTGGTTCCATTTGCGAGCCAGGAAGCCGTCGAACCAGTCGGTCAGCGCCGCCAGCACGAACACCAGCGCCGCCGCCAGGTTGCGGTGATCGGCGCTCATCATCACGTCCGGCAGATAGAACAAGCCGACGACGAGCGGAATCAGCACGATTCGCACCCAGGTCAGGAATATCGGGAAATTGAACGGCATGACGGGCTGGACGGGTAGAGGATGTGCAATTGTGCCGCGCCGCCCGCCCCGCCACAAGCGAGCAGGGTGAGCGCGCAGCGCTTCAGTGAAGCTGGCGGTAGATCTGCTCGGCAAGCGCGTGCGAAATGCCCTCGACGCTGGCCAGCTCCTCGACGCTCGCGGCCACCACGCCGCGCAGCCCGCCGAACCGCGCGAGCAAGCGCTGGCGCCGCTTGGCCCCCACGCCTTCGAGTTCCTCCAGCCGCGACGTCTGTCGGGTTTTGGCACGCTTGGCGCGCATGCCGGTGATCGCGAAGCGGTGCGCCTCGTCTCGGATCTGCGCGACCAGCATCAGCGCCGCGCTTTCCTTGCCGAGTTCGAGCGAGGCGCGGCCGTCGGCGAAGATCAGCGTTTCCAGGCCGACCTTGCGCCCCTCGCCCTTCGCCACGCCCACCAGCATCGAGCAATCGAGGCCCAACTCGGTGAACACCTGCCGCGCCACTTCCACCTGGCCCTTGCCGCCGTCGATCAGCACGATGTTCGGCAGCAGCGAGGCAGACGCCGTGGCGCGCGTCGCGTCGCCGTCGATGCCGGCTGCGGTATCGGCCGCGGCCGCGTCGGCCGCCTGCTCGACCATCTTCTCGTAGCGGCGCGTCAACACCTGGCGCATCGCCGCGTAATCGTCGCCCGGCGTGATGCCGGTGATGTTGTAGCGGCGGTATTCGCCCGACTGCATCTTGTGATGATGGAACACCACGCACGACGCCTGGGTGGCCTCGCCCATCGTGTGGCTGATGTCGAAGCATTCGATCCGCAATTCGGCGAGATCGTCCGATTCGAGGCTCAGCACATCGCCGAGCGCGCGCGTGCGTGCCTGCTGCGAACCTTGCTCGGACAGCAAACGCGCCAGCGCGAGCCGCGCGTTCTGCTCGGCCATCGCCAGCCACGCGCGCTTCTGCCCTTGCGGCTGGCGCAGCACCGCGACCTTGTGGCCGGCCTGCTCGATCAGCAGGTCGATCAGCTCGCGATTCGACGGCGCGTGGCTGACCACCAGCACCGGCGGCACGCGATTGCCGAGATAGTGCTGTGCGATGAACGCTTCGAGCACTTCGGTTTCGATCGACACGCCGGCGGCTTCGGCTTCGGCTTCGGCTTCGGCTTCGGCTTCGGCTTCGGCTTCGGCTTCGGCTTCGGCTTCGGCTTCGGCTTCGGCTTCGGCTTCGGCCGGCTCGTCGGCGGGAGCCGCGCCGGCCTCGTCCGTCAACGCATCGACAGCGCCGGCCGAATCGGCCGGCATCGCCGCCTCGTCCGCATCGGAAGCGTCCGCCATCGGACCCATTAGCGCCGCCGGATCTTCAATCACGGCAGCAGCGCCCTCGCCATCCACCTCGGTGTCCCCCGCCACGCCCGCCGCCAACGCCAGCGCGCTATCGGCATGCGCCGGGAAATACGCCTTGTCGCCAAGGTGCCGGCCGCCGCGCACCATCGCCAGATTCACGCACACGCGCCCGCCCAGCGCCACCACGGCGAGAATGTCGACGTCGCTCTCGCCGCCGACCTCGATCGCCTGCTGATGCAGCACGGTCGACAGCGAACTCATCTGGTTGCGCACCGCCGCCGCCTGCTCGAACTTCAGCTCGCCCGCGAACGCGTGCATCTTCTGCTCCAGCTCCTTCATCACCTCGCTCTGCCGGCCAAGCAGGAAGCGCGATGCGTTCGACACGTCGCGCGCGTAATCCTCCTCGCCGATCGCGCCGACGCACGGCGCGGTGCAACGGCTGATCTGATGCAGCAGGCAGGGCCGCGTCCGGTTACCGAACACGGAATCCTCGCAGGTGCGCAACTGGAACACGCGCTGCAGGATCTGGATGCTTTCGCGCACCGCCCAGGCGCTCGGGAACGGCCCGAAATACTGATTCTTGCGATCGACCGCGCCGCGGTAATACGCCATGCGCGGAAACGCGTGCCCGGTCAGCTTCAGATACGGGTACGACTTGTCGTCGCGAAACAGGATGTTGTAGCGCGGCGCGAGCGCCTTGATCAGGTTGTTTTCGAGCAGCAGCGCCTCGGCCTCCGAACGCGTGACCGTGGTTTCGATCTTCGCGATCCGCGACACCATCATCGCAATGCGCGGCGAGGGCAGCGTCTTGTTGAAATAGCTCGAAACGCGCTTCTTCAGGTTGCGCGCCTTGCCGACGTAGAGCACCGCGCCGCCCGCGTCGTAATAGCGATAGACGCCGGGCAGGTGCGGCAATTGCGCGAGGATCGGCTTCGGTTCGAACGGGGCGTCGGCCGGAACGGACGGATCGGCCTGGGGAGGCGTGCGGGACGAATCGGATGCGGGGGCTGTCATGCGGGATCCGGGCGCCGTGGCGCGCGAACAGGTCATTTAGAATCGCCAGTTTAGTGCATTCGCCCCGGTTCCTTCGATGCCCGACTTCCCTGCCCCATCGCCCGCCCGCCCCGACGCCTCCGGGCCGCCGCTCGCCTGCGACATCTTCTGCGCCGTGGTCGACAACTTCGGCGATATCGGCGTGTGCTGGCGGCTCGCCCTGCAACTCGCGCGCGAACACGGCTGGCAGGTGCGATTGTTCGTCGACGACCTGGCCACCTTCGCCCGGCTCGCGCCCGGCCTCGATCCGGCGGCGGCGAAGCAAAGTGTGGACGGCATCGCGATCGAGCATTGGGGCGAACCGGTGCATGCCGGCGACACGCTCGCGATCGCCGACGTGGTGATCGAGGCATTCGCCTGCGAACTGCCGGCCGAGTACGTGCACGCGATGGCGCGTCGCGAACGCGCGCCGGTCTGGATCAACCTCGAATACCTGAGCGCCGAGGATTGGGTGGCCGATTTCCATCGCCGCCCGTCACCGCACCCGCGCTATCCGCTGCAAAAGGCGTTCTTCTTTCCGGGGCTCGGCCCCGGCACCGGCGGCGTGCTGAAGGAAGCCGGCCTCGATGCGCGGCGCGAGGCGTTCATGGCCTCGGCCGAGGCGCGCGACGCGTGGTGGCGACGCGCCACCGGCGGCCCCGCGCCGGCACCCGGCACGCTGGTCGTTTCACTGTTCGCCTATGAAAATCCGGCGCTCGGCGCGCTGCTCGAACAATGGCGCGACGGCACGCAGCCGGTCGTGCTGCTGGTGCCGGAAGGCCGTATCGGCCCGGCGGTGGCCGCGTTCTTCGGCCTGCCCGGCTTCGGCGCGGGCAGCCACGCGCAGGTGGGCCGGCTCACCGTGCACGGCCTGGCCTTCGTCGCCCAGCCCGATTACGACGCGCTGTTGTGGGCCAGCGATCTGAACTTCGTGCGCGGCGAGGATTCCTTCGTCCGCGCGCAGTGGGCACGCAAGCCGTTCGTCTGGCACATCTATCCGCAGGCCGACGACGCCCACCTGCCGAAACTCGACGCGGCGCTTGCCCACCTGAGCGCCACATTGCCCGCCCCGGCGCGCGACGCCGCCGCCCGCTTCTGGCACGCCTGGAACGGCGCGGGCACGCCGGACTGGGCCGATTTCTCGACTCACCGGGCCACGTTCGATGCGCGTGCGCACGCCTGGGCGGACGAACTGGCGGCGGTGGGCGATCTCGCTGGAAATCTGGCGGATTTCACAAAATCTCAGTTAAAATAAGCGGTTATCCAACGGCGGACCACGCAAGCGCGTTCCGGCCCCGGTCAATTGCCTGAAACACGGCGCCCGGCGTGCGAAACGAACCAGACATGGCCCGCTTGCGTAGTCGGCCGTTGCGCGACATCAGGAAAATTTTTTGCACAGGACAGTTTTGATATGAAAACCGCTCAGGAACTCCGCGTAGGCAACGTCGTGATGGTCGGCAGCGATGCGTGGGTTGTCGCCAAGGCCGAATACAACAAGTCGGGCCGTAACTCGGCCGTCGTCAAGATGAAGCTGAAGAACCTGCTGACGAACGCCGGCCAGGAATCGGTTTATAAGGCGGACGACAAGTTCGACGTCGTCGTGCTCGACCGCAAGGAAGTCACGTATTCGTATTTCGCCGATCCGATGTACGTATTCATGGACGCCGATTACAACCAGTTCGAAGTCGAAGCCGAAATGATGGCCGACGCACTGAACTACCTCGAAGACGGCATGGCTTGCGAAGTCGTGTTCTATAACGAGAAGGCCATTTCGGTCGACATGCCGACGGTCATCGTGCGCGAAATCACGTACACGGAACCGGCCGTCAAGGGCGACACGTCGTCGGGCAAGGTACTGAAGAGCGCCAAGCTGGCAACGGGCTATGAACTGCAAGTCCCGCTGTTCTGCGCCACCGGCGACAAGATCGAAATCGATACGCGTACCAACGAGTATCGCAGCCGCGCATAAGTTCACGCGATTGGCTTGAAAAAGCGCCCTTCGGGGCGCTTTTTGTTTGTCTGCAGCACATAATTGCATAAAATTGCAATAATCTAGATTATCAGCGTTGCCACACAGAATCGGCATCAATTTGTATCTTCGGTAACTCTTTTGCTTTCAAAGGTAAATACCGTACGCTATTGCCGCCAAGGGACATAAAATCCGACGCTAATCAAACAAATAGGGCGTACAGCCCGTCACGAACGGCCGGCCCATTGAACATTCCGCACACCATGCCACACGCCCTCATAGTCGAAGACGATCCCAACAGCTTGTCCGGCCTGACGGCGCTGCTTGCCGCTGACGGATTCACGGTCGACACCGCCACCTCGCTCGCCGAGGCTCGTGCTGCACTGGCGCGGACCATTCCCGACGTGGTGCTGGTCGACCTGAACCTGCCCGATGGCAGCGGCTTCGACCTGCTGCAGCACCTGCCGCAGCCGCAGCAGCCGAACGGCGGCCTGCCGGTGATCGTGCTGACCGGCAATGCGACGGTCGAGAGCGCGATCGAGGGGTTGCGGCATGGGATCTGGGATTACCTGCTCAAGCCGGTCAATATTCCGCGGCTGCGCAGCCTGCTGGCGCGCATCCCGCGCCCGTACGAGCTGATCGAGGAAGTGCAGACGCTGCGCACCACGCTGCGCCGGCTGGGCCGCTTCGGGCCGCTGATCGGTCGCAGCGACGGCACGCAACACGTGTACGACATGATCGAGCGCAATGCGCGCAGCGAGGCCGCCGTGCTCGTGTGGGGCGAGGCCGGCACCGGCAAGGAAGCCACCGCCCGCGCACTGCACGACCTGAGCCGCCGCCGCAAGGGGCCGCTCGTCAAGTTCGACTGCCGCGCCGCGCTGCAATTGCCGCGCGTGATCGAACTGGGCAGCGTCGTGATCGAAAGCATGTTGTTCGGCCGCGAACGCGGCAGCTACGGCGGTGCCGAACGGCGCGAGCCGGGCCTGTTCGAACAGGCCAGCGGCGGCACGCTGCTGCTCAAGGACGTGACCGCCCTGCCACTGTCGATCCAGGAATCGCTGCTGCGCGCGCTCGATTCGCAATCGTTCATGCGCATCGGCGGCTCGGCCGAGATCGCCACCGATTTCCGCCTGATCGCCACCTCGCGCCGCCCGGCACGCGAGGCGCTCGACAACGGTACGCTGCGCGAGGATCTGTGGCTGCGGCTCGACGCGGCTTCGATCGCGCTGCCGCCGCTGCGCGATCGCGACGACGACATGCTGCAGATCGCCGAGGCGCTCGTCACCGACCTGAACCTGGAGGCGCGCAAGGCGGGCCTCGGTTCGGTCGACAAGCGCATCGCACCCGACTTCATCCGTGAATGCCTGGCCTACGACTGGCCCGGCAACGTGCGCGAGTTGCGTGAACGCGTGCGGCTCGCCTACGAGGCGTCGGGGGATTTCATCGAAACGCTGCGTGCCAACGACGGCGTGTTCGTGCCGGGCGCCGCGCTGAACGGCAGCAGCGTGCAGGTGCGCGTCGGCACGCCGCTGTCGGACGTCGAGGATCTGCTGATCCGCGCGACACTCGACGCCGTGGGCGGCACCCGCCACCGCGCCGCCGCCCTGCTCGGCATCAGCCCGAAGACGCTCTACAACAAGCTGCAACGCATGAAGATGAACTGATGGCGGATGCCGCGCGCAATCCGCGACACGGCATCGGATCGACGAAACGACACGGGCCACGCAATGCGTGGTCCGTTCCTTTTTGGCTAGACGCTTGCGCCGTCAGGCGCTCATCCCAGCGTCTCGCGCAGCAGCGCCGTGGCGCGCTGGTAGTCGGGGCGGCGCGTCAGCTTGTCCCAGCTCGACGGCTTGCCGCGCGGACGCAGCCGGCGAATGCGGCGCGCCGATTCCGCCGACACCTCGGCCTGCATCTCGTTGAGCACCTTTTCGGCTTCTTCGGGCTGATTGCAGACCAGCACCATGTCACAACCGGCCTCGATCGCCGCGTCGGCCGCCTGGGCGAGCGAGCCGCCCGCACGCGCCGCTTCCATCGACAGGTCGTCGCTGAACACCGCCCCCGTGAAGCCGAGCCGGTCGCGCAGCACGTCCTGCAACCAGATCGGCGAGAACCCGGCCGGACGCCGATCCACCTGCGTGTAGATCACGTGCGCCGGGATCACCGCCGACAGCGACAGGCCGAGCCAGTCGTAAGGCGCGACGTCGACCTTGAGGATCTGCTCGAGCGGCCGGTCGTCGGTCGGCAGCGCGACGTGCGAATCGGCTTCGGCAAACCCATGGCCGGGAAAATGCTTGCCGCAGTTCGCCATGCCGGCCAGCGCCAGGCCGTGGTTCAGGCTCTTGGCCAGCAGCGTGACGACGCGCGGGTCGCGATGGAACGCGCGATCGCCGATCACCTTCGAGCGGCCGTAATCGAGATCGAGCACCGGCGTGAAGCTCAGGTCGATGCCGCAGGCGCGCAGTTCGGCCGCCAGCACGAAACCCACGGAGGTCGCCAGCTTGGTGGCGTGCAGCACGTCCTTGTCCCACAGCTCGCCGAGCCGGCGCATGGCCGGCAGCACCGTGAACCCGTCGGTACGGAAGCGCTGCACGCGGCCGCCTTCGTGATCGACGGCGATCAGGATGTCCTCGCGCACCGCGCGGATCGAATCGGTCAGCGCGCACAGCTGGGCGCGGTTCTCGAAATGGCGCGTGAACAGGATCACGCCGCCGGTACGCGGATGGGCCAGGCGGCGTGCATCGTCGCGCGTGAGCGTCGTGCCGACGACGTCGAGCATGACGGGGCCGGGAGTCGGTTTCATCGGGTCGGTCCGTGGAGAAGAGGTTCAGTCGCGAGCCGGCGCGGCGCCTGGCGTTTCGGCCACGACGAACGACACGGCGTAGTCGCGTTCGTCGCTGACGGTCACGCGCGCGCTGATCTGCCGCGCGGCCAGCCAGTCGGCCAGTTCGCCCGAGGCCACCACGTAGGGCTGGCCGCTCGGTTCGTTGAGGGTTTGCAGCGCGCGCCAGGTCATCGGCCAGCGCATGCCGAGGCCGATCGCCTTCGAGAACGCTTCCTTGGCCGAAAAGCGCGTGGCCAGGAACGCGATGCCGCGCGCCTCGGAGCGCTTGCGGCGCGCATGGAACACGCGCAGTTCGTCGGGGCCGAGCACCTTCTCGGCGAACCGGCCGCCGGTGCGTTCGAGCACCGCGGCAATCCGGCTCACCTGAACGATGTCGGTGCCGATCCCGTAGATCGTCATGGCGCGCTCAACGGCCGCCGTGACGGGCGGCCACGCGTGCCGCCACCATGATCGCCTTCATCTCGCGCACGGCGTTGTCCCAGCCCGTGAAGATCGATTGCGCGACGATCGCGTGGCCGATGTTCAGCTCGACGATGCCGTCGATCGCGGCGATCGGCTGCACGTTGGTGTAGTGCAGCCCGTGGCCCGCGTTGACCTTCAGACCCAGCGCGACGCCCGCGTCCACGCCCGCCACCACGCGCTCGTATTCGCGCTGCTGCGTGGCCTCGTCGTGCGCTTCCGCATAGGCGCCGGTGTGCAGCTCGACCACTGGCGCGCCGGCCTCGTGCGCGGCGCGAATCTGCTCGGCATCGGGATCGATGAACAGCGACACCCGCACGCCGGCTTCGGCCAGTTGCCGGCACGCGGCGCGCACGGCCTCGAAATGGCCGGCCACGTCGAGGCCGCCTTCGGTCGTCAGTTCCTCGCGCTTTTCCGGCACCAGGCAGGCGTCGTGCGGACGCACCTCGCAAGCGATGTCGAGCATCTCGGCCGTGACCGCGCATTCGAGGTTCATGCGCGTGACCAGCAGCGGGCGCAGCGCACGCACGTCGGCGTCGCGGATATGGCGGCGATCCTCGCGCAAATGCAGCGTGATCGCGTCGGCGCCGGCCTGCTCGGCGGCCAGCGCGGCGCGAATCGGATCGGGATAGGCCGTACCGCGCACATTGCGCAGCGTGGCGACGTGATCGATGTTGACGCCGAGATCGATGGCGTTCGGCGCGGTCAGGAAGAAGCTCATAGGTTTTGCAGGTCGATCAGGATCTGGCGCGTGGCGAGCGGCGTGCCGCCCAGATAGGTGTTGAGCAGGAAGCGCATCAGCGTCTTGCTTTGCGCGACGGTCTGCGCACGATGGTAATCGTCCTCCTCCATGTCGAGCAACGTCTGGCCCGACACGACCGGCCAGTGCGACGGCAACTCGTGGTCGGCCTCGCGCACGCCGCGCTCGGGATCGAACACGTAGCGGCCGTCAGCTTGCACCGTGCGGCGCGACACCGTGCGGGTCAGCGCACGTGCATGGCCGGTTTCGCGCAGCAGCACGCGCTCGAACGAGCGCAGCACCTGCACGGCCGGCTCGTCGTGGGCGAGCCGCGCGAGCGTGAGAAGGTAATGCTGGAACAGGGGGGGGAACGGATCTTCGCGCGCGCAGAACTTGACCAGCAGTTCGTTGACGTAGAAACCGCAGAGCAGCGCGTCGCCGCCCAGCGGCAGCATGCCGCCCACCCATTCGGCGCCCGTCAGCGTGCGCATCTCGGATTTGCCCGACCACGACAGCGACAGCGGCTGGAACGTCTGCAGCACGCCGCGCAGCGCCGAATGCGGACGCTTGGCGCCCTTCGCGACGAGCGCGACGCGGCCGTGGTCGCGCGTCAGCACGTCGATGATCAGGCTGGTTTCGCGATAGGGATAGCTGTGCAGCACGAAACCGGGCTGCTCGGAAACGCGAAATTCGGATGCGCGCGGCCCGCTGGCGCGACGCGGCTTGCGCGCCGGTGCCGGCGCG
>NZ_BAAILN010000044.1:356473-366383 GCF_054589155.1 Burkholderia sp. 3C
CGTGGCGTCGGGCACGTCGGGCGCGGGATCGGCCAGCGACACGGGGACATCGTCGCCGACGCCGTCCGTCCCGTCATTCGTACCCATAGGCACGAAGCCCCGCTTCGTTGTCGGCCCAACCGCTCTTGACCTTGATGAAGGTCTCCAGATACACGGGGCCGTCGAACAGCTTTTCCATGTCGATACGCGCCTCGGTGCTGATCTGCTTGAGCTTGGCGCCCTTCTTGCCGATCACCATCGCCTTGTGCGAATCGCGCTCGACCAGGATCGTCGCGAACACGCGCGTGAGCCGGCCTTCTTCCTCGAACTTGTCGATGATCACGGTGCTCGTGTACGGCAGCTCGTCGCCCGTCCAGCGGAACACCTTCTCGCGCAGGATTTCGGCGGCGAGAAAACGCGAGCTGCGGTCGGTCAGGTCGTCTTCGCCGTAGATCGGATCGCCTTCCGGCAGGTAGGGCCTGGTGACCTGCATCAGCCGGGCAACATCGTCATCGCTCTTGGCCGACAACGGCACCACTTCGGCGAACTCGCGCAGATCGCCCATCTCCTTTAGGAACGGGAACAGCGAACTCTTGTCGGCGACCCGGTCGAGCTTGTTGAGCACCAGCAGCGTCGGCACGTTCTTCGGGATCAGGTCGAGCACCTTTTGATCGTCGGGGCCGAAACGGCCCGCCTCGATCACGAACAGGATCGCGTCGACCGAGGTGAGCGTGGACGTGACGGTGCGATTCAGCGTGCGGTTCAGCGCGGTGCTGTGGCGCGTCTGGAAGCCCGGCGTATCGACGAAGATGTATTGCGCGTCCGGCAGCGTGTGGATGCCGGTGATGCGATGGCGCGTGGTTTGCGCCTTGCGCGAGGTGATGCTGATCTTCTGGCCGACGAGCGCGTTCATCAGCGTCGATTTGCCGACGTTCGGCCGGCCGACGATGGCGACCATGCCGCAACGGAATCCGGCGGGAGTAACGGGAGCGTTCATATCAGGTTGCTGCAATGCGTGGCGAGCCGCACGACGCGGCCCGCGACTGGATCAGGAGTTCAGTGACCGGCATCGGCCACGCGCAGGGGCGCGGCGGCGAGGTCGGTATCGGCGTCGTCGGACGGCCCGGATGTGGTGTCGCGCAGGCGCAACGTGCGGTCGCCCGTACCGGCGCCACGAACGGCGGTATCGGGCTTGTCGCTGGCTGCCGGCACCAATTTCTCGGTGGCGGGCTTGTCGGCGGCGGGTTTATCCGTCGCTTGCGGCTTGTCGTTCGGCTTGTCGGCCGGTTTATCCACAGGCTTGTCGGCCGATTTCACAGTGTCGCCGTGCGAACCCGCGCGAATCACGGCCACCGGTATGCCGCGCTCGGCGGCGCCGTCGGCAGGCTTGCCCGCCGCGGACGCCGTACGTTCCTTGCGTTCGGCCGGCGCGGCCCGCAGGTCCAGCGCTTCCTGCACACCCTTTACGCCCGGCACGATGTCCGGCTCGCCCTTGGCGCGCGAACTCTTCGAGCGCTTCGGCTTGGCAGCGGCCATCGGGCGCGCCATCACCTCGTCGAGCGCCTTCTTCGCGGCAGCCTGCTCGGCCGCGCGGCGGCTCGCGCCGGAACCCGACACCTTGATCTCGAGCTTCGGCACCGTGCATTCGACTTCGAATTGCTGATTGTGCGCCGCACCATGCGTGGCGACCACGGTATAGGTCGGCAGCGCGATCTTGTGGCCTTGCAGGTATTCCTGGAGCAGGGTTTTGGCGTCCTTGCCGAGCGTGCGCGGATCGATGTGATCGAGAATCGGTATGTAAAGGCGCTTGATCACCCCTTGGGCGGCTTCGAAGCCGCCATCGAGGAACACGGCCCCGATGATGGCTTCGAACGCGTCCGCGAGAATCGACGGGCGGCGAAACCCGCCGCTGCGCAACTCCCCTTCCCCGAGCCGCAGGCCTTCCGAAATATTCAGGGCCTGAGCAATTTCGTACAGCGACTGCTGCTTGACGAGATTGGCTCGCACGCGCGACAGATCGCCCTCGTCCAGCTTGCTGAAGCGCTGAAACAACAGGGCCGCCACCGCGCAATTCAGAACGGAATCGCCGAGAAACTCGAGCCGTTCGTTATGCGTGGCGCTGTGGCTACGGTGGGTCAAAGCCTGACGCAGCAATTCCGCATTGCGAAATTCGTAGCGCAGCCGGCTTTCCAACTGGGACTGAGACATGAGCAGGAGTATAACGCGGCCGCGGGTGCCGTCGAGTGACGGATGCCGGGCGTGAAAAGGCGTGTCGAAGCGGTGTTACCGCGGGTTCTTGAAGTGATTTGCCAGCATTGCGCGTGGCCGTCGCGCAATGCTGGCCGGGATCGACCGGTGGCTCAGTGGAACGAGCCGATGCGCTTCAGGTCGCTGAAGTTCATCCAGATGAAGAACGCGCGGCCGACCACATCCTTGTCGGGCACGAAGCCCCAGTAGCGGCTGTCCGCGCTGTTGTCGCGGTTGTCGCCCATCATGAAGTAGTGGCCCGGCGGCACCTTGCAGGTCACGCCGTGCTCGTTGTACTGGCAGTTGCTCTTGTACGGGAAATCGTCGGCGCCCATCACGAACGGCGGCACGGCCGGGTTGTTCAGGATCGCGTTCTTGCGGCCGTCGATGGTTTCTTCGTACTGCTTCGCATAGTTCATGCGCTCTTCGTCGAAGAAATCGGGCAGCGGCGTTTCGGGCACGGCCTGGCCGTTGATGGTCAGCTTCTTGTCGTAGTACTGCACGGTGTCGCCCGGCAGGCCGATCACGCGCTTGATGTAGTCGACCGACTCATCCTTCGGATAGCGGAACACCACGACGTCGCCACGCGAAAGCGGGCTGCCCGAGGTGACCTTCTGGTTCGTGATCGGCAGGCGCAGGCCGTACTCGAACTTGTTGACGAGGATGAAATCGCCCACCAGCAAGGTCGGCACCATCGAGCCCGACGGAATCTTGAACGGCTCCACCACGAACGAGCGCACCACGAACACCGCCAGAATCACCGGGAAAAAGCTTGCCGTGTATTCGAGCCACCACGGCTGGCGCAGCTTCTCGTCGCGCAGCTTGGCGCGCGTCGCATCGGCGTTTTCGTCGGCGAAGCGCGCCTCGACGCGCGCTTGCTGATTGTCGAACTCGGCTGCCGCTTGGTCGGCCGCCTTGCGACGGCCCGGCAGGAACACCAGCTTGTCCAGCACCCACGCAATCCCCGTCAACACGACGAGCACAAATAGAATCAATGCGAAATTCATAAAAGGATCAGTCCTGTTATTTGTCTTCGACCCGCAAGATCGCGAGGAACGCTTCCTGCGGGATCTCGACCGAACCCACCTGCTTCATGCGCTTCTTACCGGCTTTCTGCTTTTCGAGCAGCTTCTTCTTTCGCGAGATGTCGCCGCCGTAGCACTTGGCCAGCACGTTCTTGCGCAGCGCCTTGATGTTTTCGCGCGCGACGATGTTCGCGCCGATCGCGGCCTGGATCGCCACGTCGTACATCTGGCGCGGGATGATCTCGCGCATCTTCGCCGCCACTTCGCGGCCGCGATATTGCGACTGCGAACGGTGCACGATGACCGACAGCGCATCGACCTTGTCGCCGTTGATCAGCATGTCGACCTTGACCACGTCCGACGAGCGGTATTCCTTGAACTCGTAATCCATCGACGCATAGCCGCGCGAAGTGGATTTCAGGCGATCGAAGAAATCGAGCACGATTTCGGCCATCGGGATTTCGTAGGTCAACTGCACCTGGCGGCCGTGGTACTGCATGTTGATCTGCGAGCCGCGCTTCAGTTCGCACAGCGTGATGACCGCCCCGACGTATTCCTGCGGCATGTACAGGTTCACGGTGACGATCGGCTCGCGCACTTCCGCGATGCGGCCCGGATCGGGCATCTTGGCCGGATTCTCGACCTTGATGATTTCGCCGTTGGCCTGCACGACCTCGTACACCACGGTGGGCGCCGTGGTGATCAGGTCCATGTCGAATTCGCGCTCGAGGCGCTCCTGCACGATTTCCATGTGCAGCAGGCCGAGGAAGCCGCAGCGGAAGCCGAAGCCGAGCGCCTGCGACACTTCCGGCTCGTATTGCAGCGAGGCGTCGTTCAGGCGCAGCTTTTCGAGCGATTCGCGCAGCGCGTCGTACTGGTTCGCCTCGACCGGGTAAAGGCCCGCGAACACCTGCGGCTTCACTTCCTTGAAGCCCGGCAGCGGCTCCGGCGCCGGCTTGGCGACGTGCGTGACGGTATCGCCCACCTTCGCGGCCGTCAGCTCCTTGATGCCGGCGATGATGAAACCCACCTGGCCGGCCGACAGCGATTCGAGATCGCGCGATTTCGGGGTAAACACGCCGACATGCTCGACCGGGTATTGCGCACCGGTGGCCATCAGCTTGATCTTTTCCTTCGGACGCAGCGTGCCGTTGACGATGCGCACCAGCATCACCACACCGACGTAGTTGTCGAACCACGAATCGATGATCAGCGCCTGCAGCGGCGCGTCGGGATCGCCCTTCGGCGGCGGCACCTTGGCGATCAGCGCTTCGAGCACATCTTCGACGCCGAGCCCCGTCTTGGCGCTGCAACGCGTGGCATCGGTCGCATCGATGCCGATCACGTCCTCGATTTCCTCGATGGCGCTTTCCGGGTTGGCCGCCGGCAGATCGATCTTGTTCAGGACCGGCACCACCTCGACGCCGAGCTCGATCGCCGTGTAGCAGTTCGCGACGGTTTGCGCCTCGACGCCCTGGCTTGCATCGACGACCAGCAACGCGCCCTCGCAGGCCGACAGCGAGCGGCTCACTTCATACGAGAAATCGACGTGCCCCGGGGTGTCGATCAGGTTCAGGTTGTAGACCTTGCCATCGCGTGCGCGATAGGACAATGCGGCCGTCTGTGCCTTGATCGTGATGCCGCGCTCGCGCTCGAGATCCATCGAGTCGAGCACCTGCGCTTCCATTTCGCGGTCGGAGAGGCCACCGCATACCTGGATGATGCGATCCGCGAGCGTCGACTTGCCGTGGTCGATGTGCGCGATGATCGAGAAATTGCGAATATGATCCATTCAGTGCCGATCAAGCGAAAAAGGCGCGCTCGACGACTGCGGAGCACGCCTTGTAAGTCGGTGAAAAAACAGCCTATTTTAGCCGAAAAGGCTTGGCAGAGGCGGCATTTTGGCCGCGCCCGGCCAGATAAGGCACGAAAACTGCAGGAATGTGTGCGGGGACGGCCGCTTGCCGGGCCGACCGGCGCCTTTACCGCGCCCCGCCGGCCACGCCGCGCCGCAACAGCGCCGCGCGCACCGCGACCGCATCGAACCGGTGGCGGCACACCTCGGCGCCGTCAAGCAGCAGCACCGGGACGTCCTCGTCATAGCGCGCCACCAGCGCGGAATCGGCGTCGATATCGACGTACGTCACCGCCACCTGAAACTCGGCCGCGACCGGGGCCAGCGCCGCGCGCAGATCATCGCACAGGTGGCACCAGCCGCGGCCGTAGAGGGTGAAGGCCACGCGCCGCGATTACTTCTGGCGCGGACGCAGCGGAACGAACTGCGTGTTGTCGCCGCGCCGCACCAGCACCGCCACCATCTTCGACGGGTCCAGCTTCGACGTCAGGTCGGCGAATTGCTTGGCGTTGGTGATATCGGTGTCGCCCACGCGAATCACGATGTCGTCGCGCTTGAGGCCGGCGCGCGCCGCCGGGCCGTCGGCCGCGTCGACGTGCACGCCGTTCGGCACCTTGGCCGCTTTCAGTTGATCGGCCGTCAGATCGCTGACCGTCAGGCCGAGCGCATTGCTCTGGCGCGGCTTGACCGGCTGGCTCGGCTTGCCGTCGGCGTTGCGCGCGCTCTTCTCGGCCGGCACTTCGGCAATCATGATCGGCAGATCGCGCGAGGTGCCCTTGCGCCAGATCGTGACCGTCGCGTGGGAGCCCGGCTTGGTGTCGCCGACCATGCGCGGCAGATCGGTGGCTTCCTCGACGTCACGCCCATTGAACTTGAGGATGATGTCGCCGGCCTGCACGCCGGCCTTGTCGGCCGGGCCGCCCGGCTCGACGCTGCTGACCAGCGCGCCCTGCGCACGCGGCAGGCCGAGCGAATCGGCGACATCCTTGGTGACCTCGCCGATCGCCACGGCGATGCGCCCGCGCGTGACCTTGCCCGAGGTCTTCAACTGCTCGGCCACGCGGATCGCCTCGTCGATCGGAATCGCGAACGAAATGCCCATGAAGCCGCCGGTCCGGCTATAAATTTGCGAGTTGATGCCGATCACCTCGCCCTGCATGTTGATCAGCGGGCCGCCCGAATTACCGGGGTTCACCGCGACGTCGGTCTGGATGAACGGCAGGTAATCGCCGGTGTTGCGGCCCTTCGCGCTGACGATGCCGGCCGTGACCGTGTTGTCCAGCCCGAACGGCGAACCGATCGCGACCACCCACTCGCCCACGCGCACCTTGTTGGAATCGCCGATCGACACGCTCGGCAGATTGGCGGCGTTGATCTTGACGATCGCGACGTCGGTGCGCTCGTCCACGCCGATCAGCCTGGCCTTGAATTCGCGCTTGTCGGTCAGCGTCACGTAGATCGTGTCGGCGTCATCGACCACGTGCGCGTTGGTCATCACATAGCCGTCGGGCGACAGGATGAAGCCGGAGCCCACGCCGCGGTTCTGTTCGGTGTCGGGCGCATCGGGCGCGCTCTTGGGCGCCCCCGGTGTTTGCGGCAGCGGGATGCCGAAGAAGCGGCGGAAGAACTCCGACATGTCGCCGTCGTCCGGGCCTGGCTGGAACGCGCCGCGCGGATCGACCGGCACGGTGGCCGTGGTGCGGATGTTGACCACGGCCGGACCGGCCTTCTCGACCAGATCGGCGAAATCGGGCAACGCGGCGCGGGCCGCGGGCGCGGAAGGCGGTGCAACCGGCACCGATGCGGCAGCCGGCGCCGACGCACCCGAGGTGGGCGAAGCGGTTTGCGCGGCCAGCGACGCAACGGGCAAGCACGCCGTCATCGCCGCCGCGGCCGTCCAGGTACGCAGCGTGGTCTTGATCATGTCGGGGAACCGGGAGCTTACTTCGAAGGCTTGTATTCTATGGCACCCGCGAACTGCTGCAAGGTTGCCTGCGGCACTTCGCCCAGCAAGGTGATCCAGAAATCGCCGCTGCGCTTGACCAGCACATGGGTGGCGCCGGTGCTGCCCGCCCCTTCCTTGCGAGTGGAACCCTTTTCCACCGGTTCGATGAAGGCCGACACGGTAGCGAGGCCGTCGGTGAACACGGCCTGATCGACGGCGATCGGCGCGGCCTTCGGATCGCGCGCGGCCATCGGCCGACGCACTTCGCGGATCTTGCGGAAACCGGCCACACTCGGCGCGATCTTCCAGCCCTGCGCCTCGATGTCGACCGGCGCCACCGGCGGGCGCACCACGGTACAGTTGTCGAGGTTGCGGATGCTGTTCGCGATGATGGTTTTTTCGGCCGGATTCGCGGCGCCGATCTGCAATTGCGAGAACGCTACCTGCTCGAGCACGTGGTCGTCGGCGTCGAGCGTCTGCGTACGCAGCAGCAGGCCGGTCTTGGCGTCGGTCCAGAGCTTGTAGGCGAAGCGGTTCGCGTCCTTCGGCACCAGTTCGACAACCTGCGCGTCGATACCGGCCACCCGATCCTGGCCGGCCGGCTTGACGTCGTAGGCCGACAGCACCTGTTCGCCGCTCGCGCCGAGCAGCGACGGGAACGCGTCACGGTTCTGGCGACGCTCGACCACGCACAGATGACGCTCAGGCACGAACGTGACGAGATCGTCGTTATGACGCAGCAGCTTGCGCGGCTTGCCGTCGAGGCTTTCGATCTTCTCGTATTCGCCGCCCTTGGCCGCGACGTGGGTGATGCGCGACGACTGCACGTAATTGCCGCGCTGGAACACGAAGGTGCCGTCGTAGTTCTGAGCTTGCGCGGCCTGCTGAATGCGGTCCAGCCAAGCGGCCGCGGCTTGCGGGCCGGCGGCCGGATCGAGTGCGGGTTGCGCGATCGCGTGGTTGTGAACGGAAATCAGTGCGGCGGCGCACAACACGAGCGCAGGCAGCCGCGTCCAGCCGGAAGTGGCGCGATTCAACAGCAATGTCCGCATCGAGTTTATTGGCCTTGCGTCGTGACGGCGGTGCGAATGAGCGGCATCGAGCCCGACACGACGGGCTGCTGCGCGAATTGCTGGTGCGCTTCGAGGTATTGGTCGAGGCTCGCGTCGCGGATGATGTTCAGATCCTGACGGGCCGGCGCGGACACACGCTGCAGATCCTGCGGCGCCACCGATGCCACCTGCACCTGCGAGACACCCGGCTGGCCCGCGCCCTGCATTTGCGGCACGACGATCCAGGTGAACATGGCGGCCGCGGCGGCCACCGCCAGCCCCGGTACGAGACGGCGGCGCAGCGCGCTGCGCGGCGCCGGTGCGGCGGCCTCGACCGTCAGCGCGGCCGGCGCGATCAGGTGCGGCTCGGCCGCGAACGCGGCGGAAAACCGGGCGCTGAAGGCGTGGCTGACCGCCGGCGCGATCGCGAGATCGTCGGAACGCAGTGCGTCGCCGATCGCGTGAAACTCGGACCAGGCGCGACGCTCCGTGTCGCCGAACGCGGCCAGGATCTGGCCGAGCGGCAGGCCATCGGGCGAATCGCCGTCGACCAGTGCGGATAGACGCTCGCGTTGCGAGCGGCCTTGCGAATGCGATTGCGTAGAGACCGACCCCATGATGCTCCCCATCTTCAATACCCCGTCGTGACACACGACTCTGTATAACTGGACCCCGTGCCGTTTCCGCACCCCGGGGCAGGCCTTACCAGCGCCTGCCTTCGGGCGTGTCGAGAAGCGGACGCAACTTGTTGGCGATCGCCTCACGGGCCCGGAAGATTCGCGAACGAACGGTGCCGATCGGGCAGTTCATCATTTCCGCGATTTCTTCGTAACTCAGGCCCTCGATTTCCCGCAATGTGATGGCCTGACGCAATTCCTCGGGCAGCAGGGCCATCGCAGCGTTCACCGTTTCGGCGATCTGCTTGCTCATCAACATCGACTCGGGCGTGTTGATATCCCTTAGTTGGTCTGCGTCCGAGAAAGTTTCCGCTTCTTCCGCATCCGCTTCAGTGGATGTCGGCGCGCGGCGCCCCTGGGTCGCAAGGTAGTTCTTGGCCGTATTGACGGCAATTCGGTACAACCATGTATAGAACGCGGATTCGCCGCGAAACTGCGGCAGCGCGCGGTATGCCTTGATGAACGCGTCCTGGGCCACGTCCTCGACCTCGGCGGGATCCCGCACGAGGCGCGAGATCAGCCGGAGGATCTTGCGGTGGTATTTGGAGACCAGGAGTTCGAACGCCGCCTTGTCGCCTTTCTGAACGCGTTCGACCAGAACCTGATCGATTTCTTTTTCACTCACCTGACAAATCCGTTAACTAGGGATGCAACGCGGAGCGCTATTGTACCAACGCCCACCGGCGCGCCGCGAAAGCGGCCGTGGCCCACGCACCCGCCGCTAATCGCGGCCGGCTCGCCTGCCGGCCACCGACAGCGCGCGAAACGCGCGCGGCTCGAGGGCATCGGCCGGCACCAGGAACGGCACCGGCCGCCCGTGCTCGCGTGCAATCTCGAGCACCAGCAGCCGGTCCGCCCAATGCGTGCAGCGAACCACGGCACCGTGCGCGAGGCGTCGCCCCGAACCATCGTACGCGGCCAACGCGCCGGTACCCGGTTCGAGCAGCAACGCGCACGGCACACGGCGCGCACTGGTTTCACGCGCCACCGAGGCGAGCAAGGCGGCACTCAGCAACCCGACGAACACCGCTTCCACGCTCCCGACGAACGACGCTGCGCTCGCACCGGCAGCCGCCGCGCAAAGCACGACGAAGGCTGCCAGCACGACGCGCAGCGTCGTCGATGCACGC